>NZ_JBRECM010000003.1:0-509356 GCF_052906305.1 Paenibacillus sp. SER-28 | reverse complement strand
GCTGGGTAGCTATGTACGGAAGGGATAAGCGCTGAAAGCATCTAAGCGTGAAGCCCCCCTCAAGATGAGATTTCCCAGTATGTAAGACCCCTTGAAGACGACGAGGTAGATAGGTTGGGGGTGGAAGTGCAGTAATGCATGGAGCTGACCAATACTAATCGGTCGAGGGCTTATCCTAAGATAAAACGCAAATGAGTTTCGGATCCAGTTTTCAGGGTGTAACCTTGAATGTAGAATTTACGATGTAAATTCATGTTTGGTGGCGATAGCGGAGGGGTTCCACACGTACCCATCCCGAACACGACCGTTAAGCCCTCCAGCGCCGATGGTACTTGGACCGCAGGGTCCTGGGAGAGTAGGACGTCGCCAAGCAAAATAAAAGAGCACAGCCTTAAAGGCTGTGCTCTTTTTCTTATAACCAATTCATTTATTATTCACATGAAAGGTCTTTCTCATGGATTCGGTCAAAAGTTTTATGATATCCTGGTTGTCCTTTGTATAGTGGTGCTTAGTTAGCATTTTTAACTAAGGACAGTATTAACTGGGGAAGTTAATCTATTTCAACCTGTTCTGTCTGAAGGACACTCAAGGCTTGAAGTTTACGGGTAATTTCTTTTTGCCACTTGGTATCTCCGACTTGTACGGCAAGATTGAGAAGGTCCAAATAATCATCAATATGCAGGGAGGTTTTACTGAAAGTTTCTTTCACTGCGGTCCTGCCTCCTTTAAAGTATATGTGTATTTATCATTTAATAATGATAATCATTATCATAATATGATCTTATTCATATTATGCCTGTGTTCTAGATAAATTGCAAGTTATGATATGAATGAATTTTGAAGCACGCAAATGAGGGCTTGAAAAAACAAACCCTTCTCCTTAAGTTCACGCATTGTTCACGTCTTTTCTATGGAACATAATGAAAAGAACAAGCGGGCATTGAGTGTCCACCAATAAGGAGGGCAAATTGCGCAATGCTTCAACAAGAGGAGGAAAAGGACCATGAGCAGAACAAAAATGAAAGCGTTTGCCATTGTGATGGTGAGCGCCTTGGCATTGACGCTGGCAGCTTGTAATAACGGACAAAGCGCAAGTC
The DNA here is from genome assembly GCF_052906305.1 of Paenibacillus sp. SER-28. Classification (NCBI taxonomy): domain Bacteria; kingdom Bacillati; phylum Bacillota; class Bacilli; order Caryophanales; family Paenibacillaceae; genus Paenibacillus; species Paenibacillus sp. SER-28. Next base: position 508,259 of record NZ_JBRECM010000003.1, on the reverse strand, counting down.
CGGGAAATTCAGGAGAACCGAGCAAAGGCACCGAAACGAAAGATGTTACGATTACCTTTCAGAACATTAATCCTGATCCGAGCACCCCTTCGTACAAAATGATTAAGCAAATTGTAGGTCAATACGAGCAGGATCATCCTCATGTCAAAATTGAATTGGATTCGCTAAATACAGATCAACAAAAGCTTAAGCTGAAAACACAGGCAGCGGCGAAAGAAGTACCTGATATCACGATTGTAAACCCGGCTGCACAGATGAAGCCATTCGTAGATGCCGGGCTGCTGGCTCCATTAAACGATGTGGCTGATAAAGAGGGGCTAAAAGATACGTTTCAGAATGGACTTCTTAATTACTATAGTTTCGACGATAAGCTCTACGCTTTTCCGGATGGCAACAATATAGAAGTGGTGTTTTACAATAAGGAACTGTTCAAGCAGGCGGGAATCCAGAAGTTGCCGACCACCTTTGACGAGCTGATTACGACGGTCAAAACGCTGAAGGCGAAGGGAATTACTCCGATTGCCATTGGGGAAAAGGATTCATGGACGGGGTCCCTCCTTTTTATGAACATTTTGTTGCGTACGAATGAAGGACCGAATTTTCTCAATGATGTATTGGACGGCAAAAAGACGTTTAACGACCCGGCTTTTGTGGAAGCGGTGGATGCATTTCAGGAATTGGTGCAGGCAGGAGCTTTCCCGGATGGAGCTACATCTATTGACTACAATGCAGGCGGTAATATTTTTAAAACAGGAAAAGCCGCGATGTATATCATGGGTACATGGGAAACGGGGTCAATTGATGCTTCTTCGGTAGCGGGTAAGGTAGGAGCGTTTCAATTCCCTACGGTGAATGGCAAGGGTGATGTGAATGAGTATGTAATTGCGCCGGGCAGCGCATTTGCGGTATCTGTGAACAGTGAACATTTACAGGAAACGAAGGATTTTCTGCACTATTTTATTAAGGAGATGCCCAAAATTCAGTTTGATCTGAAAAATGCGATTGGCAGCGGTCAGAAAATGAAAGGTGATCTGAAGGAAGCGGGCTACTCCGAGTTAGCGATTAGTCTTAATGAGCTGTTCAAGAATGTAAAAGGGGGCGATCTCGCTTTTGATAATACGATGAATCCGGCTATTGCGCAGGCGCATCTGAGTAGCATTCAAAACCTGTTCGTACAAAAGGAAGACTCTGCACAAGTTGCCAAGGAACATCAGAACATTTTTGAAACGAATAAATAAGTGAGGATTTTGCAAAAATCCAATAAGCGACTCCCAATGAACAATATATAGATCAAATTGGCCTGGTTCGTCTAGATATTACACTTTGGAGCGACTGGAATTGAATTTTGCAAAATCCTGAAGTAGCAGGCACTAGGGAGGGGGCAGAATGCTCCTTCCCTGATTGGAAATCATTTAGGTTGCGCATCCTCAGAAGATGTTCAGAATCAACACAAAGGAGATTAGAGCATGAATGTACTGAAGGTGCCAGCACGTACCATTGCCGTTTTCGTGCTACCCTGCCTGTTGTTGTATACCTGTATGGTATTTGTTCCGATTCTGGTGTCGGTGTATTGTGGATTGCTGGATTGGAACGGTATTGCCGAGGCAAAGTTCGTGAGGCTGGCTAATTTTGAGCGGATTTTTACAGCAGATGCAGTATTCTGGCCATCCGTGAAACGGACTATGATGTTTGCTGTGTTTTCCATGCTGGAGATTCCGTTCTGTCTGCTGCTGGCGATCTTGCTTAATCGTTATGTGCGTAAGGCCAATACGCTGGTTACGATGTATTTTCTGCCGGTTATTCTGTCGGTGGTCATTATCGGGCAGCTGTGGAAGACGATCTATAATCCGGCCTCGATGGGTGGAATGCTGAACGGTATTTTGATGGCGATTGGGCTGGAAAGCTGGACACGCTCATGGCTGACGGAACCGCAGATAGCGATGTACGCCCTCTATTTTGTATCGTTGTGGCAGTATTTTGGCTATCATTTGCTTATCCAGTTTACCGGGGTGCAAAATATACCGAATGAGCTGTACGAAGCAGCCAAAATTGATGGAGCTGAAGGATTCAAAGCAGACCGCTATATTACGCTGCCGCTTATTGTACCTATTTTCAAGATATCAATTGTATTAGCATTTATCGGCTCCCTGCAATCGTTTGATTTGATCTGGGTGATGACGGGTGGAGGACCAGCCCATGCGACGGATACAGTATCCACGTATATGTACAATATGTCCTTTTTATCGATGAAATACGGATATGGCAGCGCATTGGCTTCAATTCTCGTAGTGATTTGCTTGTCATTTACAATTGTGATAAATTTTGTTTTCAAACGAATCGAAAATAAGGTAAGCTAAAGGAGATGGAACTGTTGAATGCCTTGAAAAAAACGGGAGTCTTTTCCTTATTGGCAATCTTAATTGTCACGCAGCTGTATCCACTCTTTTGGCTGCTGACCTATTCGTTGAAGACGAATGAAGAGATATTGAGCTCAAGTTTCTTTACACTTCCTCAAGTGCCCCAGTGGCACAACTATCAGGAAGCCTATGAATCAGGGAGCTACTTGCGTTATTTAGGAAACAGTGTGCTGGTGACCGGGGTTACAATGATTTTCGTCATTTTATTAAGCTCGATGACTGCTTATGCGATTACACGTTTTCGTTGGCGCTTCGGGGCTGTTGTGCTGACTTTGTTTTTGATCGGGATGATGATCCCGATGCAAGCCACACTACTGCCACTGATGGTGATGTTTAAAAACGTCCATATTCTGAATACGTATTTCTCACTGATTTTACCCTACATTGCTTTTCAGACACCGATTGCGGTCTTCATCCTATCCGGCTTTATGCGGTCCATTCCCCACGAAATTGAAGAATCCGCTTACATTGACGGAGCAAGCATTTATCGTATTTTCCGCAGTGTAATCTTACCCATCTCGATTCCGCCTATCATGACGGTATGTATTTTAACTTTCATTAACATCTGGAATGAATACATTATGGCTGCCACCTTTATCTCGTCCGAGAAGCTCAAAACTCTCCCTTTCGGCGTATATACGTTCGTCAGCCAGTATTCTGTGAACTACGGTAATATTGGTGCTTTTCTAGTCATGGGTGCCTTACCGGTCATTATTATTTATTTTGTTCTGTCCGAAAATATCACCAAGGGCATGGTTGCGGGAGCGGTTAAAGGATAGGCGGCCGAAGCGAAAGGAGCGCACGGAGGTATGATGCGCCGTTTTCAATCCATTCAATACCGCTTGTTTGTTCTGTTCCTATTGAGCATGTCCGGCATTGTGCTGGCGGTCAGTCTATTATTTTACAACCGTACTACGGTGCAGTTCCATGATAAGGTCAGCGAGCTGGCTCGTAAAAATGTATCCCAGACGGCAGGCCTGTTCGAATTGCTACTCGGCAGCTATAACAGTCTCTCCAAATCGATCAGCAACAATATGGATTTGGTTCGTCTGTTGACGACGGATAGTAGTGATTTACCTGCTGTCAATTACATCAACGAACGTACGATTACGAATATTCTGGGGGCTATCTATTATTCGCGTGAGGATCTGATTGGCATCCATGTCATCACAGACACAGGCAAGGTATATAACTATGGAAATTATATGAATGTCATTGATACTCATTACGAACATACGGAATGGTATAAGGAAATTCGAAAGTCGGCGGGTAAAATTGCATGGCTGGGCGTGTATCCTCACTCTGTCATTGATCAGGTGGAAACCAGACCCGTGTTTGCGTTTGGACGGCAGCTCTATGATCTGGATGAACACAAGCCGATTGGTATTGTCCTGTTTGAGGCTGAGCCGCGTTCTGTTTTGTCCGCTCTCCACAATTTGCGGTTAGGCACCAATAGTCAGGTATATTTGTTGGGTCATGAAAATCGAATTGTGTCGGCCACTTCCTCTGATCCGCCACCGGATTTGCAAAATTTAGAGCAGCAGGTACCGGAGGAGGATGTTATTGTAAATCGAAGTAATGAAAGAGTTGTAATCGCTTCCAAGTTGCCGTTTGCCGACTGGTCTGTGATTAGTGTGACACCCAGTGAGGATCTGAACGTGGAGCTGGTGCAAAATCAAAGGTACTTATTTATCGTGGCACCTATACTTATTATTGTGTCGGCGTTAATTGCATCCATCGTCTCCAGGAGCATTTCCCTTCCACTCAAGCGAGTCATTCGGGAAATGAAGCGGGTAGAGACAGGGAATTTCCGTCATACGGTAAACACCAAATCCTATGAAGAAATCAATCAACTAGCTACCTCTTTTAACCATATGGTAAGACGGATTGCAGAGCTAATCGAGCTGGTGCGTATATCATCGGTCAGTGAAAAAAACGCGGAGCTGCACGCGCTACAGACGCAGGTCAATCCACATTTTCTGTATAATACGCTGGATATGATCTATTGGATGCTGGATGAAAAGGGACAAGATCAGCTCGGAGAGGTGGTTCTCTCCTTATCCCATATGTTCCGTTACAGCAGCCAATGGGAAGAGGGGACCGATGTTAGCCTTCGTGAAGAAGTGGAGCAGGTTGGCCACTATCTTACCATTATCCAAGCCCGGCTGGAGGGCAGGGTATCCGTAGACATCAATATTGAAGAACGATGGATGGATATCCGCTTGCCGAAAATGACCTTACAGCCATTGATTGAAAATGCGGTGAAGCACGGACTGGAGCCTCTTCATGCGGATACAGGTGGCAAGTTGCTCGTCAGAGTGGAGGAATATGGCGGTGTATTGAGCCTGCACATCATCGACAACGGTGCAGGGATGGAGTACGAACGATGGGAGGTGGTCCAGGTCGCTTTGGCAGAACCCGGCAAACAGGCGGGCAGCGGGCAGGCGGGAGGCATCGGCCTGCAAAACCTAAATTTACGGCTACGGCACATGTTCGGAGAAGGGTACGGCCTACGGATCTCTAGCGTACCTGGGGCCGGAACAACAGTCACTGTAAGTGTGCCTCTGCCACAGAAGGAGGAGAAACATGAATATTCTGATAGCTGACGATGAAAATATGATTCGGCAGGGGATTCGGCGTACCATTGGCCAAGCTCTACCAACCTGCGGCATTCATCTCGCTGCTTCCACCGAGGAGGCAGCAGGCATTCTGGCGGAGCATCCTGTAGATATTGTATTAACTGATATCCTGATGCCCGGTATGGATGGTCTGGAATTCATGCGTATTTCTAAGCGAAAGCATCCTCATCTGCAGTGGGTTGTCATTTCGGCCCATTCCGACTTCCATTATGCACAAAGAGCAGTAAAGCTGGGTGCCAAGGACTACCTGTTAAAGCCGATTGGTAAAAGAAAGCTGCTGGAATGCATTGAAATACTGGCAGCCGAAGCGCTTGTGGCCTCGCAGCAGGCGAACGAGGGTAGGCTTCTCAAATCCAATATGGTTTATTTGCGTGAAGCCGTTTTCCAACGCTATGCCCTTGGACTGGACACGGGCAAGCTGGATATACAGCCTTTTGTCGAAAATTATCCGGAATTCCATCTCTTCATGGTTCGCATGGAACCTGATCACAAGCAGACTCATCTGGAGCATTTTATGATTGAAAATGTACTGTCCGAGCTCATTGAGGCAGGAGGCAGCGGCTTTGTCGTCAGTCTAGACCGCCATAGTCTGCTGGGCATTGCAAGGCTAAGGGATGAGGCAGAGGCCGCACGGCTAGAGACGTTGCTCGAATCCCATCTGAAGCGTTATGTGAAGGTGCCCCTACAAATTACACGTTCGGGTGTTCATCACAATTTTGCCTCCATACCTGAAGAGGTGGCGCGACTAAGACGTACACCAGAGGAGATTGCAGCCGCAGCAGCGGATACAGGAGAATGTCTGCGCAAAGGCATGCATACGGTAGATGTGGCATTGCAATACATTCGAGCTCACTTTACAGAGGAGCTGTCGCTGGAGAAGGTGGCTTCAATCGTATTTTTGAATCCGGTGTATTTCAGCCAGTTATTCAAGCAAAAGACGGGACAAGGCTACAAGGATTATGTCATTTGCCTGCGTATGGAGGAGGCGAAGCGGCTGCTCAGTGATCCTCATCTGCGGCTGGCTGATATTTCGGAGCGGATCGGCTATCAGGATATGCGGCATTTTACACAGGTATTCCGGCGCAAATGTGGAATGACTCCAACCGAGTATCGGCATCAAGGAGTCAAGTAAGGCGGTATCAACGACCGAATGAAGGAAGTTCATCCAGCATCAGACTGTTTCAGGAGTAGAGCGGTAGAGCATCTACTCGGGAACAGTCTTTTTCGTGTCTCCAGCTTGTAGCAGTTCAACAAATTTGCGAGCTGCATTGGATAAATAACGATCCTTGCGCCATACGACGGCAGGCTGTGTGAAGGGGAATGGCTCCTTAATGGAGAGTGTGCGAAATCTGTCCCCGTATTCTTGTCCCAAGCCAGCGTCTGGAATAATAGTAATTCCCATACCTGTGGAAACGAGCGAGAGAATGGTCGATATTTCTGGACAGTCCAGTACGACGCGCGGAATAAGATGGTGTTCCTGAAATTTGCGGATGACGGTTTCGTATAGTCCGTGTCCTTCTGTTCGGCGTCCCAACAAGAGGTCATAGTTGGCAGCTTCCTGTAATGTAATTTCCCCACTGGGATGGCGATCTGCCCATTCACACGGAAGAACCGCAACAAAAGAAACGCCCTCCAGTTCAATCGTATGGTACGATTTGTCATCTACCGGAAGCAGCAGCAGGGCCAGATCAACTTTATTTTGGTGCAGCAGCTCTTCCAGATGATGTGTGTCTCCGTGTCCTATTTTAACGTATACCTCTGGATAGACCTGATGAAAGCGACTGAGTTGTTCAGTAATCAGAGACATACAGGCGGATGACGTGCCTATAGCAAGTGTGCCGGTTACTTTGTTTTCAAACTCCCCAATTTCTCTACAGGTGTCCTCCATTTCAGCCAATAATCGTTTGGCGCGTGTATACAGTGTATACCCGGCCTCGGTAACTTCCCACTTCTTTCCTTCACGGTAAATCAGCTTTACACCAAGCTCGTCCTCCATATTTTTGAGTTGTTGACTCAATGGAGGCTGGGCCATGTTGAGCGTTCTGGCGGCCTTGGTGATTTGGCCTTCCTCCACGATGACGCAAAAGTAATGCAGATGCTTCAAGTCCATTGGGGATTCCTCCTCATTTCTAAACAACGCTTCGATTTGAATACTTTTAAAGTATGCATTACATATATTATATATATTTTTCGTGTGCAGGGAACGGGCGTATAATTTTTGACAGTAATGCATGGGTGAACATAAAACGATGGGATGGAAGGAGGGGACATATGAAGAAAATCATTGTAGGAATATCGGGAGCGACAGGGTCGATTTTTGGTATCCGTATATTACAACAATTACGAGAGGCTGGGGTCCAAAGCCATCTGGTGCTATCCCCGTGGGCTATTGCGAACATCCCCTATGAGACAGGCTACACGGTGAAGGAAGTGGAGGCGATGGCGGATGCGGTCTACTCGTATAAGGATCAGGCTGCGCGTATTTCCAGCGGCTCCTTTCGAGTAGACGGCATGGTCGTCGCTACTTGCAGCATGAAGACCCTTGCCTCCATTCGTATTGGTATGGCGGACAACCTGCTTACCCGATCAGCGGATGTGATACTGAAGGAGCGAAAGAAGCTACTGCTCATGACCAGAGAAACACCATTAAGCAGCATCCATCTGGAAAATATGCTGGAGCTGTCACGTATGGGCGTGATGATCCTGCCGCCGATGCCTGCCTTTTATAATCATCCTGCAAGTATCGAGGAATTGGTGGATCATATTGTTTTTCGTGCATTGGATCAGTTCGGTATTGTCACAACCGCAGCCAAACGCTGGGATGGAATGAAGCAGAATGACTCCAGGCTGCACCAGAATTGAGAAATCGAAAGACGAAGGAGAATGAATAATGGCTTATAAAGACTTTCGCGATTTTCTACACACCTTGGAAAAGGAGGGACAATTACTCACGATCAGCGATGAGGTAAAGCCGGAGCCGGACCTCGCAGCAGCTAACAGAGCATTAAACAATCTTGGAGATAAGACGCCTGCTCTCTTTTTCAACAACATCTATGGATATACGAATGCTCGTATTGCAATGAATGTGATGGGCTCCTGGCCCAATCATGCCCTCATGATGGGAATGCCCAAAAACACGCCGCTCAAGGAGCAGTTTTTTGAATTTGCCAGACGCTATGAACAATTTCCGGTGCCCGTGAAGCGGGAAGAAACCGCACCCTTTCATGAAGTCGAGATTACAGAGGATATTAATTTGTTTGATATTTTGCCGTTGTTTCGTTTGAATCAGGGGGACGGTGGGTTTTATCTGGATAAAGCAATTCTAGTTTCACGCGATCTGGATGACCCGGACACCTACGGTAAGCAAAATGTCGGCTTATACCGGATGCAGGTGAAAGGCAAGAACCGTTTGGGCATCCAGCCTGTACCACAGCATGATATTGCAATCCATATCCGTCAGGCTGAGGAGCGCGGAGAAAATCTGAAGGTGGCTATTGCCCTCGGATGTGAGCCTGTGATTACAACGGCTGCTTCTACGCCGTTGCTGTACGATCAATCCGAATATGAGATGGCGGGCGCCATTCAGGGTGAGCCTTATCGTGTGGTCAAAGCGAAGGATGCAGATCTGGATCTGCCTTGGGGAGCCGAGGTCATTTTGGAAGGCGAAGTGTTAGCAGGTGAACGTGAGTATGAAGGTCCATTCGGTGAATTCACAGGTCACTATTCCGGCGGCCGCGCGATGCCAGTCATTCAGATTAATCGTGTATATCACCGCAAACAGCCTATCTTTGAGCATCTGTACATCGGGATGCCTTGGACGGAAACGGATTATATGATCGGTGTGAATACAAGTGTACCGTTGTTTCAGCAGCTTAAGGATGCTTTTCCTAATGAAATCGTGGCTGTTAATGCCATGTATACGCATGGGCTGGTCGCTATTATTTCCACGAAAACCCGGTATGGCGGCTTTGCAAAGGCTGTGGGAATGCGTGCGTTAACGACTCCGCATGGATTGGGGTATTGCAAGCTCGTGATTGTGGTGGATGAGGAGGTCGATCCGTTCAATCTGCCGCAGGTCATGTGGGCTTTATCCACCAAGCTTCATCCAAAGCATGATGCTGTCATTGTTCCTGGCTTGTCTATTTTACCGCTTGACCCCGGCTCTGATCCGGCAGGTATGACCCACAAAATGATATTGGATGCGACGACACCTGTAGCACCGGATATTAGAGGACATTACTCGCAGTCGCTCGATTCCCCGCTGGGTGTAGCGGAATGGGAGAAAAAGTTGAGCCAAATGCTTCGCTGAATATTTTTGAAAATAAAGAAAGATTAAAGGAGTGCTGACAGATGCATATTTGTCCCCGTTGTGAATCTAATCGTTCAGAAGTTGTTACCCGCTCGCCAGTTAAAGGCGCCTGGGAGGTTTTGTTGTGCCCTGTATGCCTGTTCACATGGCGGACCTCAGAACCCGATAGCATTACTGATCCAGCAAAGTATAGATCGGCGTTCAAGGTAAACCCCCAAGATATTCCGAATGCTGCTCATGTTCCTCCTATTCCAGAGCGGATATAGGGTCGTTCGTAAGTAGCCGTAAATTATGGTACTTTGAAGTTATAGGCCAAAAGTAAAGGGGATTATACTTCATGCAGACACCAAGGATCGGTAAGGAACTGTTTACGCTGTTGGACGGTAAGGAGCTGAAGGACAAGCAGCATGAAGCAATGATGCTGCTGACGGTCACGGAAGATCAGTGGCCGCACATAGCGATGATTAGTGTGGGCGAGGTTGTAGCGCTGGACGAGGGGAATTTGCGTCTGGCACTATGGCCGGGTACGACCACGACGGGCAACATGATCCGTACTGGGAAGGCGACGCTTGCGGTGTTCACCGGGGGGAAGGCGCATTATGTGCGGTTGTCGCTGGAACATCTGCCTGCTTTGCCCGGAGCCAAGCATGTACGTGAGCGATTTGCTGCTCATGTTTTTGCAGCCAGAGAAGATTCGGCCCAATATGCGGATATCTTGACAGGTGTCACGGTCCGTCTCAAGGAACCGGAATCGGTGATCCATCGTTGGAAGGAAACGGTGGCTGAGCTGTTAATGTAAAGCCATCTGATTACTCTGTCGTTTATATGCACCAACTGGCTCCTAATATGGAAGAATACCATCATTTAAGAGTTCGCGCAGCAGCATATAGCTGTTTGTAAATGCGAGATTGTGGATCTGTTGAGAAAACTCTTCACTATGGCTCTGAAGCTACACAAATTGTAATGTCTAATCTTTATCAGAAACGATCTAGTTAATAAGGACCAAATTTCCTTCGAAGCCTAAACTATTCTTTTCCATATGACGACATAAAACGTAGGTGTAAGGATTTTGCGAAATCCTTAATTTAAGTTTTGAAATGGGAGGGAATTAGATTTTGAAGAATAGATGGTCCGGTTTTCTGGCGTTGGTCATCCTGATTTCTAGTTTTACATCATATGCAGGATTTGCATCTGCTGCGGATGCGGTGCTTTCCAAAATTGTCCTTTCCTCTAACGAGGTAACTTTGCAGCAGGGAGATACGGCTGCGTTGACGGCTACTGCTGTTTTTAGCGATGGGACAACCTCGAATGTAACCGTAAGCACGGATTGGAAAAGTGATAATACAGCTATTGCTACTGTGTATAATGGTACAGTTTCGGCCAAGGCTGAAGGGGAAGCCACCGTGGTTGCGACCTATAAAGAGAAGGTGCAATCGGTTCAGGTACATGTAACGAAAAAGGTTAAGGCGCTGACATCCAGTGTACAAAGCCTGAACTTGCGTTCAAGCGGTACAGGACAGGTTGATTTGACAGCGACATACAGTGATAATACAACAGCTCAGGTTTCGGGTGATGCTACTTGGACCTCGGATAATCAAAAGGTAGCCACAGTAGTGAACGGATTGGTTACCGCTCAGGGAGCAGGTGCAGCTAATATTAAGGCCGTATATGGTCAACAGACCGTAACCATTGCTGTGCAGGTGGAGCAGGTTAAACGTCTTGATGTCAGTTCATCAGAGGTTTCTCTTTTGTTGAAGGATACTGAGAAGGTTAAGCTTTCAGCGACGTTCCCGGATGGATCGGTACAGGACGTGACAGAGTCCGCTGAGTGGAGCTCCAGCAATGCAGCTGTGGCGGATGTACTGAAAGGCACCATTACCGGCTATAGCGCGGGAAAGGCGACAATTACAGGTAAGTATGGCACGATGTCCGCTACGATTTCGGTGGATGTCGATCAAACGAATAAGTTGAAATCCAGTGAATCCAATATTTTCCTCAATCTGGATGAATCTAAAAAAGTACAAGTTTCTGCCGTTTATCCGGATGGGACGGTAACGGATATCACAGATAAAGCTACTTGGACATCAAGTGATGAAAAAATTGCGACTGTGAATAAGGGAACGATTATGGCGATTGGAGCGGGTTCGGCTACGGTGACCGCTAAGTATGGAGATAAGACCGTTTCGATCAAGACAGATGTCGAAACCTCCAGATATCTGGATTTGAGTGAGGACAAGCTGAGCCTGAATGCCAAGGAATCCAAAAAGCTCAAGCTGACCGCAACGTATGTAACAGGTACGGAAGAAGATATCACAAGTAAGGCAGAGTGGAAGTCCAGCAATGAAGACATCGCTTTTGTCAGTGCGGGAGAAGTCACGGGTTATAAAACAGGTGAGGCTACGATCACCGCTTCTTATGGTGGCAAAACAGTTACAGCTACGGTATCCGTAAATGTACCCGGTGATCTGTCTTTGTCCTCCAAAACGGCAACGATTGATATTGATGAGGACTATACTGCAACTTTGACGGCTACTTATGCGGATGGACGTAAAGAAGATGTAACACAGGATGCAGAATGGACTTCAAGCGCAGAAGATATTGCCTCTGTGTCCAAAGGAACGATTACGGGTAAATCCGCTGGTAAAGCGGTTATTACAGCGACCTATAATGGCAAAAAACTGACGATTAACGTGCAAGTAGGCCTTGTAGACCGTCTGGAAACAGACTCGCGTGTAATTGCGCTTGGTGCTCAGGAAACGAAGCAACTGAAAGTAACAGGAGTTAAGAGTGGCGGTACAAAAACAGATGTAACTAAGGACGCCACCTGGACAACTAGCAATGTAAAAGTGGTTGAGGTTAGCGAAGGTTTGATCAAAGCGAATGGTAGCGGTAAGGCAACTGTGACTGCTTCATATGGCAAGCAAAACATTACGTTTACGGTAGAAGTGGACGTAGCGCAAAAGATTGAAGCGGATGCAATTGCATTATCGCTCAAATCTGGAGATCAAAAAACCATCGCGATTGTGGTTAAATCGAGTGATGGTAAAGAAAAGGACGTTACGGCCCAAGCTGAATGGAAAACGTCTAATTATAAGGTAGCCACTGTTAAAAAGGGTCAGGTTACTGCGGTTAGCTACGGTAAAGCTAACATTCAGGCGAAGTTTGGCGGGAAGGTAATTAGTGTACCCGTGGATGTTGATACGCTTAAATACCTGCAAACAGACGAAGTTGCTTTGAATTTGAAGGCAGGACAGCTGGCTAAGGTTACGGCTACAGCCACGTATAAGGATGAGTCGGAGAAGGATGTTTCCAAACCGGCTGTCTGGTCCTCGTCCAGAATTATTGTTGCGACCGTCAAAGACGGTAACATTAAGGCACAGGGCAAGGGTAAAGCTGTAATTACTGTGAAATATGCAGGTAAAATGACGAAGGTACAGGTAACCGTTCAGTAAAAAAGAGAGCAAGCATACGTCCAAGGACGATAGGCTTGCTCTTTTATTTTAAGGAGGCTACCGCTTATAATTTATGACTTATCCTTCTTGGTTGGTGTGTTGCGTGTAAGTGATTCGGTCAAACGCTTGCCAGTCGGCGTCTGGGCCAACCCGCCTTTGGCGGTCTCGCGGTGCTTCGACGGCATCGCACTGCCGACTTCAAGCATCACGTCAATGACTTCGTCAGACGGAATAGCGCTGCGCACACCCGCCAAAGCCATATCTGCTGCGGCAAGTGCAGTCACGGCTCCCAGCCCGTTGCGCACGATGCACGGGATCTCCACGAGTCCGGCGACGGGGTCGCAAATCAGGCCGAGCGTGTTCTTAAGGGCGAGACCCACGGCGTGAACAGCCTGTTCAGGCGTACCACCGCGCAGCTCGACCATAGCGCCAGCGGCCATCCCGATAGCTGAGCCAATCTCAGCCTGACAGCCTCCCTCCGCGCCAGAAATGAAGGAGTTGTTGGCGATCACGTAGCCAATGGCTCCAGCGGCGAATAGGCCGTTCACCATATGCTCATCATCCCAGCCGAACCGTTCCTGCGCACTGATGAATACACCAGGGATAACCCCACATGAGCCTGCGGTAGGCGTGGCGACAATGCGACCCATGGATGCATTAACCTCCGACACGGAGAGGGCATAAGCCATGGCGAGCGCGGAGGCATCACCGGAGCAGGTTTCCCCTGCCCGCAGATACTCGGCTAGGCGCTTGCCGTCACCGCCCGTCAATCCACTGCGGGATACGGTGTCTTGTGTCTGACCGCGATGAACGGCTTCCTTCATGACTTCATAATAATCAGACATTTGGCGAAAGATTTCTTCCTCCGTTGTATTCGTTTCTTGTACCTGCTCTTGAATCATCAAGCGGCCAATCGTGGTGGATTCTTCAGCGCATAAAGCGCTGATCTCATGCAGATGGCTAAACCGCATCGGATTCAGCTCCTTTTTTCAAATTAATCATCTTAATTTCATACATATGAGGTAAAGAACGCAGTTCCGCAATTAGTTCAGCTGGAGCAGAACTGTCCGTTTCAATGGCGGTGAGTGCTTCACCATCCCGGCCCTTGCGATCTACGTGCATATAGGCAATGTTAATGTGAGCCTCGCCCAGCGCTGAAGTTATCGCGCCCAATGTACCGGGCTTATCCGAGTGGAGAAGCACCAGCGTAGGCAGCTCCCCGGTCAGATTGACCCGGAATTCATTCAGTTGCTGGACATGGATGCTGCCGCCGCCGATGGAGGAGCCCAACAGTGTGCGCTGATCCTCGCCCTTCCACAGCTCGAAACGGACAGTGTTCGGATGAGGGGCGGGGAGTCCGCTGACGGCGAATTCCACGGCCATCCCGGCTTGTTCGGCCCACTGCTCGGCATCGGGAATCCGGTGATCGTCCGTATCGTAATTAAGCAGTCCTGCGATGAGCGCCAGATCTGTACCGTGTCCTTTATACGTATCGGCAAAGGAGCCGTATAATGTCATGCGGGCACGGTCAGGCTGCGCTCCGAGCCAGTGCCGGGCAACGCGTGCGAGTCGCACCGCGCCTGCGGTGTGTGAACTGGAAGGTCCGGTCATGGCCGGGCCGATAATGGAAAATACATCTTTGAAACGCATGGTGTGGCCCCCTGTATGTTCTAATACCATACTATATGGTATTTCCGCGTCTTTGCGCGTTTATGACGGTTCCTAATGCTGACGCGCAATGTGAGCACAAAAAAGGACAGGATAAGGAAGTTTCCCTTATCTCTGTCCTCGTTACCTGAGAGTTTCGTGCGGTGTTCTTACCGCCTTACCCCTTGGGTGGCTTGCGCTCTCTCCAGAGTTGCGTCAGATGACGATACATGGACCTGAGAGATTATCCGCCAGCCGGGTGCTGGCGTCTTGCTCCTTCGGTGCCGCCAGAGTGTAGGCTCCCTGGACAGACTCTCCCGTCATCTTCATTCGCGTATACCGTTCTACATGTCTTTCTTAGGGTAATGTATGCCGTGCTCGGTGTCAATCACAGGGTTCGATTTTTACATAAACAGGTGTGTTTCCAATAAAAAAGATTAAAATTTACATAATTATGGATGAAATCAGGAAGGAATTAGAAGATTGGCGGCTAATCTGATAAAGGACAAGTACATTTATGGAAAACATAGGAGGGATATTGACGTATGGTAAAAGGCTTGCGGTTCACAGGTTCACGCTTAAAAGGGATGCTGCATCTAGCAGCAATCGTATCACTGCTGATCGGGATCTTCGTACCATTCGGTCAGGTCAAGGCAGAGGGAGCATTGACAGTAGCCGAAGCACTTCAGGGCCAAAGCAGTGGAGGTACGGTGACGGTGGAAGGCTACATCGTCGGACATGCTACCGGATCGAAAACGACTAACTTTTCTTCTCCGTTCGCGAATGATTTTAACGTACTGATTGCCGATCAGGCAAATGAACGTAATACGTCTAATCTATTGGATGTACAGCTGACTTCAGCGTACAGAGGGCAATTTGGGCTGTCAGGCCATCCTGAGCTGATCGGCAGCAAAATTCGTGTGACGGGTACACTCGGCGCCTACAATAATTTTGGTGGAGTGAAAAGCCCAAGCGCTGTTGAACTGGTGAGCGGAAGCGAGCCGGGGGAACCAGGTGAACCTGGCAACCCGGGTCAACCCGGTACTACATTGCCGGATGGAAAAGGCAAAAAGGTGCTGTTCGATAATACGCACGCACAGACCGCTGGCGCAGCAGATTGGGTCATTGAAGGCGCCTTCTCCGACTTTGCCAATGGACTGCGTAATGTAGGCTTTACGGTAGACCAATTGAATCGTCCCATTCCTTTTACTTATGGAGAGCAGGCCATAACATATGACAAGCTGCGCCAATATGATGTGTTCATTATTGGTGAAGCGAATGTTGCCTTTAAGGCATCCGAGCAGGCTGCTCTGCTGCAATACGTGAATAACGGGGGGAGCGTCTTCTTCATCTCCGATCATTATAATGCGGACCGTAACAAAAACCGTTGGGATTCCTCCGAAGTTATGAATGGCTACCGTCGTGGAGCCTATACTAATCCGGCCAAAGGCATGACTGCAGAAGAAGCTGCATCACCTGCGATGCAAGGATTAACAAGCTCCGATTGGCTGGCGACCAACTTTGGTGTTCGTTTCCGTTATAATGCGCTTGGTGACGTGAATGCTACTGACATTGTAGCCGCAGATCAATCTTTCGGTATTACCAAGGGTGTGCGCTCGATTGCAATGCATGCAGGATCTACGCTGGCTATTATTGATCCTACCAAGGCTAAAGGCATTGCTTATATCCCTTCAGGCACGAACAAATGGGGGAATGCTGTAGACCAGGGAGTTTATAACGGCGGGGGCCGTGCAGAAGGGCCTTATGCCGCTATCTCCAAGGTAGGTCAAGGCAAGGCAGCGTTCATCGGTGATTCTTCCCCTGTAGAAGATGCTACACCGAAATATGTGCGTGAGGAAAACGGACAGTCGAAGAAGACATATGATGGTTTCGAGGAAGTGGATGATTCCACCTTCCTGGTGCAAACGGTCCAATGGCTTGCATGGAAGCAGGACTACACGAAATTGTCTGATGTGGCAGGTTTGACTCTGGATCAACCAACGAAGCTTCTGCCATTCGAGGAGCCTGCGGCTTCCACGGAACCGCAGGCTGAGCCTTGGTCTGCTCCGGCAGCAGGCTACAAATGGTATGATCCTAGAACGTTCAAGTCTGGCTCCTATGGAGCAGCTTCATAATTATCGCCAGAAGCTCAATGTGAGCTGGTATTAGTTAGTCGTTTGATCCCTGTAGAGGGATCAGGCGACTTTTTTTGTGATGAAAATTAACCTGTGGTTGGTTATTTCATTACACTTTGTGCCAGAAAGGCCGCGCTACTGCTGGATCATTGATTTTTTAAATGATGTTGATAGCATAATCTTAATTGATATATCCATATACTGGTGATAGGATGTATTCAAATTATTCCGACAAAAACGGTATGTAATGTTCATGAGAGGTTTTAAACATCAAACATGGTGAGAATAAGCGGGACAAGACCATGGAGAATGGAGGAAGCGCGCATTGAATACCGAACCCGTGTTGGAAATTAAAGGATTATCCGTCTCTTTTCGCATCAAGGATCAATATCACCCCGCAGTCGACCATCTGGATCTGACGGTCAACCCCAATGAAGTGCTGGCTGTAGTCGGAGAATCTGGCTGTGGCAAAAGCGCGCTGGCGCTTTCTATCCCGCAACTGCATGACATGGAACGCACACGTGTAGAGGGAGAGGTCCTTTTTAAAGGCACGGACCTGAACCGTCTTTCCTCAGGGCAAATGAATAAAATCCGCGGAGCGGGCATTGGTATGATTTTTCAGGACCCGCTGACAGCACTCAACCCGTTGATGAGCATTGGCAAGCAGATTGAAGAAAATCTTGATTATCATACGTCACTATCTACGAAGCAAAAAAGGGAACGTGTGCTGGAGCTGCTGGAAAGCGTAGATATACCGAATCCTGTGCGTGTGTATGAGCAGTATCCGCATGAACTGTCAGGAGGGATGCGGCAGCGTGTGATGATCGCGATTGCCATAGCTTGCCGACCTTCTCTTATTATTGCAGATGAACCAACTACTGCGCTCGATGTAACGATCCAATCGCAAATTCTCGACTTGCTCAAACAGCTTCAACAGGAGACTGAGAGCGGAATTATCCTGATTACGCACGATCTTGGAGTTGTGGCAGAAGTAGCCGACCGCGTGGTGGTCATGTATGCCGGAGAAATCGTGGAGAGCGCTGATGTTTTTGAATTATTCAGGCATCCACAGCATCCGTATACGCGTTCTTTGCTTGCTTCTATGCCGGGATCGCATACCAAGGGGGAATCACTGCATGTCATCGGCGGCATTGTTCCCTCATTACAAGATATCCCCCGCAATAGCTGCCGCTTTGCTCCGCGTATTCCCTGGATTCAGCAGAGAGTGCATGAAGACCATCCCCAACTAAATGAAATTTCCCCTGGACATTGGGTCCGTTGTACATGTTATCAGCATTTTCATTTTGAAGACGAGGCAAAGGGGGGGGCTGCTCATGGCACTACTAGAGTTAAATGATCTGAGGGTCCACTATCCGGTGCGCGGTGGTTTCTTCCAGCGTGTTATCGATCAGGTGAAAGCAGTGGATGGCGTGTCGATCAGCATTGAGGCAGGCCAGACATACGGGCTGGTGGGAGAATCCGGCTGTGGAAAAACGACGACAGGCAGGACGATCATCGGTCTAAATAAGCTGACGAGCGGACGGCTTCTGTTTAAAGGAAAGGACCTTACAGCTCTGAGCCGTAACAATCGCCATCCACTGCGTAGAGATATTCAGATGATTTTTCAGGACCCATACTCTTCACTCAACCCGCGTAAGCGCGTATTGGATGTCATTGCTGAACCGCTGCGAAATTTTGAAAGGCTGAGCAGTGAGGAAGAACGAAGGAAAGTACAGACGTTGCTGGAAAAGGTCGGCCTGAATGCCGATGCAGCCTACAAATATCCGCATGAATTTTCCGGGGGGCAGCGGCAGCGGATCGGGATCGCGCGTGCGCTTACATTAAACCCCAAGCTGATCATTGCAGATGAGCCGGTGTCGGCGCTGGACGTTTCCGTGCAGGCACAGGTGCTTAATTTTATGAAGGATGTGCAACGGGAGTTTAATTTAACGTATCTTTTCATCAGTCATGACTTGGGTATTATCCGCCATATGTGCGACCAAATCGGTATTATGTACCGAGGACGTCTAGTGGAACAGGGGAGCGAGCAAGACATTTATGAGCGTCCACAGCATCTGTATACCCAGCGCCTCATTGCAACCATTCCCAATATTGATCCTACAAAACGACTGGAAAATGCCCAAAAAAGGCGAATGCTTTTATCCTCCTACAAAACAGAGCTACCCAAACATCTAGACGCGAGTGGAAAGCCGTTTGCACTAAAATCAGTAAGTCCATCCCATCAAGTCGCGCTACCATAAGGGGGGTACAGAATATGTGGAAATTTACACTGCGTCGGCTGCTGGTTATGATCCCTCAACTTTTTGCACTGAGTGTGCTTATATTTTTCCTAGCTAAGGCTATGCCGGGGGATGCCCTGACAGGACTTATTACTTCGACACCCAATCTGAATCCGGCCGCACTGGAAGAACAGCGACAAAAACTGGGACTGAATGATCCGGTGTGGGTGCAGTATGGGAACTGGCTCGTCCAGCTGGCTCACGGGGATCTGGGCAAATCTTATGTACATAAAATTAGCGTTACCGATCTGATTGGCAGCCGTCTGGGGAACACGTTCTTTCTGGGCGTAGTAATTCTGGTTCTGACGTATCTGATCGCCATTCCGCTCGGCGTACTCAGCGGTCGTTATCAGCCTAGTCTGCTGGACAAAACCGTAGTGGGCTATACCTATCTCAGCTTTGCGACACCTCTATTTATACTCGCGTTGTTGCTGCTGTACGTATTCGGATTCAGGCTCGGCTGGTTTCCAACCAGTGGCAGTGTGGATGTAGGCGTGGAGCCGGGGACATGGTCATATTACGTGAACAAGTCGTATCATCTCATTTTACCTGCGGTTACAGGCGCATTGCTCAGTACAACGGCTACGATTCAGTATTTGCGCAATGAGGTCATTGACACAAGACTGAAGGATTTTGTGAAAACAGCGCGTTCCAAAGGGGTGCCCGAAGGTAAAATTTATTCCCGACATATTTTCAAAAACTCTCTATTGCCGATTGCTGCCTTTTTGGGTTATGACCTGACGGGAGTAATTGCAGGCAATATTTTTCTTGAATCTATTTTCGGTTATCCGGGGTTGGGCCAATTATTTCTCCAGTCCATCACTCAACGGGATTTTTCAGTCGTGAACGCGCTGGTCATGATCTCTGGCTTCTTGGCGCTATTAGGAACTCTTTTATCTGATGTCATCCTAAGCAAAGTCGATCCCCGCATTCGAATTGAATAGCGAACAAGTCTAGAGAAAGGGAGGGATTATGGTGTCTATACAGGTGGAGGAGGTCTTCACGCCGGAAATCATTCGTAGATCACCATCCAGTTGGTCTGTACTACGTCGTGAGCTGGTGCGTGACAAAATGTCCTTGGTTTCCATTGGCTTTGTAATTCTGTTCTTGATCTTTATATATGCCTCTGTCCTGTTTGTAAATCAGGATGTAGTCACGACGGTCGATTTGGGTGCGATCCGTGAAGCTCCGGGCTCAGTGCATTGGCTGGGGACAGATCGAGCGGGCAGGGATATTTTCGGTCAGCTGGTCATTGGAGCCCGCAATTCGTTCACCATCGGCTTTACGATTACATTGTTATCCGCCGCTATTGGCTTAACGTTAGGTTTGCTGGCTGGTTTTTATGGGGGACTGGTCGATAACATCATCATGCGAATCATTGATTTTATTCTGGTGCTTCCGTTTTTGATGCTGGTTATCGTATTTGTCAGCATTGTACCCAAAAGCGGCATAGGGTCCTTTATTTTCATTATGACTGCCTTTTTATGGATTGGGAAAGCACGTCTGATCCGAGCCAAGGTGTTGTCGGAGCGCGAACTGGATTATGTGCAGGCTTCCAAAACCCTTGGTACACCTAATTGGAAAATCATCTGGTTTGGCGTGCTGCCCAATCTTAGCTCGGTCGTGATCGTCAATCTGACCCTCAGCCTCGCGGGGAATATCGGGATTGAGACCGGGCTTTCTTATCTCGGCTTTGGCTTACCGGAATCTACTCCAAGCTTGGGTACACTGGTGAGTTATGCGAATGACCCGGATGTTTTGCAGAATAGCTGGTGGATGTGGTTGCCTGCATCACTGCTTATTTTGGTGCTAATGCTGGCGATTAACTTTATTGGCCAGGCGCTCAAACGCGCCACGGATGCCAGACAACGATTGGGTTAACTGAAGTTCAAGGATAAGGACAATGACAAGGAGGGATTTACAATGGTTAAACACTGGAAAAAAGGAATTCTGCCTGTTCTATCTGCAATTTTGGTATTTTCACTGGCCGCATGCAGCGGTTCGCCTTCCGCTTCAAATGGAGGGAAATCGTCTGACGGTACAGGCGGCTCAGGGTCCGACAGCAAGCAGGTGAATGCGACAGCGCTGGCGAAGGCGGTCAAGAACGATAAGGCGCCGATTAAGGGTGGCATCATCAATTATGCACTCGTGTCTGATACCCCTTTTGAAGGTATTCTGAATCCTGTATTTTATGAAGGCAATCCTGATTTTGAAGTCTTCCAGTTTTTCTACCCTTCTATGTTTTCGATTGACTCCAATCTAAATATTGACGATAAAGGAGCGGCGACAATTTCCTTTTCCCCAGACAATAAGGCTGTGACTGTCAAAATTGATCCCAAGCTGAACTGGACGGATGGTAATCCCGTAACGGCAGAGGACTATGCTTTTTCCTATGAAGTGATTGGTCATAAAGACTATGAAGGTCCGCGTTATGATAGCTTTATGACCAACATTGTGGGCATGGAGGATTATCACGCGGGTAAGGCCAAAACCATTTCTGGCATCAAGGTGCTGAATGAGAAAGAGGTTACCATTCACTTCAAGGAACCTAATCCTTCGGTGAAATCGGGGCTTTGGTCTACACCACTGGAGAAAAAGGTATTTCAGAATATTCCCGTGAAAGATATGGCCGGATCTGATCCTGTCCGTAAAAACCCGATTGGCTATGGGCCGTTCAAAATTAAATCTATGGTCACAGGTGAATCTGTGGAATTCGTCAAAAATGAAGATTATTTCCACGGTGAGCCCAAGTTAGATGGCCTTCATCTGAAGGTGGTGAACCCGAATGTCATTACCGAGGCGCTGAAAAGTGGAGAAGTCGATTGGGCCAGCTATCCAACCACCCGTTACAATGAGGCCAGCAATCCGAAAAATGTACAGTTTCTCGGTCAGGAGGAATTATCTTATAGCTATGTAGGCTTTAAGATGGGCAAATTCGATCAGGCCAAGAATCTAAATATCATGGACCCGAACGCCAAGCTGGCGAACAAGTCATTGCGTCAGGCCCTCGGCTATGCGCTGAATAATGAGCAGGTCGGCAAGCAGCTCTATCATGGACTTCGGATTCCAGCAACATCCCTGATTCCGCCTGCCTTTAAGGGATATCATGATATGAATGCAAAGGGCATCACGTATGACCCGGACAAGGCGAAAAAGCTGCTGGACGAGGCAGGCTATGTGGATACCAATGGAGATGGATACCGTGAGGACCCTAAGGGCAAGGAACTGGTACTCCATTATGCAGCAATGAGCGGGGATGCGACAGCCGAATCGCTGGCGAAGTTTTATTTGCAAAATTGGAAGGATGTCGGGCTTCATGTCGAACTGGTGGACGGTCGTCTGCTTGAGTTCAATTCTTTCTATGACCGTGTGCAAAAGGATGACCCCGGCATTGATATTTTTGGCGGCGCATGGAGTACAGGTACAGATGTAAACCCTAGTGGGCTGTATGGACGCGGAGCCAGCTTTAACTACTCGCGCTTTACCAGTGAAGAGAATGATAAGCTGTTGCAGGAAGGGGTGTCTGTGAAAGCCTTTGACGACAATTATCGTAAAGATATATACAATCAGTGGCAGGCGTATATGAGCGAGGAGGCACCCATCGTACCGACGTTATTCCGTTACTCGTTAGAGGCAGTGAATAATCGGGTAGCCAATTACGATATTACTCGTGGCAAGGAGTATGATGCAGACACGTTTGCGAATATTACGTTGACTGCGGAAAAAGCCGAAGTAGCCCAATAATCTCAAAAAAGCGCAATAACCTGAAGAAGAAGCGCGAACCGGATGGATCCGATTTTGCGCTTCTTTTGACCTTTTCATGCAATCATTCTGGGGATACTCGAAGGGAGAGAAGGAAGACGGAAATACGTCAGCTTCAATACTTCATTGCCGTATGCGAGGAACTACATTTTACGAAAGCTTCGGAAAAGATTGGAATCTCCCAACCCACGCTTAGCTTGCAAATCAAGGCGCTGGAGGAGGAATTGGGCATGACGCTTTTTGACCGTGCAGGTAAGAAAATTAAAATGACAGATGCCGGGAAATTGTTGCTGCAACACAGTGCACATGCGCTCAAGGATTTACAGCAAGCAAAGGCTTCCATTGAGGAGTTGCGCACCGAGCAACGCGGGAGTTTGCGGATTGGTATCGCATTACCGGAGCTGGAGGAGTCATTGCATGAAATGCTTATCCATTTTCATCAGTCATTTCCTAGAGTCAGCCTGCACATCCATCCATCATTTGATGTAACAGAACAGCTGCTGGATAACCGAATGGATGTTGGCATTACGCTGCATTCGGGTACGGATGAAAGGCTTGTCCAGCTTCCTCTTCGTACGGAGAACTACTGTCTTGTTGTTCCGGTAGAGCATGTGTTTTCCAACCGATCTTCCATTACGCTGGACGAATTGAGGCATGTATCCTGGGCGATGCAGCCAGAGTGTCATCTCGGCAGGAAGCTGATTGAGAAGTGCTTCCGGGATCGCGGGTATCCCTTTGCAACCGTCTTGGAGACAAATTCCATACCTTCAATCCTGCGCTGGGTGCAGGAGGGACTTGCCGTAACCCTACAGACGGAGTCCCTTGCGGCAGAATTGGATCGCTCACAATTTTGCACTGTACCTATTTTGTGCGGCGTGCTCCAGGGTCAGCTAGAGTTGATTTATCGGTCTGGCCGTTATCAGGGAGAAGCATTGAAGCGATTAATTGAAAAGATACAAGCTGTACTAACAGTGCGTTCCAACTAGTGGCAACGCTGATAAGTATCACGAGCTTTAATGTGTACGAACTTCCAGCCTGCGTGCAATCAGTGACATACTGTAATTGACAGCAAAGTACAGGAAAGCTGCGAACAGCAGGGCTGGAATGACAAAGGATTGATTTTGCCCACCGACAATCTGAATGTTATGCGTCAGCTCCGGCAAACTGATAATGACAGCCAGTGAGGTATCCTTGAATAGGGAAATGAACTGGCTGACAATCGGGGGCACCATGCGACGAAGCGCTTGGGGCAGAATGATATGCCATAAGGTTTGAGAGTAGCTTAGACCGGAGGAACGTGCGGCTTCCACCTGTCCTTTATGGACCGAATTCAGACCGCTGCGCACAATCTCGGCGATCATGGCTCCCTCGAAGATCGACAGGCCTGTAATGGCTGCCCACTTGAGGGAAATCGACAATCCGATGGATGGTAAAACCATACCGATGAAGAAAATAATGAGCAATAATGGAAGATTGCGAATGAGATCAATGATAAAGGCTGCAACCTGTGAAATGACAGGTAAGCGGGTATAGCGCAGGATGCCGAATAAGATACCGAGAACGAAGCTGAACACGATAGAGTAAATAGCAACCTCCAGCGTGAGCAGGAAGCCCTCCAGTATAAAACGCACATTAGGCCACACAAATAATCCACCGAAATCCATACGGGCTTCCCTCCTTAGGATGTTTTGGACAGACGCCGTTCCATATATAGTACAAGAAAGCTAAGCGGAACCGTCAAGATAAGATACAACAGCGCCGTGATGGCGTAGACTGTGATGGGCAGGAAGGTATCCGAGTTAATGAGGTCCGAGTAATACATTAGGTCCAGTCCGGCCACAATAGCCAGCACGGAAGAGTTTTTGACCAGATTAATGAATTGGTTGCCGATTGCAGGCAGTACAATTTTGATGGCTTGCGGTAAAATAATGCTGATCATCGTCTGGTTGTAACTCAACCCGGAGGACCTTGCCGCTTCAAATTGCCCCTTGGGCACAGATTGAATGCCGGCACGTATGGCTTCAGCAATAAAGGAGGCCGTGTATACGGTCAATCCAAGCGTTCCAGATACGAATCCGTCCAAAGGGATGCCCAAAGTGGGAAGCCCGAGATAAAAAAACAGTACGACGATCAGCAATGGGATATTGCGGATGACCTCTACATAGACGGTACCGATCCAGTTCAGCCATTTAAAAGGCGCAATTCGGAGGATGGCAATAATAGCCCCTAGAATAAAGCTTCCGATCAAGGCAATGACACTAGCTTGAACGGTATGAAGCAAGCCTTCTCTGAAACGGTCGCTATGATCAAAAAGTACGTTGATATCAAAAGTAAGCATCTGCGAATTTACCTCCTTATCCAGACCTAAGAAAGGAAGGAGCTCGCAATCGCGGCTCCTTCACAAGAATACTATTCGGGTTTAACCCCAAGCCATTGCTCGTGGAGCTTATCGTATTCACCGTTGCTTTTCAGTTCCTTGATCGTATCATTAATGGCTTGCAGCAGTTCAGGCTGTCCCTTCTTCACTGCAATGCCGTAAGGTTCCTCTGTGAAGTTCCCGCCTACAAGAATATAATTCGGATCTTGCTGCTGCATGCCGAGCAGAATAGAGTTATCGGTAGTTAACGCTTCTCCTTTACCTGCTTTGAGGGCGTTGAAAGCATCCTGATAGTTTTCGAATTCCAATATCGTTGCTTCAGGAGCTTTTTCACGGATATTTTTGGCGGAGGTAGAGCCTTTCACGGCGAGCACCTTGGTTTTTGGGGTCAGAGATTCCAGCCCGGTGATGGGGCTCCCCTTTTTCACGAGCAGAGATTGCCCGGCGTTAAAATAGACGTCGCTGAAATCAACCTGTTTTTTACGTTCATCCGAAATGGTCATCGTCGCGATAATGGCGTCAATGTCCCCGTTTTGCAATAAGGTGATTCGTGTTTTGGACGTGACCTCTTTTAGTTCAAGTTTGGTTTCATCGCCAAAAATATGTTTGGCTACAGCCTTAGCGATGTCGATATCAAAGCCTTCTACTTTTCCGCTAGCCGGGTCTTTCAGTCCGAACAGCTTGGTATCGTATTTCACACCAACGACCAGTTTGCCACGCTGTTTGATCGCTTCCAGCCCGTTGGCTGCTGCCGGCTCATTCCCCGACGTTGCCGCTCCTTCTTTGCCTCCACAGCCTGCCAAGACGAGCAGACAAGATAAAGCTACCAGCACCAAAGTACTCCATTGAAATCTTTTTCTCATCAGAACATTCCCCTTTCGATTTACGCTACATTGGTAGTCAGTTTAATGATGAATCAGACGGCTCAGGAACAGGCGAGCCCGTTCTTCACCCGGATTCTGGAAAAATTCGGCAGGTTGGCTGTCTTCCAAAATCTGTCCTTTATCCATAAAAATCACGCGGTCCGCCACTTCACGTGCAAAGCCCATTTCATGAGTGACAATGACCATTGTGATGCCCTGATGGGCGAGCGAGCGCATAACATCCAGTACCTCTCCGATCGTTTCGGGATCAAGAGCTGAAGTTGGCTCGTCGAACAACATAATTTTTGGATTCATCGCGAGCCCACGGGCGATCGCGACCCGCTGCTGCTGTCCACCGGACAATTGGGCGGGGTAGCTCTGTGCCTTTTCTTCGATTCCGACGCGCTTTAGATAGGTGATGGCTGTTTGAGTAGCTTCTTCTTTCGAGATGCCCAGTACCTTCATAGGTGCCAGTACAATGTTTTCAATCACCTTTTTGTGTGGATACAGATTGAAATGTTGGAACACCATCCCGATGTTGCGGCGGAAGGCATTAATATCAATCTTTTTGTCATGTACAGGAACCTCGTTAACGATCAGCTCCCCATCCGATATCGTTTCCAGACGATTGATGCAGCGAAGCAGGGTGCTTTTACCCGAGCCGGAGGGACCGATGATTACGACGACCTCGCCCTCCTTAATTTGAAGATTGATGTCTTTGAGTACATGGAAGTGACCGTAATGCTTGTTGACATTGCGAAACTGGATCAGAGAGCTCACCCCTTTTAGGCTTGGATACATAGCTTAGTAGACGGATTGACATGATCAAGCTCTATTAGAATTTCAAAATTTCTCTCATGATACTATAAGCTTACAATAAAAAACAAGATTTTATGTCATAAAACTTTACGTGTATTATATTTTGGTATGTCCTTTTGCTTGTTAACTGCTATTTATATGATAAAATCAAATGAATATTCACAATTTAATGTTATTTAATTTGACGTGGAATAATAGCGTTCGACATGCCAAGGGAGAAACGTGACAAAAGCAACGCTATGTTTTACAGTAGGGAAGAAGGAATTTAGGGTAAAGGAAGGTTAGACAATGACGAAAGCTATTTCACCGCTAGTAACGGCATTGGGCATGGAGCCCCATCCAGAAGGCGGCTGGTACAAAGAGATGTGGAAGGCCCATTTCCAAATTCCGAAGCCTGTACTGCCGGATGTGTATTCCGGTCCGCGCTTTGCAGCTTCGTCTACGTATTTCTTGCTGCATCCGGGCGAGTTCTCCGAGTGGCATGTGGTCCATTCTGATGAGCTGTGGTTATATCATAGCGGAAGCCCTGTAGAGTTGAAATTGGGTGGAAGCGGAGAAGAGCCTGGTGAAGAAACTGTGATTATCGTCGGTGCGGATGTGGAGGCAGGACAGCATCCACAAGCACTCGTCCCAGGAACAGTATGGCAAACGGCACGTCCGCTGGGGGATGAGCCTGTGCTGGTAACCTGTGTGGTTGCACCAGGATTCCACTTTGATGATTTCAAGCTGATTGCCAAGAATCCAACTGAATCATGATGTGAGCATTGGCGGGTGTATTTCTGTAATGAACAGGAATGGCCCGCCTGATTTATTTTTACTCATAGAAATAGGTACTTTAAAATGGCTTTAGGTGCTTAGTTTGGCTTGAACAATAAGACGATGGGTGGGGTTTACGAGAGGGTCACATGTAATCAGCGTGAGCAGCTTTTGTTTTTTGAAGCTTTTCAGAACAGACACGTCCGTAGGATCAACCACCTTCAGGCTATAAACGCTATATACATATTGGTTACCCCGAGTGTTGACAACAATCTTATCCCCAATCTTCAATTCATTTAGACGATTAAATAAACGTCCAGAGGTACGGGCCCGATGAGCAGCAATGGCGGCATTCCCCGCTTGTCCCAGCGTCCCCGTTTCCGGCATATGTACAGCCGCGTGCCTCATATTTATCCTCGTTGCGCCTTCCAACACAGGGAGCTTTAAAGCAATACGACTTATACTAATAGTGGCTATGGGAGTTTGTTCATTAGCGCTTGCCATGGGAGCAGGAGGTGGGGAAGTATTTTGTCGCGCTTCACTAACCGGAACTTCCGTAAGACGAGTAGACAAGCGAGCATAGCTGTCTGTAAGACTGGCGGTTCTAAGCGCATCGCTTTTTCCTGATGGTAGCTCGGCTGCTTTTAATAGCTTGCTTTGTTCCTGATCCTCATTCCATTCCGTCGCTTTAGGAAACAAAATAAAAAGTAAGCCTAACACAATAAATACGTAGGAAAGTTTACGCAGACGCAGCAATCTCGCCTCCCCTAAGCAAAGTACGGATTATACATATTTTTTTGAAAAATGCCCCATTCCCGACTTATTCCAATCGGGAATGGAATGGCCGGGAGATCAGGGCAGGTGATTAATTTTATTTTTTGTTTGTCCGTCTGAATTTCAAAAATACGCCCCATATAACCATCGCTATGCCTGTCAAATAGAACGGAACGGGGCTGCTTTCACCTGTTTGGGGTAATTGATGTACCGCAGGTGTATCCTCCGGCTCTTCAGGTTCTTTCCCCGGAACCTTGAGACGGATCTTAGGTTCGGGATCGTCTTTCGAATCCACCGGAGGAGGAGGATCTTGATGAGGCATGACGGCTGGCATTTCCGGCGGTATAGGCGCAGGTTCCTCCTGTGGAGGGGCTATGTCCTCCGGAGACTTTGGCAATGACGGAGGCACGGTTATAGACGGAGTATCGGGTATTTCCGGATCTTTGTCATGTTTTTTACCTGAGCCTCCGGACGGGGGTGAAGGGTCTGGATGAGTAGGCGTTCCTGGTCCTGAGGGATTCGTGGGGTCTGTTGTAGTTCCCGGGTCTACAGGTGGTTCAGGGTCGTTTTTCTTTTCTTTACGATTGGTGATCACAACCCTCTTTACGCCAGAGCTTTGCCGCAGTGTTGCGTCTATTTTGATCTCGAGCTTGCCCTCGGTGATTTTATAGCCCTCCGGTGCTGCCAATTCTTCCAAGATGTAATCGTCATGAAGCAAGGAGGAAAAGATGATTTTGCCTTCCTGATTGGTGGTCTGAATGAGAGGGGCTCTTTTTTGCCCTTTATCATAGAGCGCAAACTGTGCGCCAGGCAGTACCTTGTCAGGCATATCCTGATCTACCTTGGTCAGCTCAAGACTTTCGGTCACACCCCCGCCAGAACCGGAGCCGGAAGACGTTCGTACGATGATTTCCTGGCTGGTTTCCCGCAGTTCTGTCGTCAAACGATCCCCCTCAAAGGCAACCTTATTACTCACCTTGGCTTTGTCTTCAGCATGAATGAACGATTGGTATTCAAGTATAAAAGCAGTGGAAATATCCTTGGCAAAAGTAACTTCAAACGTTTGCTGGCCTTGAGCGTCTGTCTTGATATACAGCTTGTAATCTTGGTTTCTAATCAACTCGGTGCCCTTGGTGGTATTTCCGTTGGCAGCGATGATTGTAGAGTACAAATGAAAGGAATCCTCAATTAAGATTTGATTGCTGCTAGGCTGGTCTATAATTTTACCGTTGGATACATGGGACTGTCCTTCATTGATGCGGATGCTCCAGTCAATCTTATTTCCATTTTGTGCACCGACTTTAGATACATATTCTCCGCCATGAGGTACCGTGACTTGCGCTGCCCATTCGGAGACAGTTTTTTGTCCATCCAGTAGAAGGGCTTGATTATGGATTTCCTTTTCAATCAGTTCTCCTTCCAATGAAGTTTGAAAGGTAATCCAGTAGGGAGTCTGTATCTTATTTTTGAACTGGATACGCAATTCATTACCATTTTGCTGGGAGGGAGGAATAATGGTGTATTGATCTGCTGGGATTTCAGCCCCTTTTTGTACGCCATCCCACCATCCCAGCAAGGTCATATCGTATACTTTTACGGAGGCG
Source organism: Paenibacillus sp. SER-28 (assembly GCF_052906305.1). Lineage (NCBI taxonomy): Bacteria > Bacillati > Bacillota > Bacilli > Caryophanales > Paenibacillaceae > Paenibacillus > Paenibacillus sp. SER-28. Next base: position 478,405 of record NZ_JBRECM010000003.1, on the reverse strand, counting down.
GGCAGTAACTTCTGACCTTGCAACAAGGGATCTCTCACTTCCGCGTGATTCAGGATCTTGCGATTGTAGTTAGCTTTAATATCCCAGGTAATGAGCTTGGAGGTCGCATTATAGCTTCCTTGCTTGGCACCGTTTCGTTGTGTCATAAAGTCCGGCCAGATCGGGCACTCCACTTCTTGCGATGATCTTTCCCCGTCTTCAAACTGGTATTCTATATGGGATTTATTACGAAACTCGGGCTTCGTTGTATCCGTTTTCCAGTCATTATTATAGTTAGTTGAATACTTGATTGTATAAGCCTTCTGAATGGCTTTATGAAAAATGAGCGTAAATCCTTGTTTATAGTCCTGTGATAGCGGAATCAGCTCATAATCCGTGGGTGCACGTAGCTCCGTTGTTCCGTCAACACTTTGAATTTTCAGGGTGTCCGGTAACAAGGCCAAGCCCCCGTTTGGAAACACATCCTGAATGACAATATTTTTCATGATGTACAAGTCTGTATTGATGGTAATCACCCAAGGTATGATTTTGGTGTTGTAATTGGGTGTGTCATACATTTTAGTCATAACTCCGCTTATGATTTCCGTCGATACAATCTTCTGCGTTCCATCCGAGGTTATGATGTTTATAACTTTTCCATTATCATAGACACGGCCTCTGGCTTGAGTCTGGTATCGGATGGTATAGGCTGAATCTACGTCGAAGTTGAATTGAAGTTTGAAGCCGTTGCGGTCCGGATAATCAACTGGGATGACAGTATACGCCCACGATGGGAGCTCCTCCAGTGTGTTTCCCTTAAATACTTTCAAAGAACCGGGCAGCAATTCTTGAGTTTTATTGAAATGATCAATTAAAAGAGCTTTGGCTTCGGGAATTTTTGTCTCGCTGAAGTTATATCTTATGGCCCACGAGAGTGTTTGTGTGGCATGATCATATTTTTCAACCTTTTTGGACAAAAATTCACCACGTTCCACCTGAACCGTAGCGGTAGCAACAACGTTCTCTATCGCATCTCCTGAAAGCGTTGCTGTGTTGGAGAAACGAGTTTCATCGCCAATAATACGCGTGGAATATTGAATCTGATAGGCCGTGTTAATGCTATCGTCTTGAAAACGAATCACAAACCCTGTCCCGGCTTGATCTGCTTCAATGGCATATTCACTTGCATTCACTAGGTCTCGAACAACGGTCGAGCCGTCGATATTGACTTGTAGATGATAGAGCCGGATAGAGTCTCTTCTGAGTTCCAACCCTGAAGGAATTGGATCGGTGATGAGGGCATGCTTTACGGTGTTTAGCTGTTTGTTCACATCAATGGTCCAGTCGATCTGATTGGTGCCAGCTATTTTCCCTTGTTTGCTTAGGGTTGGCCCTGACTGGGGTTTTACATTCACGATGACCGTTTGTACCCCGCCTTTGATCGGAATCACAATGATGATCTCTGTACTGCCTTTCATCATCTCTTTCGTAAACTCGGTTTTGATTTGCAGTTTGCCGCTGACATTGGAATGATTCTCTACATATTGGTTAAAGGTCATGATCACCTTGCCCTGACGATCTACTGTGAAGTATCCCACGGTTCCGTCGGTAGTGACTAGTGGAGATGAGATATCAGTGTAGATGACAAACTGTTCTGGTAAATGAAAGGTGAAGGTGTCCCCTGACTTATAGGTATTGTCAGGAAGCTCCCATTCATAGCCTAGTTGGATGGCTGATCCGATGTCGAATTGGCTGTCTGGACTATATACCGCATCAATGACACGCCCTGCTTCGTCGGTCAGGCTCAACTTCGTTAATATGCTCTGCGGAGCTGCATCATGTTGAGACTTTGAACTGGTTGCTCCTTGAACGAAGGGAACCGTGTTTGAAGGAATCTCCCTAGGAGGTTCAAGGTTTGGGACAACGTATACAGCATCCGTAACGGTATGGTTAGGATCGGATACAGCACTCTGCGGCAGTTCTGGGGCTGGAGCATCAGCGTAAGCCAGCGTTACGCTGAAAAAGCTTTGGACAATGAGCAATAAGGCAATGATCATTACATTTATTTTTGTTCTCATGCTCCAAGTGATTCTCCTATTCATCGTAATATGGCAATGCTTCGGCGGTTATGTTTTTTCCTTCCCTCCTCCTAGTTCGAAATTAGTATATTCAGCATGCTAGGCTGACATGACTATCCCAATAGAAAAAAAGCCCTGATCATAGCGATCAGGGCTTTCTTCGAGAGAGGTAAAGCAATTTGTGATGGATCTATGTAAAAAAGACATAATAAAAAGCTCGTTCATCTGGTAGCTGGCTGCCATCTGGAAAGGAAGGCCCTATAGTTTTGCGTCACTGCCTTTCGACAGTTTTGCCATTAACTTGAATAGCTTGTGCGTCTATCATCTATCAAACTGATTTCATGTAACCTCTCATTTACAACTTTGAACGGTTCCCCCATTTTTTGCGGAAGGAATGAGGTGTTTCTCCTACATGCTCCTTGAATAGGTTAATAAAATGGCTCGTATTGGGAATCCCTACGTACCTTGCGATATCCACAATGGACATGTCACTGGTTTTAAGCCAGCTTTGAGCGGCTGTGATGCGGACATTAATGAGATAATCAATCGGAGAGAAACCGATCTGCTTTTTGAAATTTTTAGCCAGATTAAACTTGTTTAATTCAAACATATCTGCCAGCGAGTCCAGTGTTATTCGCTCACAGTAGGACTGATCCAAATATTGCTGTACCCGACGTACTTCGCTCAGGGTTTCAGCATTCACACACGGATGATCATAGGGATGTTGCAAAATGCACGTTAGTATTTCACCAATGAGCCTGGACGTTAGTAGCTCAGCGGAAAGACTTCTGTCAGACTGCCCACAAATCAGAGCATGGAGCTTATCCAATATAATATGCGGATTATGCATGGAAATGACCGGTTTATTATGCTTGGCAAATTGTTCGTAAAAATTTTCAATCAGATTGCCATACAGGTACAGGCTGATAAACTCCCAGGATTCATGACCGGAGGTGCTGTATTGAACATATTCCTCGCAATTAACAAAGAACAAATCTTGAGGTTTTATGATATATTTCTTGCCCCGGTACAGTAATTCTCCCTTACCAGACAACGTAAAGACAAGCAAAAAAGAGGCAAGTTCTTTCCTTTCCATCATAAAAGCAGAAGTTTTTTGGAAGTAGCCTACTTCCTGGATATACAAAAGGGATTGCTTGGCAAAAGCGGAGGGAGTGCGTACAATAACGACCGGATCGCCATTCCAGAGGCCCACGTTGTTTTTTTGGTCTGTTGTCATATTCAATTCCTTTACAAAAAAGCAATTTTATCTAGCATATCTTGGTTTGAATTACCAATATATAATGACTGATTAAACATGATTCCCTATTTATAAAAGTTTATTTTATCACATCAAATATGTCTATATAGCAAAATATGTGTTTGAATTTTATGGGAGTATCACTTTTTATGGATATATAACCTGGTAATCCATATGAAAAAGTCGAATGCTGTTGAAAGAATCTGGGGTTATCATGGATTCAAATCCTTTCTGAGGTCCAATACCAACATGGTACTGAAAAAAGGTATCTTATGCCCATTCAACTTTCTTGTTCACTTCTCCTTTCGGTTTAAAAAAAATGGGACTTGGTTCTGATAAAATGGTTCGTAAGGCTTATTATTGAAAATAAGAGTTTGGGCCCAGTGCTGTGATTTTGTTCACAAACATGAATGTAAAAAAGAGAGATATATGCATAAAAAATTACGCAAAAAGTGCCCTTGCGCGTTTCATCTCAAGTGCTTTCAACTTTGGAAATGACACGGGCAATGATATGATGGGTAATACAGGTATAGTGCTTTACTTACTCGACAGTCAGTTTGGAGGATTACAGGATGGGAAAACCAAAAAATACGAAAACCGCAGCGGCTTGGTCGCTCGTTATTCTAGGGGCAGGCTTTGCAGCCACATTGCCCTTCCAGCAATATGGCTGGGCTCGTTTGTTAGCCGGAGCTTTTGAGGCAGGACTTGTAGGGGGACTGGCAGACTGGTTCGCTGTCACTGCTTTGTTCCGTCATCCGCTAGGCATTCCGATACCACACACCGCGCTGCTTCCTAAAAATAGGGACAAGCTCACGAATGCATTGGTAAGTACGGTGGAAAATAACCTGCTAAACAAAGATAGCATCGCGTCTAAAATTGCAGATATCCGTTTGGCCGATTTGGTGCTGGGAGGTGTGGAAAAAGGATTGCGCACGCCGGAGGCGGCGGCATCCATAGATGTTCTTGCCAAGCGGCTTGTCCAGTCCCTCCCGCTCGCGGAATTGGCTCCGGTCATCGTGGCAGAGCTGAAGCGGCAGATGACTGATTTTGACGCCGGACCGCTGCTGGAGGCGCTTGCTCGTCAGACCAGCGAGAAGGGCTATGATCGCCGCGCACTGGATTACACGCTGAAGCAAGCCGAGTCCTGGCTTTTGCGACCCGAAACGGGTTATACGCTGGGCACCTTAGGGATGCAGGCTGTCAGTGGTTTGCAGGTGAGCGGGCTGATGCAGTTTGCTTTGAACGCATTCCTCGGCTATCTGAACGAAGAGCGTATGGGTGAAATGATTCGTCATTTCCTGCTGGATCAGGTAGCAGAACTGCAAAGGGAAGAGCACCTGCGCCGTCAGGCTGTGCTGGATGGTCTGAAAACACAGGTGACCCGATTGGCGACGAAAGATACGGTTCAGGAAGGGTTGAACGGCTGGAAGGATAGCCTTGTTGAAGCCTGGGAAGGCGATGCGTCAGTGCTGGGCAAAATGGAAGAGCTGCGTATACGCTTATTGGACTACATGGAAGACGGAAGCTATGTGCAGACCTATATTTTACCGCTATTGGATCGGATGCTGACTGATTTAAGAGGGAATACCGAGCTGCTGGACAAGATCAATGTGCGAATTGTGGAAGGTATTACTGGACTGGTGGAAGCTAACCATAGTCGGATTGGTAACTTGGTGCGCGAAAATGTAGACAAGATGGATAACAAATCCCTGATTGCACTGATGGAGGACAAACTGGGACAGGATTTACAGTGGATACGTATTAATGGCGCAGTTACAGGCTTCCTGATCGGTATTGTGCTGACAGGTATCCGTATGCTAATCCAATAGACCAGAAAAAGCTACAGATAGGGTTGTGGAAGCATGAGGCTTTGGCATGAACATTTAATCGACAAGTTACCCCGTCCGCAACTGCTGGGGCAACATCGTGAGTGCTGTGCCCTGCGTGGGAATGGGTGGGGCAAGCCACACGCCACCGTGAATTATGTGTTCGATTATCACCCCATGCTGCTGGTGCGCTATCATAGGCTCATTATGGACGAAATGAAAAGCAGAGGGTACAATGTTGATCCCCTGTGGGAACAGCCGTTGTATCGCGGTAAGCAGTGTGAGCCTTGGGAGGCGGAGCTGGGTGAGGAACTGGCAGGTGCGGGTGCATATGTGGAGCATGACGATGAGTATATGAAGGAGTGCCTGGACAACCTGGCTTCCAAGGGTATTTTAATAGAGATTGAAGTTACCTAAAAAAGACGGGCTGCGGTAGGTTCATCATTCAGATGAAGTGCCGCAGCCCGCCTTTTTTGATGCTTCAGTGTTCAGTGTTTGGGGGAGAGACTCGGGATATTAGATTACAGGACCCAGCGTGTGACCTTTTCCAGTGGTTGTCTGGATTTTTCCCGCTTGGGTTCATGAGCACGATAACCGAAGGCAGCAATGACTGAAATATCGAACAGCCCGTTCTCCAGCAGTCCTTCTTCCTCCAATATGGCATGCACCTGATCGTAGTTAAAGCCCTCAATTGGACAGGAATCAATACCGATCTGAGCCGCTGCTGTCATCATATTGCCTAAGGCAATGTAGGTTTGCTTGGAAGCCCAGTCAAATAACGTACGTTCGTTTTCCAGTAAGCGTTGATTTTCACCCTGGAAAATCTTATAGCGGCCTGGCAGTGAGGCAAAGTCCTCCTCAGACATACCTTTAACCTCTTTATACATATACTCCACGTAAGGAGAATCATAACGAACATCCTTGCGCGCCAAAATCAGGACGACGTGGCTAGCTGCAGGGATCTGCTTTTGACCGCCGCTGGAAACTGCAGCCAGCTTTTCTCTCAATGCCTGATTTTGCACAACTACAAACTGCCATGGTTCAAAACCGACGGAGCTTGGAGAAAGTCGTCCGGTTTCGAGAATGAACTGAAAATCCTCTTCCGGTATGATGCGATTGGGATCGAATTCTTTCGTGGCGTGCCTGAACAGAAAGGCGTCCAGAATTTCCTGTTTTTTAGCTGATGTATTAGACATAAAATGTACTCCTTTGGGTATGGGTTTAGTTGGTACTCTATGGGTTTTCTGCTACTATAATGAGAGTTGATATCGAATATATAGTTATCATATAGAAAGTTTTTGCAGGGAACAAGTACGCACATATTTGTTCCTTGTCATGCGTCGGGGGCTATTGGTTTACACATTCTACAGAAAGAAGGGGTATACATGGCACAGGAGATGGAACATGCAGTTAGCGTTAATTTTGGATGTCCGGTAGCGAAAACCGTCGGGGTTATAGGCGGCAAATGGAAGGGAGTCATCTTGTATCATTTGACCACAGGACCGCGGCGCTATAACGAAATTCGACGGACATTGCCTAATATTACACAGCGGATGCTAACCTTGCAGTTGCGCGAATTGGAGAGAGATGGCATTGTGCACCGTGAAATTTATAATGAGAATCCACCGCGTGTGGAATACTCGCTTACCCCGTTAGGAGATACGTTAAGGCCGTTGCTGGATTTTATGAGAGACTGGGGGATCTTCTATGGAGAACAGGGTTGCGAGCCTGTGACGACAACTTCCAAATCAGGCAAGCACTTTTGTTAAAGGGGATGAAGAAAGCCCGCCAAATGATTTCATAGAAGACGCATAAGAAATCATTAGCGGGCGGAATAAGGTCAGGGAGATAAAATGTACACTTATTTAAACTCAATGGCTTCGTTCATCTGTGCCCAGGCTGTTTCTCCAATGATGCCCAAGCGCCAGATAGCGATTCCTTTGAGGTCATAACGTTTGGCTAAACCGATCTTGGCGTTAACGGTGCTGTCTTTTTCGCTACCCATCGAAATCCCCAAAATAAGCTTGTCCCGCGAGGTTTCCTTCAAGGCCAGTTGTATGGCTTCATCCACTTTTTCCAAAGGCTCAGGCGTAGCCTTCTGTCCGTAATCATAGGCCATGATGATCAGATCGTCCGCCAGATTGCCCAGCGTTTTGTAGTCATAGCCAGAGTAAGAGCTGTTCAGCGGATGCAGAACGACGGTGAGCTTGAGCCCGGCCTGATGCGCTTTGGCCGATAGCTTTTTAATAAAGGCGTTGTAGTCTGAACGCGCTTTGGCTTTATCGCCGCTCCAGCCCAATCCTTCCAGGTCTAGCGTAACGCCTTTAAATTGTTTGTCGGTGGCGGTGCTGACGATTTGGGAAATGGTCTGTTCTTGAAGCTGCGCATTTTCCAAAACTTTGGTCAGCTCGTGATTGCCATCTCCGGAATAGACCATCAGGTAAGGGGAAGTCCCCTGGCTGTCTGCCTCCTGCACAATGGACTCCGGCGTTACGGTTCCAGCGGCTTGAGGCCATTTGTATTCCTTGCCGTTTGTCGTAAATTGTCCGTTCGTATCAATTCGACTCCAGCCGAAGGCAACTGCGTTAAAATCCGGTATTTTGGATTTTTGGTCAAAGGAAGACAGCGCATAGAAGCCTACTGTATACATAGCTTCACGTGGCGATGTAATGGAGACCGTCCGTGTTCCCTGGTTCCAGTTCACCGTGGCTCCAAACTGCTGCCCGAAAAAGCCCAGCGGAATCATGGTGCTACCGTGCACGGTTTGCGGAGCGGCTGTTAGTTGAACCGATTGTCCGTCCACTGTGGCATTGCGGCTACCCATCTTTAGAACCACCTGCTTGGTAGCAGAGCCTTGCGCTTTGGTAGCAGTGATGCTTTGGCTGGCTTGATCCCATTTCACTGTAATGCCAAGAGCCTCAGAAATAGCGCGAAAGGGAACCATGGTCGTGCCGTTCATCATGGCAGGTTGTACGGGGAACGGTAATGGATATCCGTCCAGCATGATGCTGATCTTACCGGTCTCTGCTTGTGCCAAGGGGCTATAGAAGCCCGCTGCGGTACTCAGAAAAATAGCACTAGATAACAGAGCCTTATTTACGATTTTCATCCTATGATCTCCTATGCTCAATAGATTGCAATGCTATCATGTTAGAATCGTGAGGGTTCTACCTATTTTACCAAAAAAATGATAGAAAGGTGAATGTGAAATAATAGGATGAGATGGATTATTACATATAGAGTAAAAATCCGAAAATAATAATTGGGTTTTTCTGGATTAAGTATACTGTTAAATAACAACCGATTTTATTATTAAATGTATAATAAAACCAAAAAAATGTTATATAGATTCTGTTGAATAGTTAGATAGGGGAAAGCTACACAAGAAAAAACTTAAGGGATTTTTACAAGAATGATATTGAAGAATGTTTGAGAAAAATAGTGACCAATATCACCGGAATCAGGCCATTATTGTGTGGAACTAGATAAGTTATATTGCATTCACAGGTTGTAGAGCTCTTATTGGAGAAGCTTACGTATGTGAAGTTTCGATTACTATAAAGCGCATATAAAAATGTGGCAGAAGCGAGAAAAAAACAGTATTCGAAGAAAAGATAGCGCATATACTGATCAATTTTTTGTTATTGATTGTTTTTTTGATTTTTAGTACTTTTATATTTTTCATATAATAGGATGGTAGATATATCCAGTGGGGGCTTCTTGCTGCTTCAATTGATTTACCTCTGAGGGAATTGTAGAATAAATTGTTTTCTTGTTCGACATTTTTCTACAACATAGACAATGATTTTTTGGTACTCTTTTACTATAAGAAAATGTTAGAAGTGAGTATTTATACCCAACTTTAAAATTAAGTTGTTTTTTTGTTGGAAAAGAGCGGAAGTATTCCTAAATTAATCTTTGAAAATTATCTATTTGTCGATATTCCGATAAGTTACTATAGAAACTGTTTGAAGGGAGTACAAGAATGTACGTATTAAATAGACACTATAAAATAGAAGCTTTAGATGGTGCTTTTTGGAGGGAAATAGGAGTTCGTTATGATGCGATTATGGAATTGGAATCTCTCCTTGTTCATAAGAAGCTGTCAGGAGTATTTGTAGTATTAAGACTTCCAGCTTTAAAAGAATTATGTCAAATGTACGGATTAGATCATAGTGGTAATGAAGAGCAGATTAAAGAAAATCTCTTAAGACTTAGTTTGGAAGAGAGACGATTACTCCTACTATTACATGATTTCTCTAACCGAAAGAAAAAAACAATTGAAAAGTACTATAATGATTTAGCTTTTGAGGAAATACGCTATGAGCGTTCAACATTAGTAAAACTCTTGCACTTATATAGGATGTCGCCGATCTATCTTGTAGAGATATTTACTTGTTTTGTATGGGATAGCAAGTCTTCCGGGAGAACATACATTTTTAGCAAAAATATACCTATTAATGAAGCTAGGAAAATTGCAAATGAAGATTCTTACAATAAAGAACTTAGAGAAACTCTTTTTAAAGGAACAGGCAGTAAAAATCATTATCGTGTTTTTTCTTACTCAATACACTCTAAAAAAATTCTAATATTACTATATAGACAAATTAGTGATGCGCCCAAACCAGACTTTGTATCTGCTCCAAGAAATCGAGAAGTATCACAAGCTCTGTTTTTAATAGATGAAGAAAAGAATACAGTTGAAATTAAATCATTAGTTATGGAAGAGAATGCTATCAGAATATATCTTGATAAAACCTTAGGTGCTTTATCTTTAATTGAGTCGAAAGTATTTGCAGCGTATGAAAAAGAAACCTTTGTAAACAGTATTGTTAATGGTTCCACGATTACAGCTTCAGGTAAACCTGTAACTGATTTTATGATAAACAAGATAAAATTTCGTGGTAGTTCATTAAAAAATTCGCCACAAATTACACTTGAATTAGATTATTTGGATATTTGGCCCTCTGTTGAAGAAGCTTATTCAAATGGAACAATTAATTTGGCGAGTATTAAAGATGTGGAGAGTCTCTACTTTAAATCCAGTTTAGGCAACAGAAGTATTAGGTCTACTATTATGGAAAATGGAAATATAATTTTCACTATGGATGATAGTAATTTAAGTATAGATAACAGGGAAATACTTACTTCAAAGTTCTTCGAAAAATTTGGTGTTCCTCTGTTCACGGAAATTTCAAATGAACAATTCGAAGAGGGGAAAGCAGATAAAATTGATTATTTACTTGGTGTTTCGAAAGTAGAGAACCCTAGTGCATTTGTCAGATCCATGCTTGGAGAACTTCGTAGCTATAACATTATTCAGGATAAGATTACTAAGTTTTATTATTGTGACAATTGTAAAATCGATTATAACTATGAAAAGGATGAGGAAGTCCCGACTTTATGTGTGGATTGTGAAGGGGATAGAATTGGTAAGAGCTCTAATGAGTTAGTAACTGTAAATATTGGAGCTATTTATCAATTTGTAAAAGCTAAGTGCAAAACTGGGAATACCCTATGGAAGATAGTTAGAGAGAATCATATTAAGATCGGCTCGTCTGAATATAAATGTTTACATCTATGGGACGAGACGAATGAAAAAGGGTTACAAGTACTTGTTACTGAAAAAGCATTGCATAAAGCTGCTTTAAAGAATCTTAACAGGCTTTTAAAGCCTACTATGCTAATTCTTGTTGGACAAGCGGAAAAACTAATAGATTATAGTAATTATAGTTGCGTTGAACCTATTAATTTTGGTAGAATATATATTGAAGGGGAACATTCGTTCCCTTTAATGCTTAAAGATATTTCGGAAAAGATATACAGACGTTCCAAAACGTATTTATCAGCAGCTGCAAATGATGCCCACGCAGAACTTACAACTGTTACAATAGAAAAAATTAATAATAAGAAATATAATGATAAACATTTTGAAGACGATGTGTTTGCAATGTTAAAAGATATATTTCCAAATGCTGAAAAGTGGGGGAAAGAGCTCTCAGGTAAACCAGTTCCAGAAGGTATATTTACTCTCTCTTATAAAGAAAGGGGTAATAATAGGCCTAAACAGTATGTATTCTCTTATGATTGTAAGCTGAATACTAACGGTCAAGGTTATAATCTTGACAAAGGGGAGCAACGAAAGGCACTTGAATATGTAAATACTTTAAATGCTAATGAGTATATAAAATATTTTAGTGACAAAGAACAACTGAGAGGACATATTTTTATAAGTAATAAGTTTAAAGAGAGCAATTTTAAAACTATGACTGAGCACTTTTACAAACATTTAGATGATCAATATGATACTAAGGCAATTTTTCTAGATGTTGATGTACTTGTTTACCTGCACAGTATTTATCTTAAACATTATGAGTTATTGAGCAATTCGCGAAGTTTATTTTATAAAGGCATATTTGAATTATTCTCAGATGAGCATATTACCGAGGAATCAGTTGATAACGCTCTTAAAAAGGCACTTGATGAGCAAATTGCAGAATATCAGCGCTTAGAAATGCGTAAGATAACGGAGGAACTAGAGACTATTTAAAAAGGAGGCGGAGTTTATCAAATATAATATTCGTAACTCCGCCTTATTGGCTTATTGCCACTTACATTATGAGGATTTGCAAGAGTCAATTTTACAGTTGTGTGATTCAGAACATATTGTAAACATGGAATGGGGAGTTTCTAGACTCAACTTTTTTGATACGCACATTACAAGTATAATTTTAAATGACATTGAGGTTATTGATATTAAAGAAATTTCATACAACGATTTTATTCCTGATAGCTTTATTTATCAGTTTGAATTGATTAACAACCTACCAGCAAGAATCGAACGTTTTCTTCGATTAGGACCTATACGTTTTCGTGAAGAACTGAAAAATGCCTTACAAGCTAATCGGATAGTTACTACTGAAGAGCAAAATGATTTATTTATTTGGGAAGATTATAATATGACATTCGAATTTAAAGGGAAAAGCTTTGTTAGAGTAATTGTGTAGAGGTAATGAATTAGAAATACTACTGATATACAAAGTTTTTGAGGAAAGCTGGGGCCATGTGTGTAAGGCCCCAGCTTTTTATTTTTATACCGCTCGTATAATTAATACGTTCATATACCTAACTTTTATACGCTCATAACCCATATTACTTGCGGCGCTTGAGTGCAATGCCGACAGCTGCGGCACCAAGAACGACTGCAATGATTGAGAGGACGAGTGCTGTCGTTTGTGCAGCAGAGCTGGCTGGAGCAGAAGCGGCAGGTGTAGCTTCTACAGCATTGTTCGAAGCAGGTGCGGGGCTGCTGCTATCTTTAGCCGCATCTGTGCTCGTATGGCCTGCTGCCGTGCCCGCCGAATCGTGTCCGCTGTCTGCGGCAGGGGCAGGAGTTGCGGACGTGGCATCCGCCGTGATTTCAGTAATGGAATGTGGATTTTTACTTCCTTCGTCACCTGTCCATTCCACGATACTTCCGTCACTGTAATATTGGAAGGCGTCCCAGGGTGCTGCGGTATTTTGGTCTGCATTTTGCGCTACAAAGCTGAAACGCTGATACTGACCCGCTTGAATGCCGTCTTTTTCAGTCGTCCAGGTCACGGTGGTTACTTTGCCGGAGCTGTCTTTTTCGGTGGCTACTTTCCAATCCGGTACAGGCTCGTATTGTTTGAAAACGACCTCTTTCGGAATTTTCAAGGCGACTTTGGTGGTTGGAATGTTTTTTTCCACGGGTACTTTCAATGTGTACGTTTCCCACGCATTAGGTTGTGAAACAGAAGGCTTGACTGTCACATGTGCACTGGCCATACCTGCAAAAAGTAAGACACCCGCTGCAATTAGACTCACAGAGGTCGCAAACCTGGAAAATCTGGATTTTGCTGTTTGAATCGTTGCATTCATATTCAATTCGCTCCTTTTAAGTGAGGATTTCATACAATCCTGAAGTATAAAATAATTATTTTTTACCGCCTACATGCAGGGTGAATTCAGCATCAACCGCATCGAGTGATGCCGTCAGAGCATGTACTTTTACCGCCCATGTTCCTTCGGAGGTCATCAATTCCTGACTGCGGAATGGTTGTTGTTGCTTTACGGGCAGAACAAATTCCTGTTGATCTTGGTCAGGGTCTGCTGGAGTGAGCGTTAATGTGACCTGCTGGATTCCTGAAACGGCAGCACCTTTGCTATCCTGAACGGATACCTTGAATTCATTGCTGCCTACAGCATTGGGGCTGACTGACAGCGTAACGTTGTATCCGCCCGTAGTGCGAGTCTCCTCAAACGGAACAGCAGGTGCCTGGCCGGGTGACAGGTGAGTGAGCACCGCGGTCAACAGCATCACGAGCAGGCCGACGGACACCTCGGCACGCAATCCCCGGGCGGCTTGCTTGCTGGGCGCCGCTTGCCTTGCGCTGCGGAACTGGCTGGCCGCAAAGGCCAGCATGACTAGCAGCAGCGCTGCCTTGCCGAGCAGAACGAGTCCATAGGACGTGTTCAGCAGCATGGAGGGAGCCGGAATGTACAGCACGGCTCCATATATACCGGTGGCAAGTAGCGCTGCCACCATAGCAATGCCCCAGCCAGCAAAGCGGCGCAGGGCGGCTTGCCGCAGAGTTGCCCGCTCGGATACGGGCAACTCCGCTCCGGCAACAGGCAGGCACACGACCATGACGGCAAGTGAGCCGATCCAAAAAGCTGCTGCCGCGAGATGGACAAAGTCCGCCGCAATGGCCGGAGCTGGGTGGGTAGCCGCTGCCGGATGACCGACAAAGGCTTTGGACAGCATGAGGCATAGCGTTAGGAGAGCTGAGCTGTAGCCCCAAAGACGGCGCTGGCGATTCGAAATGCTGTAATCCAGCGCGTAAATCAGCGTTACGCTTAGGAGCAGCACGAGAATCATCTGGATAAACCAAATTTGCCCGGCTCCAGTAAACTGGAGAGCTTCTCCCAGAATAGGGAGTGAGAAGCCCTCCCTGATGGAAACCCCGGCATCCCATGAAGCCTGAAGTGGCAGGCTGATCAGAATGGCCGCAGACGTTATGCCGTAGCCGCTCCATAGCAGCTTAGTCCAGCGGGGCAATGTGTCAAAGGGACGCTGATTTTGCTGATGCTGTTCACTTCGATTCTTGTCTTGGCTTATGCTCGGTAAGATGAACAGCCGGAAACAAATCGCTCCAAAAAGCAGCGATAGTCCTATGTAAAGAAACCAACGGACAGCGATTAAGTCGATTCGTGATGTCCCTGAGCCTTCAGATGCGGCAGCTTGATGGGTAGGCGCATTGGAACCGCTGCCTACTTGAAATGGAATGACTCCATTAACCGGATGTCCGTCTGCGGATAAAGCTCTCCAATTGACGGAGTAAATTCCATTTTTCACCCCTGGAATCAATTGGATTTCCATGGTGGCTTTATGATTCGGGTTGAGTTGTGCTTTTCCTGTGTCGACCCGCTTGCCTGTTTCGTCGGTCACTTTGATCGACATGAAGGCAGATTGCAAATCTTCATTGAAGGTGATGGTCACCTGAGAAGGCGACTTGTCCAAAACCTGATTTTCGGTCGGACTGGATTCAATGACAAATGCATGAGCCCACGAAGAGTGAGGAAACAGGATTAGAAGGGGGAGACACAGCAATAAAAGACAAGCCACACGGGCTGGTCTGGACAGGTACAACATGCCTGTGAAGTCACCTTCTCTCGATTACTTGAAGCGAGGATATCCCCATTTATAACATTTTATACGGACAAACCCATTCCTATCTTAATCATAGTGCATATGGCGTGAATAGATGGAGCGAATTATGACATTTATATGAAATTTGAAATAATAAGCATTATACAAAATGCCAATCATATGAAAACCCCTAGCGTGGTTGAATTCAGGACGATTTCAACCACGTTAGGGGCAAAGAGGAAGAGCCAATGAAGGAATTAGAGCCCTGTTTCCATGAAATCCGTGAAAGCAGGTTGCTTATGTTGAATATAATGGATAAAAGTAGCCGTTAGTTTGGGATCGAATTGGCTACCCGAGCAAGCACGTAGTTCTTCAATGGCCTCCTCGAACGTTTTGGTGGGTTGATAGGGGCGCTCAGTTGTCATCGCATCAAAAGAGTCGATGATCGTCAGCATCCGACATAAACGTGGAATTTGCTCGCCCTTAAAGCCAAACGGATAGCCTCCTCCGTCATAACGTTCATGATGCAGCTCCACAAAAGGAACCAAATCTATGAATCGTTCGTTGGCTTCGACAATTCGTTTGCCCCACATGACATGCGCTTGCACCATCTGCCATTCCTCACCGGACAGCTTCTCTTTTTTATTGAGAATATTCCAGGGAATCTCCAGTTTACCAATGTCATGAATGAGGGCACCTAGTATGAAACGCCGCTTATCCTCCGGTCCAAGCTGAAGCACATCGCTCATGTCTGCTGCATATCTGAATACCCGTTTGGAATGCTTGAAAGTGTTAATATCCTTGTACAAGAACAAATTAAGCTGCTGTTCAAGATCCCGAATATCCTGCCCCAGATCGACCTCGCGCTCCACTTCATTTAAACTTCCGTGCGTATGAACGATGTTTTTTCCCTGTTTCTTGGCGTAGTACAGGGCTTTATCCGCCAGATCGACCAGCTGTGATTTGTCGTAGATGTCAATGCGACTTTGTGCAATGCCTGCGGAGAAGGACAGACAGCCGTGTGGAAAAATTTCAACACCCTCATAACGAGAATCATTTAATCTTTTTCGAATAGCATTAACTATTTCGTATGCTTGTTCAGCGGTATGACCGGGCATCAGCAGAGTGAATTCTTCTCCACCATAGCGGGATACGGTGATGTGGGTGCCGGAGGTCTCCTTTTTAAGAAATTCACCGAGAAATCCCAGTAGCTGATCGCCTTTGAGGTGACCGAAATGATCATTGTATTTTTTAAAATCATCTATATCAATCAGAGCCAGACTGAGAGGAGTATTCTCGGATCTGGATATATTTAATTCAGCTTCAAGTGTATTTTCAAAGTAGCTGTGATTGTATAGCCCTGTTCTGCGATCCATGTTCGCTTTTTCTTCGATTTCCCGATACAGCGTGAACATTTGCTTGAATGCGTGAGACAGGAGCATACTTAGCCCAAGGAACAGCAAAAGTCCTAAAATGCCATTGTCATAAATCAGTGTAGTCAATACCAAAGACAGAATGAGTGTACATAAGTATACGAGCAGAGATTCAGCCAAAAAAGCCTGTTTAAGCTCATTGAAGGACCCTTTGTATGCGATATAAAAGTAGATGCCCAGTGTGATGGTGTTCACCGCAAAGTAGCAAATCAACGCCAGCAGGTAGGAAGCGAAATGATCTTGGTTTAAAGCCCCCTGCGTTCCGCCGCTTAGTTCAAATACGGTTGAAGACAGGGAAATGGAAAGGGCGTAAATGGAAAAATTGACGGTATGTTTCCACCAGGACAACTCTGTGTGCCGGAACATAGCGATGATTACATTTAACAGCAAAATTAGAATAGCAATTTCGGTGCCATGCACAAAAATACAAGCCAGATACACGGAGGAATCCATAGACTGCTTGTTACTGGCGGGGGGGAGCTGGAATGTAAAATGCTCCAGAATCAGAACGGCTCCCAATAGGGAATAGATCGTGACCCACTCTGTTGTCGTATAGTGCAAAAAGGACCATTGGTTCGTATACAAGAGGACGATCATGCCTACCATACATATGCAAAACACGTATATTCCCGTCGCGGTAACCCGTTCTTGCAGCTTTTTTATTATACTCATCATTTCTTCTCCTGCCTTGTCGTATCTTGATGTCAAAGCTACCAGGGGTGAATGGGATAATTTACAATTTTGTAATCGAAAATTTCACATGAAAAAACAGGCCGGAATCCAGCCTGTTTTGTTGAGCCTGTGCTTCCTTTTTTTCTTATCGGTGACTAGCCCCCGATTTTGTAACCAGAAGTCAAAGCAATGATGACAGAAGCCACGATAATAGCATTGATAATCACACGGGAGTATTTCAAGCTTTTCATAGGGTTCCCTCCCTTCCTTGGAATAAGGTGCGCACTAGGCGTGGTGGGGATTGGTTTCTTGCTGCTTATCCTTAGTTCTCTTCACGACCATAATGCTTTGGATAAACAGGAACATCCCGAAGTTCATGACCACATCTCCAATACTAATTACCTGCGTGCGGGGATAGGGCTTGGAGAGAGGAATAATGTCACCAAGCAATGATAGACGCGTGCTCGCATCCATCATGTAATGTTTCGAGATGACACTTCCGGATTTAAGCATATCTGTATAATAGGGACCCAGCACCTCCGAAGCGCTCAACGAGACCGGCATCCTGCCGCCATTCACCGCCATAACGATAAAATTCATCAATACGCCGATTATAATAAGCTTGAATCCCTTATGATGTCTGTTCAACCAGAGAAATATCAATCCAACCACGTAGACTCCCATAAATAGATACCCGTTAATGGCTGCTAACCAAGCCCACTTTTCCTGGGCATAAAAAATAATGAATTGTACCAGCAGCAGCACAGGGAACATCCAGCCGGCTATAAGGCGAATTTGACTGAAACGGATCAGACCTTGCCGCCAGCCTCCTCTGAACAGACCTACAATGAGACCCAGTAGCACTCCATCATAGACCATTATCATTCTCCAGATTCCACAAATTTTTTGTTTTGGTTATCGTATAATTCGACCTGAAATTGGTAAATTCCTGCCTGATATATAGCAGTTTTGAAAAAAAATTGCGGATTAGCGTGTAATTATTCGAAGCCAGACGAAATGAGTGATATCATGATGTATTGAAGTAATTATTTATATTTTTATGAAAAGGATGATTATTATTATGAACCGGTTATCCAATACTGTTATGGTTGCCGCAGATATGACCAAATCGCGAATATTATGGATCGTCTTTGTCCTGGGTGCATTGAGTGCTTTCGGGCCGTTGTCCATAGACATGTATTTGCCGTCGCTGCCTACATTAGCCGACAATTTGCATACGACCACTTCGCTGGCGCAGCTTAGTTTGACCGCCTGTCTGTTGGGCCTGGCCGTTGGCCAGATCGTTGCTGGTCCGCTTAGCGACGTAAGGGGTCGCAGAGGACCGTTGGTGATCTCGCTCATTCTGTACGCTGCTGCTTCGCTGTTATGCGTGTTTGCGCCGAATATCGGTATGCTCATTGCGCTTCGCTTTATTCAAGGGCTTACGGGGTCGGCCGGGATCGTGATTTCCAGAGCTGTAGCCCGTGATCTTTACTCGGGCAAAGAGTTGACACGCTTTTTCTCACTGCTCATGCTGGTGAACGGCGTGGCCCCCATTGCTGCACCAGTACTGGGCGGTGTCATATTGAACTTTGTTTCCTGGCGTGGTGTATTCATGGTGCTTTGTGTAGTCGGCGTGGCTATGCTAATTGCCGTCGTGTTGGGTTTGCCAGAAACGTTGCCAACTAACCGCCGCTCGTCCGGTGGCTTGAAGCAGACGCTGGGAACACTTGGTCATCTGTTTGCCGATCGACGCTTTATGGGTTATGCCCTCTCACAGGCGCTGATTACAGGAGCGATGTTCGCGTATATCGCTGGCTCACCATTCGTGCTTCAGGATATTTTCGGGGTTTCCCCTCAGACGTATAGCATCATTTTTGCAGTGAATGGTTTGGGGATTGTACTGTTTTCGCAGTTGACGGGTAGACTCGTGGGTCGCTTCAGCGAACGACAGTTACTCTTGGCGGGTCTGATCATTGCGGCTGTAGCCGGAATCAGCTTGCTTACTGTAGCCTTTACCGGAGGCCAATTGTTTGCTGTTTTAGTTCCTCTGTTTTTTATCGTTTCCTGCGTAGGGATTGTAAGTACAACGACGACTTCATTGGCAATGCAGAGTCAGCAGCGCTCCGCAGGCAGTGCGTCCGCCATGCTTGGTTTGTTGCCTCTATTGCTGGGTTCCATCGCTTCACCGCTAGTAGGCTTGGGGAGTGGAACAACCCCCGTACCAATGGCGGTCGTTATAGCTATAGCCGAGATTGGCGCGCTATTAAGCTTTGTCGTACTTGCTAAGGAAGTACGCTCAAAAGTATAAAATAGGGCAGAAAAGTGACATTTTTCTGGAATGTTGACATACCCCGTGGGGGTATATTATGATAGGGATATAACAAATGCATAAATGCATATATACACCACACAGGAGGCTGATGTATGGCTGAGGAGCAACCTGTTTCCCACACTGAAGTCCATGAGAATCACTGTGGAACAGACGGGGAAAAGACAGTTAGAAAAAGTCATCATTCGGCAGAGTTCAAGAACAGCCTCGTATCCCGGTTGAACCGTATTGAAGGTCAGGTTCGCGGAATTAAGGGCTTGATTGAGAAGGATACCTACTGTGACGATGTACTGAACCAGATTGCGGCTGTCCAGTCCGCACTGAATGGTGTTGGTAAGCTGCTGCTGGAAGGGCATATGAAAAGCTGTGTCATTGAGCGCATGCAGGCAGGAGAGCAGGAAGTGATTGACGAGCTGCTGGTTACGGTCAAAAAGCTAATCCGTTAAGAGTAGTAATCATACACATTATGGGTACGGAAGTATCCCTGAGGAGGAAAAGAAATGGCACAAGTTACATTGAACGTAGAAGGCATGAGCTGCAATCATTGCGTGAAGGCAGTAGAAGGGGCTTTGGAGAAAGTTGGCGCTATCGGCAAGGTCAGCCTCGAAACGAAACAAGTGAATGTAGAATATGACGAGTCCAAGCTGAACGTTGAAGCTCTGAAAACAGCCATTGAAGACCAAGGCTATGATGTTGTTTAAGCTGAAGATGTTTTATGTGTGAACAGACTTGTTTCGAAGGAGAAGCTTCCATATTAGAAGCTTTTTCTTTTTGGATATGATATACCCCACTGGGGTATAAGAGGAGGGTTACCATGGAAAACCGTGCGACTGACGGTGACAAGCAGACAACGCTTCACATTACGGGGATGTCCTGCGCCGCCTGTGCAAGCCGTATTGAGAAAGGTTTAAATCGAATAGATGGTGTGGCACAGGCTAATGTGAATTTGGCTTTGGAGCAGGCGTCGATATCCTATGATCCCAAGCAGGTGGAGATCCCTGAGTTTCGCGATAAAATTGCTTCTCTTGGGTTTGGAACTGTAAGTGAAGAAGCCAATCTGAATGTGACGGGCATGACTTGTGCGGCCTGTGCAACCCGGATTGAAAAGGGATTGAATCGGATGCCTGGTGTAACAGGTGCCACGGTAAACTTGGCGATGGAAACAGCTCATGTGGAATATGCCGCGGGGAGTATTGCGGTTGGTGATCTGGTGAGCAAGATTGAACAGCTAGGCTACGGAGCGATCCCGCAGAGCGCTGAGGACAATATCGCGGATGTGCGCAGTAAGGATATCCATCGTAAAAAATGGAAGTGGATTGTGTCCGCAGTGCTGTCGTTTCCGTTGTTGTGGGCGATGGTGGCTCATTTTTCCTTTACGTCATGGATTTATGTGCCGGAACTGTTCTTGAATCCATGGTTCCAACTAGTGCTGACAACGCCGATTCAGTTCGTCATTGGTTGGCAGTTTTATGTGGGCGCGTACAAAGCGCTTCGCAACGGGAGTTCGAATATGGATGTGTTAGTTGCACTGGGTACGTCTGCGGCTTATTTTTACAGCTTGTACCTTACGCTGCGTCCGTCTGATGTCATGGAGGGGATGGCGGGAATGCCTGTCATGACCATGCCAGAGCTGTATTACGAGACAAGTGCAGTACTAATTACGCTTATTTTAGTGGGTAAATGGTTCGAAGCGGTAGCCAAAGGGCGTTCGTCCGAGGCGATCAAGAGCCTGATGAGCCTACAGGCGACGACGGCACGTGTAGTACGTGATGGACAAGAGCTTGATATACCGATCGAACAGGTACGTGTGAAGGATATCTTTATTGTACGACCCGGCGAGAAAATTCCTGTCGATGGTGTGGTCGTGGACGGACGTTCCGCAGTGGACGAATCCATGTTAAGTGGTGAGAGTCTTCCGGTTGAAAAAGAAGCAGGTTCCGCAGTTACAGGGGCGACGCTTAATAAAAACGGGGTACTACGTATTCAGGCCGAGCGTGTGGGTGGTGATACGGCGTTGTCCCGTATTATTAAGGTCGTGGAAGATGCACAAAACTCTAAGGCCCCGATTCAGCGGATTGCGGATCAGATTTCCGGTATTTTTGTCCCCATTGTTGTTGCTATTGCTGTGTTAGCCTTTATCGTCTGGTTTTTCCTTGTGACGCCGACTGATTTTGCAGGCTCACTGGAGAAAATGATTGCAGTTCTCGTCATTGCTTGTCCTTGTGCACTCGGCTTGGCTACTCCAACGTCCATTATGGCAGGATCGGGACGTGCCGCTGAATACGGTATTTTGTTCAAGGGCGGCGAGCATTTGGAAATGACCCGTTCAGTCAACGCAGTGGTATTGGATAAGACAGGAACAGTTACGAACGGCAAGCCAGAGCTGACAGATGTTATGGTTGGTGCAAGCGGCTTGGCTGAAAACGATTTGCTGCGGTTGCTCGGTGCAGCAGAAAAAAGCTCGGAGCATCCGCTGGCGGAAGCCATTGTAAAGGGGATTGCAGA
This sequence comes from Paenibacillus sp. SER-28, assembly GCF_052906305.1. Taxonomy (NCBI): domain Bacteria; kingdom Bacillati; phylum Bacillota; class Bacilli; order Caryophanales; family Paenibacillaceae; genus Paenibacillus; species Paenibacillus sp. SER-28. The sequence continues at coordinate 456,649 of NZ_JBRECM010000003.1, read as the reverse complement.
TCGAGGAATTGAGCTGGTAGGACCGACAGATTTTGAAAATATTCCGGGTTATGGTGTGAAGGCGCATGTGGAAGGTAAGCAGGTATTGGCGGGTACACGCCGATTGATGAGCAGGGAAGGCATCGCAATAGATGACTCAGCCGAGCAGTATATGAATGAGCTGGAAAACGCAGGGAAAACCGCGATGCTGGTCGCTGTGGACGGTTCCTATGCCGGACTGGTGGCTGTAGCGGACACGATTAAAGAAACGTCACGGGAGGCCGTTGCCCGTCTGCGGGCGATGAACATTGAAGTCATCATGATTACGGGTGACAATGAACGGACTGCGCGGGCTGTTGCCGCCGAGGCCGGAATTGAACGAGTCCTGGCGGAGGTGCTACCTGAAGGAAAGGCTGAGGAAGTGAAACGGCTTCAGGAACAAGGCATGATCGTAGCTATGGTTGGGGATGGTATTAACGATGCGCCTGCGCTGGCTACTGCTAATATTGGGATGGCGATGGGCACGGGAACGGATGTGGCCATGGAGGCGGCGGATATTACCCTCATGCGCGGCAACCTGAACAGCATTCCTGACGCGATCGAAATGAGCCGCCGGACGATGACAAACATACGGCAAAATCTGTTTTGGGCGCTCGGTTATAACGTGATCGGTATTCCGATTGCCGCTTTGGGCTTCCTTGCTCCATGGTTGGCGGGAGCAGCCATGGCATTTAGCTCTGTTTCGGTTGTGCTAAATGCACTGCGTCTCCAACGGGTGAAGCTGTAAATGTATGGATGCACCAGCAGGATAGCGTGCTGCCGGACATCTGTAGCGAGATAAAGTTATTATCAGAGTATAGAGCAAGTACGCACAATTGGTTTTCTGCGTGCTTGCTTTTTGTTGCGTTTGTTTTTTTAAACCATACTGTTAACCCTCATCACGTCAGGTTGCTTATCATTCGCGAAAGTTTCATAATATTTGTAGGAGTGCCATGCAAGCATGCAAGAACTTCTTCGTATACTCACAGCTAGAAGTAGATAAAGAGCTTAAATTATGGATTAGGAGTGAAGCAGTCATGAATGATACGATTTCCTTGTTGATGAATCACCGGTCTGTGCGAAAGTTCAAGTCAGACGCCGCTGTTACCGACGAGCAGCTCGCAGCTATTGTGGCAGCTGGCCAAATGGCATCCTCGTCCAGTAATGTGCAGGCATATACCGTTATTGCCGTTACCGATCCTTCTTTAAAAACAAAACTGGCCGAGTTGGCAGGAGGGCAGGCTTACGTTGAGCAATGCCCCGCGTTTCTGGTATGGTGCGCAGATTTGTACCGTTTGAAGCAGGTGACGATTCACCACCAGCCAGGCCAGCCTTCCTACGAAGGGTCCGTCGAAAACTATACGGTTGCGACCATTGATGCCGCGTTAGCTGCACAAAATGCAGCGGTAGCCGCTGAATCACTGGGCCTGGGCATCGTCTACATCGGCGGTATTCGTACTAAAATAGCAGAGGTATCTGAGTTGTTAGGGTTGCCAGAGCTGGTGTATCCAGTATTCGGTATGTGTATTGGTGTACCAGATCAGGAAACGGGCTTGCGCCCACGTCTTCCGCTGTCCGGTGTTTTGCATATGAACGGCTACGACAAAAATCAGACGATGAAAGCTGTAGAGGTATACGACCACACATCAGCCGAATATTTGAAGGAGCGTACGGGCGGTCAACGCTCTACGCCATGGTCTGAGCAAATGGCCGCGAGACTGACCGAGCCAGCACGTTTGCAGATGAAGCCATTTTTGGAACAGAAGGGTTTCTTGAAGCAATAAAAGCTGAGTAGCGACAAAAAACTCTGCAAAATACAAGAACCTCCTTATTTACGCATGATGAAGTCCCGCGTAAATAAGGAGGTTCTTTGCTTTGGTTGCATGTTGTGGTTGTAAACCTTCCAGTGAGTAAATAGCTGGTATCCTTTATCAATCAGATAGTGAGTAAAGGCGTCTCGTATTTTCATAAAATAATTGACGGACGGCAGATTCATCTTGATGGGTCAGCTTACTATACGCGCGAATGACGTCGGCAGTCATCCGTGGATGTGTCTGTTGTCCGGTAAAAGGCCCCTCGAACCGCCAGGGACCGTCTGTCTCTGCCATGATCTGATCAGACGGATACTGTCTTGCCAAACTGCGGATCTCTTCTTCGTACAGGAGATCCGGTGTGAAGGAGACATAATAGCCGTTCCGCGCCATACGTTCGGTTGTGGCGGCAGAGCCTTTAAACCAGTGAAAATGCGCCTGCGTGACGCTGTGACGTTCCAGAAGGTCACAGGCGATATCTGCGTCCTCATAAACGGCGTGCAGGACAATGGGCTTGTTATGCTTGCTTGCAAACTGGATAAAACGCTCCAGCAGCGCTATGTAGGGAGCGAGGTCAAAAGGTGAACCGTTCTGTGAGGCTTCCAGCCGATTGTAATAGGGCAAGCCGACTTCACCCACGGCGACCATCTGCTGTATATGTTCGTCCATCCAGTCGAATAAGAGGTCAAGCTCAGCTTGCGGTGGAAGAGCCTGTTCGGGATGAAAGCCAAAGGCTGGTCGTACCAGCTCGGGGTAACGCTTGGCTAACTGTAGATTGGCTCGGCTGGAGCCCAGATGCATCGACACGGCTATCACGGCTTGGACGCTGCTATCGGCAAGTGAAGCGAGCAATAACTCCTGTTGTTCAGGCGGGTAGCTGTCTACATGAATATGCGCGTCGATCAATGGAGCGGGCTCAATTGCGTTCAAATCCAAGCCTGGCTTTGTTTGGCTGTTCCATTTCAATGCACATCGAACTTTTACGTCACTCATGTCGATTCAATCCATCTTCCGGGATATTCTTGTGGACGCTCTGAGCATTGTCCATGTTGGCGTCCAGTTTGTACTTTTCCTCGCGCATCCAGCTGGTCATGGTCCGCTTCCATTCAATAAAGAGCGGATCGAGGGTGATTTCTTCCCTACGCGGGCGGGGAAAAGGGACATCTACGACATGCACCACCGAAGCAGGTCGCGCCGACAGCACATAGATGCGGTCGGAGAGCAGCAGCGCTTCTTCAATGCTGTGGGTAATAAATAGCACAGAACGGCGGTTTTTCTCCCACATGCGTAATAACCATTGCTGCATGTCTGCACGTGTCAGCGCATCGAGTGCGCTGAACGGCTCATCCAGCAGCATTAATTCCTGCGGGCTGAGTAGTGCTCGTAGAAAGGCGGCGCGCTGTTGCATTCCACCAGACAGCGTATGTGGATACGCCTTGGCGAATTTACCAAGTCCAACCTGTTCGAGCCATTGCAAGGCTTCTTTGCGACGCTCGCGTTCACTTGCGTACTGAGGGGGGACTGCTGTAGTCTTACGTGGAGCATTTTCCTGCCCAAGCAGTACGTTGTCCAGCGTGGTACGCCACGGAAAAAGGGCGGGCTGCTGCGGCATATAGCTGATATGCCCACGTTCACCAGTCATGTCCCGTCCGTGCATACGGATACGTCCCTGCTGGGGTTTGAGTAGCCCGCCGATGATGTGAAACAGCGTGCTTTTGCCGCTGCCTGACGGACCGATGAGGGAAACGAATTCTCCCGGCTTGACTGTGAGGGATACATCCTGCAGTACGGGCAGTAAGCTTCGCTTTTCGCGGAAGGCAAGGCTGATCCCGTCCAATTCCAAAGCAGGAGGAGCAGTTGAAGGACTCTGTTGTTCCCCGGCTCGTTGTTCATTAGCCACGTTGTGTGATGATAAGTCAATCGGATGCAGACTCATACGCGCCACGTCCTTTCTTTGCTGTATTTAATTCAAGGAGGAAGCTACTCTCGATCGGGTTTCCAGCGAACCAACCATTTCTCCAGTAGTAAAATAACCACAAACATGAATAAGCTGAGTGCGACAATAATGCCGATGGCAGCAAAAATGAGGTCCGTGCGATAGGCCGATTTTTGCAGCAGCATATAATATCCAATTCCTTCACTAGCTCCGATCCATTCGGCAATGATCGCGCCCATCACACTATAGGTAGCAGCAATTTTAACGCCAGAAAAGACTTGCGGCAGGGAATGTGGCAGCTCCAGCTTCATAAAAATAGACATGCGGCTTGCACCCGACATCCGCATATAGTTCATCATCGTACGGTCTGTTCGAGTCAGCCCGTCCATGGCTGCTACAGCGACGGGAAAAAAGCATACTAAGGTAATGACCATGAGCTTGGGCAGCACGCCAAAACCAAACCACACCATGAGCAACGGACCGAGGGCGATGATCGGAATGTTTTGGCTAAGGATCAAGAGCGGGTATAGAGCAGATTTGAGAAAAGGAATCGTATGAAGAACGATGGCGATCAGCAGTCCCGTAGCTGTCCCTATAGCGAATCCCGCAAGTGTCAGACGAATTGTAGCCCATGTATGGGTGCCAAGCAACGCCGATTGCGCCATGCCCTCTTGTACGATTAGGGATGGAGCTGGCAGCAGCCAGGATTCAATATGTAAATAGGAAACCGCCCCCTGCCAGGCCGTTAAAAAGAAGAGGACCGCCACAAGGGGCGGCCATACGCTTTTCCACCAGGATGCGTTCTTGCCTTTCGGATTCATGGGCGATATTTCTCGGTCAGCTTGTTCATGCTGATGCCTTGTGGGTTATGTGCGATTTTGATCTGTGAAATGACGCTGGGACTGCCCGCTTCCGTCAAAGCCTCGTGCATTTCTTTAACCACTTTCAGCAACTCGTCGAGCTCGCCCTCCATGGTCGTATCCAATGGATTCACCTGATATTTGACTCCGGAGCGCTGAATGACCTCAATCGCCTTATCTACATACGGGTAAGAGTCCTTGTTATTAGGAGTTTTAGGGATTACTTGAATACTGAGCAGTGTGTTAGCCATGAAAATTCACCTGTCCTTTATTGTGGAGTTGTTTTGAGAAAATAGGGTGGTTTAAGGCGGGGAGACCGCTTCGCGTTTCATTTGATCTTACGATCGCTGTTGCCGTGGGATTCTTTGAATAAATTTTAAAAGGTAAGAATCCCACGGCAAAGGCGAACGCTGCGCTTCTCCAGATTCAAATGAACCGCTACGCTGCCAACCGCCTTAAAAAGCACCTTAGTTTTTAAGCTAGGTTGTACGGTATTTTGTATTTTTCTCACATAAGCGCACCTGCTTTTGCGCTTAGACACTATGAGACTAAAGAATAAACCAAGTGGAACGAGAACGAAGTGGGCGGAATGGTGCTGTACAAGCGTTAGCGTTCGCCTTTGTACCCAGATTTCAACCTCTGGATATTCATAAAAGAAATCTGGGTACAACAGCGATGGGAAGCACCATCCGACTGCGTAGTGGAACTTCGTTCACTTCTCTAGTTCAGTCTTATTTAGCGTTTTAACAAATGATCAGCGCTTGGGCAAGAAGTCGTTTGTGAAGGCTTTATCCACTTCCAAAGGCTTGCTGAGCAGCTTGCGTTCGTACATCCAGTCCGAATAGTTTTGCCATACCTCCGCTTTTTGCACACCCCATTGCGCGGCATCGTCCTGATAACGCGGGCTCAGCCATTTTTGGCTGGCAAGTACCAGTTTTTTATCCAGCTCCGGTACAGCTTTGCTTAAGATGTCCGCGGCTTCATCTGGATGGGCGATAGTGTATTCATAGCCTTGTGCGGTAGCGTTCATGAACGCTTTTACCAGTTCTGGATCATTTTTTATTGTCTGTTCGTTGCTCACAATTACAGGTGTATAGTAATCGAGGCTTTTGGAATAATCTTTTACATACAGCATATCTAATGACTCACCTCGAAGCTGGGCCTCAATTCCGGTCCATGCGTAGAAAATCCAGGCAAAGTCGATATCCCGCTTCACGGCTGTAAAATAGTCTGCATTGCCCATGTTGACGATCTTCACTTTGCTCACATCGCCTTTGTCTGAATCCATGATGGATTTCATGACCGCTTCTTCTACGGGAGAGCCCCAACCGCCGTATTTTTTACCTTCAAAATCTTTGGGGCTCTTAATTCCGCGATCTACTGGGGCTGCGAAGCCTGAGGTATTATGCTGAATCACCGCAGCGATGGAAACAAGCGGCACGCCTTGCGTACGAGCCTGTGTGACGCCTTCTTGGTAGCTGATACCAAAAGGTGCAGCATTAGAGGCAACCATTTGATCGGCTCCGCCTGAACCAGGTTGAATAATTTGGACATTCAAACCCGCTTTTTCGTAAAATCCTTTGTCCTTGGCAACATAGAGTCCCGTATGATTCGTATTGGGTGTCCAGTCGAGCACGACTTTAACATCTTTGAGCTCCTTTGCCGGAGTAGACGTTTGAGTGTTGGTAGCGGGAGCCGCTTCTTGGGATGTGGAGGGACTTCCACCGCAAGCGGTCAGGGTCAGGGTCAGGGCCATGAGCCACAGACTGATCAGTCCGAGGCTTAACATTTTCATGCGCTTCATCGTTGTGTTCTCTCCTTTAATTACCCGTTATCCGTCCAATCAGACAGCTTATGTTCCCCATTTTCATAAAAATAACATCTGCCGGACGCGATCTTTCCAACAACTTAATCTTCAACAAAAAAAGCGCCCCGAGGTTCCGGGACGCTTGCGCTTGTATATACCAAAGTAAGGGATGGTCCTATGTAAAAAAGGCACATCTTGCTTAAGCATTCCTACGCTGGCATTACCCAGATCAGGTTGTAAGGGTCAGTGTCTTGGGACACACTCTCAGCCGGCCGATTCCAGCACCCCTGGCATTGTATGGTTTAATGGGTTCATTTATTCGGGTTTACTACGACGATTATATGCCTTGAATGCGGGTCTGTCCAGCATGGAGGAAGAGATGACGGTTCATTTGCCGAACGACAGGGTACACTTTTACTGTGAGCTTTGATCTGAAAATGAGCATGCATCAATCCGATCTGATCGGGTCATGTTATTTTCAGAACAGCTGTGCAGGTAGGTTCAGATGGGCTGGTGCCCAATGGCATGGCCGTAGAGAATTCTAATTCGTGAAAAGGAGTTGTTGTACTGTGGGTAAAACGGAAACATTGGATCGTAGCCAACTAGAACAAGCCATTGTGAAGGCTTTGGATAACAACAAATTTTGCTCGTTAGGTACGGTAGAGGGTGGCAAACCGAAAGTACGCTATATGGCCCTTTTTAACGATGGAATGAACATTCATCTGGCGACAGATCGCAAAACGCATAAAGTAGATGAGCTAAAGGATAATCCGAATGCTTATCTGCTGCTGGGTTATGAAGTTGGCGGTACAAAGGAAGTCGTAGAAGTGGAGGCTACTGTCCAGATTACAGCTGATGAGGGGCTACGCAAACAAGTGTGGAACGATTCCTTGAAGGAATGGTTTTCCGGACCGGATGATCCCGATTATGTCATTCTGGACGTGAATCCGACTCGCATTGAGTATGTGGGTCAGCAAACGGAGCGCCAAGTGTGGAATAAATAATGAGAATATAAATGGATAAACCAGTGAATCTCCGAGTTTTTTAGGAGGTATGCTGGTTTTTTGTTTTTGAGAGAATTAATTATTTTTTCATAAATAATTTAAGTGAATGACTACTCTTTTGTCTGGCGTTGGATTAAAATAGAAATGGTGGGTTCAAGGCTTACATATATGTGCAAAAGTATGTATATGAGTCATACACCTTAATGAGGAGGGGTATATTTTGTTATTTCGTAAAAATTGGTTTAAAGGGTTTACAGCAGCCGTTGTAGCTTGTAGCATGCTGGTGTTTTCGGCCGCTCCATCCTGGGCAGCTAGCGATTCTCGCGATAGCGCTACGGTGAATTTGCGGATCATGGAAACAACGGATATTCATGCATCCCTGATGAACTACGATTACTATTCGGACAAAGAAACCAACGAATATGGCCTGATTAGCACAGCCAGTTTGATCCAACAGGCGCGTAGTGAAACAAGAAACAGCATGCTGTTCGATAACGGTGATTTGCTGCAGGGCAATCCATTAGGCGATTATATGGCCAGAAACAAAACCTATGAAAAAGAGGGCGGTATCCATCCGGTCTACAAGATGATGAACTTGATGGGCTATGATGCGGCGACAGTGGGCAACCACGAATTCAACTACGGCCTCGACTTTCTGGAGAAATCGCTCAAGGGAGCCGATTTTCCTTACGTAAATGCGAACGTTTATGTTGATAAGGGGGGGCAAGCTACTAAAAATTATTTTACCCCTTATCGAATTCTTGATAAAACGGTAACGGATGAGAAAGGTGAAGAGCATGCGCTCAGAGTGGGTGTCCTCGGCTTGGTCACACCTCAAATTATGCAGTGGGATGCAGCCAATTTAAAGGATAAGGTCGTTACGAAGGATATTGTGGAAACGGCGAAAAAGTTTATTCCTCAAATGAAAACGGAAGGTGCTGACATTATTGTCGTGCTTGCGCATACAGGTTATGAGGATGTGCCACAAACGCCAATGATGGAGAATGCCGTTAAATATTTGAGCCAGGTGGACGGAATTAACGCGATTCTGTTTGGGCATGCTCATAAATCTTTCCCTGGCCCTGATTTTAAAGAAATGAGCGGCGTAGATCTGGATAAGGGAACCATTAATGGCGTGCCGGCCGTGGAAGCTTCTTCATGGGGCAAGGATCTGGGAATTATTGACCTGAGCCTGGAAAAGAAAAAAGATGAGTGGCACGTAACGAATTCTCAGTCTGAAGTGCGTCCGGTTGTGAGTACCACAAACCAGGCTGTGCAGTTTACTCCTGACTACAAACTGACAGATTCGATCAAGGAAGAGCATAAAGGAACGCTGGATTATATTCGTCAACCTGTCGGAACAACGACTGCGCCAATTACCAGCTATTTTGCATTAGTGCAGGACGACCCTTCCATTCAAATTGTAACAAATGCACAGAAATGGTATGTTCAAAACCATCTTAAAGGAACTGAATACGAAAAACTTCCCGTATTGTCGGCAGGCGCTCCATTCAAGGCCGGCGGTCGAAACGGAGCCGAGTATTACACCAATATTCCTGAAGGTACGGTAGCGATTAAAAACGTATCCGACCTGTATGTGTATCCGAACACGGTTCATGCTGTAGAAGTGACCGGTGCTGAAATTCAGGAATGGCTGGAGTGGTCTGCAGGTCAGTTCAACCGCATTGATCCAAAGCAAACTGAGGAGCAATCGCTGATCAACAAAGATTTCCCAACCTACAATTTTGATGTCATTGACGGTGTGAATTACCAGATTGATGTAACTCAGCCTGCACGATATGATGCCAAGGGAACTATTATTGATTCTTCAGCTCATCGTATCAAGGATCTGCAATACAATGGAAAAGCTATTGATCCTGCGCAGAAATTTATCGTAGCCACCAATAACTATCGTGCTTCCTCATCCAAACTGGCCAACCCAGATGGCAAACGAATTGTGATGGCAGCACCGGATGAAAGTCGCCAGGTCATTGTTGACTATATCCGTACGAACGGAACGATTAATCCATCGGCGGATGGCAACTGGTCTATTGCTCCTTTTGGTCAGGCAAAGGTTACTTTCGAGTCCTCTCCTGATGCCAAAGACGTGCTGGCAGGAAATCAACAAATTTCATACTTGAGCAGCGCGGCAGATGGCTTTGCCAAATACAGCTTAAAAGCTGGCGCTAAGCCTAGTGCAGCAACGACTCCTGTAAAGGAAGCTGTGGCTCCCGCGAAAGCAACAGCAAAGCCAGCTGTTAAAACGACCAAACCCGCGACTGTTAAACCAGCTAAAACAACGAAGCCAAAGGCGTCCAAATAACTTCGAACTTTAGTTTTCAATCAATATCAGAGTGAAGCAGCAAGTCTCTTTAACCAAGAGATTTGCTGTTTTTTTTAATGCCAAAAACAACAGCCCCCGAATTTATCATGAATGCAAAAAGTTTTCTGTTTTTGTCGAATATATACTTAAGTCCTAAGTTGTCGGTAAGAATAAGCTAGTTTTTTGTAAAAACACGTAGTTATATAGTACTTTTGTTCTAGTTATTTGTGATATAATGGTGAAAAAACCGGAAAATTGTTCCGAGGAGGACCATTATGACATGCAGCAATTGCAGCATCATATTACCTATTAAGGATCAAGGATTTCTCAGAATTAGGCATTCCAGGGTGTCGCTTACTCCAGCATTAGATGGTTTGGGTATGCTATCGGAACAAATGAAGCAGGAACATGAGCGTGAGGGTGGCATAGAGTTTCGCTATGACAGCCGTTCAGAGCTGGAACAGCTGGTTAACGGACTGGCTCGTCTGCCGCAGGAATACTTGAACCATATGCAAATTGTGGTGACCGGCTTGCATCATGTCGAAGGATATGAGGACTGGCTTTTATTTAGTCAATTGCAAGCCAGACTGCAACATCCGGATATCGTGAATATCATTAAGGATCAAAGTTTTTCCAGCCATATGCAGCCTATTGTTGACCATAAGTTGGATATTATCGGGTTTGAGTTTTTACTGCGTCCGTCACATGCGGAGAGACCATTTCAGCCGTTACGACTGTTTGAAATCGCCCGTGAAGCTGGTTTGCATGCTCATCTGGATCGCTCGGCTCGTATTTCCGCTATTGAAAAAAGTGCAACATGCCTTCCGGCGGGAATTAAACGTTTTATTAACTTTCTCCCTTCGACCATTTATAATCCGGGTTATTGCTTGAATCACACCTTTGAGACGATTGATCACTTATCCATGAATACGAAGGATTTTGTATTTGAGGTCGTAGAAACGGAAGAAATAGACGACCTTAATTTTTTGCATCATATCTTTGATCAATATCGCAATCGAGGAGTTTCGGTAGCCCTGGACGATGTGGGGGCAGGTTATTCTACGACAGAGCTTATGAATTGCCTTCAGCCGGATTATGTTAAAATTGACCGCAGTATAATTGACGGCTGTCATAGTAACAGTGATCAGAAGCGGCAAATTACAGGGATTGTAGAATCGGCTTTTCGTTTTGGAGGCCAAGTGTTGGCTGAAGGCGTAGAGCAGATGAAGGATTTTGAATTTTGCCGTGAAGCAGGTGTATCACTGGCTCAGGGTTATTTGTTTGGCAAGCCGGAGCCCGGTCCGCCCTCTAATTTTATACTTAGTAGCGTAATATAGTCAGGAACAAATTTAAGTAGACGTAGTTTATAAAAGTTGGAGCTTAAATAAGGCTGTGGCATAAGCAAATTCCAATTCTATTGGTCAGTGCTTATATCACCATTAATGTAAAAAAACGCGAGTTGCAGAGGTTATCTCACCTTTGCAACTCGCTTTTTTTGGTCATGCTTGCCCACCTGAGCAAGTTCTGGACAAGCGAAGCCACCCAGTCTCGAATTTTACTTGGTAAGGAACGTTAAAAGCCTGGAACAGTTTACGACCATTTTTATTTTTAAAGTAAAGATTGACGTTTTGAAGACAATTGGATACAGTGTATTACATAGGAAACAGTGTTTCTTACGTAATACACTGTATCCATACTAGGTAAAAAGTTTAACATTACAGGGAGGACTACCAAAATGAAAGCAGTGCAACTGAAAAATGGTTTTGGCTTTGAAGAGTTAACCTTGACGGAACTTGACATACCGGTGCCAGGACGGCTGGAAGTTCTGATCCGCATAAGGGCAGCGTCTCTGAATTACCGAGATTTGGTAATCATTAACGGAGTAATGCCAATCGGCATTCAATTTCCCTTCATTCCGTTATCTGATGGAGCGGGTGAAATTGTAGCTGTGGGCGAAGGGGTGACAAAATTTCAGATTGGACAAAGGGTAGCGGCAAATTTACAACAGAAATTCATTGGCGGGAGCACGAGAGCGGAGGTCTTAAAGGACAGTCTGGGAGGCCCACTCAGTGGAGTGGCGTCTGAATATATCGTTCTGCATGAAGAAGGGGTCGTCGCCATTCCGGATCACCTTTCTTGGGAGGAGGCTTCCACCTTGCCGATTGCAGCATTAACCGCATGGAGCATGCTGATGGAATCCGGCGGGCTGCGAGCGGGGGATACGGTGCTCTTGCAAGGAACAGGCGGTGTTTCCATCTTTGGGCTTCAATTCTCTCTGATGGCGGGAGCAAGGGTAATTATCACATCGAGCAGCAATGACAAGCTGGAACGGGCAAAGGATCTCGGCGCATGGCAGACAATCAACTATTCGGAAGTTCCCGAGTGGGATAAGGTGGCTCTGGAGCTGACAGACGGCGGAGTCGACCATGTCCTGGATGTAGGGGGAGCGGCAACAATGGCGCAATCCATCAATGCACTTCGTACCGGAGGGACTGTGAACATGGTCGGCTTCTTATCGGGCTTGACTATTCCTGAGTTCGATGTCACCAGCATTTTGCAGAAGGCTGCGACGATTCGCGGCAGCCAAGTCGGTAACCGGGAACATTTCGAAAATATGAATCGTGCCATTTCCCGCCATCGTTTACATCCTGTCATTGACCGGGTATTCCCGCTCAGCCGAATCGGCGAAGCCTTCGCACTTTTGGCTGAAGGAAAACAGTATTTCGGTAAAATCGTCGTTCAAATATAAATATTATTCACATCACATAGGAGGCAATCTAATGCCCAGTAAAGCTGATTTATCTGTCAAAGATTCTCAAGGAAGAAAGAATAAGAAACCGCGTAAATGGGTACGCAGAACCGGAGTATCGCTGCTGGCGGTAGTCCTTCTGGGAGTGGTTGTTTTTATGCTCATCCCTTCCCCTGTCCAGCCTGCAAAATGGTTTGCACCTTCGGCCCCCTCATTTGAACAAGCGGGTCCATGGCAACAAAACAACAAACTCAGCTCCGCAGAGCTTGTTACAGATGCCCCTAAGTTTCCGGAATTTATCACCTTTGACAAGGTAGGAAATTTATATACGGGAGACTCCGACGGGAAAATTTATAAGGTTGCCTTTGATACTAAGGGCAATCCGCAAAAGGCCCAGCTATATGCAGATACCCAAGGAACGCCCAATGGACTTATGTTTGATGCAAGTGGAAATTTGATCGTTACGGATGTTAAGAAGGGGTTGCTGTCGGTAGATCCTTCTGGAAAAGTGACGGTGTTGGCCAATCAAGTCGACGGCACACCGATCTATTTGGCCAACGAGCTGGATATTGCCAAAGATGGTACTATTTATTTTTCTGACACCTCCAATTATGGCAGTGTAGTCTTCAAAGAAATCGCCGAGAACAAGCCACATGGACGTTTGCTGAAATATGATCCGGTGACCAAGCAGACGACAGTTCTGTTGGAAGGCCTTTATTTTGCGAACGGGGTTGCCTTGTCTGCGGACGAAGATTTTGTGCTTGTGGCAGAGTCGTATCACTACCAATTGACCCGATACTGGCTCAAAGGGCCGAAGAAGGGGACTTCGGATATTTTTGTGGATAATCTTGCCGGTTTTCCGGATAACATTACGCGTGATGATCAAGGCCATTTCTGGGTCGGTCTCTTCACAACACGTATTCCCTTTGTAGATCAGATGCATGGAAGCCCGTGGCTGGCTGGAATGATGGCCAAATTGCCTCAATCGCTGCTCAGCGGTGCAAGCGCACCTGTGAAGCATGGGCTTGCTGTGGAGCTTAATCCGCAGGGTAAACTTATCGGAAGCTGGCATGATCCTGAAGGCTCGCTTTATGGGGTAACCACGGCTGTGAACCATGACGGATATTTATATATAGGTACAGCTCCTGGAGGCAGCCAGGGTGTTCATCGCGTGCTTTTAACCAAATAAGCTTGGGGAGGGTATAACATGATATTGGATGAGTTGAGATTATCCTGGAAAGCGAAGGAAAGCCTGGCCGGGAAAGTAGCTTTGGTAACAGGCGCAAGCAGCGGCATTGGGGCATCGATTGCAAAAAAACTGGCAAAGCGAGGCGCGTATGTAGCTGTATTGGCACGCCGTCAGGAACGATTGGATGAATTGGTTCGCGACTTGCACCAAGAGGAATTGTACGAGGTCATGGCAATACCTGCCGATATCCAAAAAGCTGAAGACGTACAGCAGGCGGTCCGCGCCATTCTTGAACGCTGGGGACGGCTTGACATTATCGTTGCCAATGCTGGCTTCGGGTATCGAAGCCCACTGGCAGAAGTGGAACTAGAAAGGTGGGAGGAGCTTTACAAGACGAATGTGCACGGTCTTGTCCTGACACTGAAGTACGGACTTCAGCCAATGAGGGAACAGGCCAAGGGGGATGTTGTCATTGTCTCCTCTATTGCAGCGAAGGAAGTGGTTGCCGGAGGAGGACTGTACAGCGCTACCAAGTACGGCGTTAGCGCCATAGCCTCTGCATTACGTTTGGAGACCAGTACGCAAGGAATTCGTGTAACTGCGATTCACCCCGGGGCGGTGGCGACGGAATTTTCGCAGGTGGCCGGATATCCCGAGCAGGAAATTCGGGCGTTTGCTTCGAGCGTTTTGCCGCTGCATCCCGATGATGTTGCAGAAGCTGCCCTTTATGCACTGGAGCAGCCGGAGCATGTCAATATTCCAGAGTTGACCATTATGCCTTCGAGGCAGGTCCAGCGGTTCAAATAGAGCGATATTTATTCTGACACAAACCGGGTAACCGGGTATGGTCATCGCCATGCCGGGTATGGCGGCGGAGAGGACTACGTGCCTTCGCTTGACCATAACCTGCTCAAATGGGTGAGCATGAGCCAAAAAGCGCGAGCTACAGGGGGGAATAACCCTTGCACTCACGCTTTTTTATACTAATGACGAAGCGTGACTGTCCAATAAAATTTAAAACCAGCTTTGGGACAGCTCCATTTACTATTGAGCAGACCATCCATATCCTGTGAAAATTCTGGCCCCACGTTCGCTCATCCAGTCATCGTGAGCACAGCTATAGTGTAATGACGTACAGACCTAGCGGCGTAGTTGCACTGCCGGCGACCATGAAGCTCAGATCATAGCTGGATCTGCCGGGAGGGACGCTGATATCAGCCAATCGGCATACCTTGGTATTATCTCGTAGCAGAGGAATACCATATACACGATCATCCACACGTACAGATCCGGCGAACGCACCCCCACGTGGATTGGCGTAGATTCGTACGATACGTACCTCGTCACTGTCATTAACGATGGGAATGGTCGCGTTGTATATGGTTCCGAATTGTCCGCGATTATCTAGCGCAGGCCCCAGCTCGCTGCGTGCCCCAATAAACAGCAGATCGGCAGGAGTCTCGCCGTTCAGCTTTTTGGTGGCACACGCCCGATAGTTGGCGCTCTGCCCCACCACGTACTCTGGCATCCGCGCATTCGTTTCGGAAAAGGACCACACCCCTCGTGGATGCGCCTGGGGTGGAGGTACGGGAGGAAGCGCATCCATATGAATCTGGCGCAGATCGGTCTGCGTATCCTTGCTGATCACGGTGCGAATCACATAATCCAGCGTACCGTGACCTTCAGCAAATTCTACTGTGAGGTCATAGATGAATCCGGCCAGCGATCCTTCGGGCAGCTCAAATTCCTCCAGCAGGGCGATGCCTTTGCTGAATTTATGACGGTCTGCTGGCTTCAGACGTTCCATCGTACCCGCCAAACAGCTTTTGGCAATAGACTGCCCGACATCTATAATCCAGTTGCCATCCTCAGGCACAATCTTAAGGGCACGTTCAATATGACGTACTTCTAGTTTAGCAGCGCTTCTGTTCTCTACGGTGATGCCCAGTTTAACAGCGCTGCCGATTTTGTTATAATGCCAGCCGAAAATGCGATGCTTGACCGTTCGGGTTGTCGTGCGTACCACGTCATGCCACAGGGTGGCTTGCTCGGTAGGTACCGTCACATGGGTAAGCGTCTCCGGATTATCGCTAAGCATCAGGCGGCGTGTTCCCCCCTCATTGGCTGACTCCACATCCACATGGATATTGGGCGGGATCACAGCAGTTTCCACAATCAGATCCTTTGGCTCCTTGGGTCGATGGTTCATGTCAATTCCTCCTTTTATTCAAAAATGGCACCGCTTTGGGTACATGTATATGGGCAGTTCATAAATATAGGTAACGCCAGATACACTTTTACAACCTGTTTTGCAAAATATTTTTTTAAAATAAACCTCCGTAGGTTATAGCGGCTCTGCTGATGCATGGAAGCAAGCTTACAAGACTCTAGTTCCCCTTCACTAACGATTCGCAGACAGGTATTGCGTGTATGTTAAGAGCATAAGCTATTGGATGTACAGAGAAGCTACAGGAGGGAAACATGCCTAGAAAAATATGGTGGAAGGAAGCCGTTGTATATCAGATTTACCCGATCAGTTTTCAGGATTCTGACGGAGACGGTAAAGGGGACTTACGAGGTATTTTGTCCAGGCTGGATTATTTGTGTGAGCTGGGTATTGATGTAATCTGGATTTGTCCGGTATATAAATCGCCCAATCACGATAACGGATATGATATTAGTGATTATTATGCCATTATGGATGAGTTTGGAACAATGGAGGATTTTGACGAACTGCTTCACCAGGCGCATGAACGAGGCATCAAAATCATGATGGATTTGGTATTAAACCATACATCGGATGAGCATCCGTGGTTTACGGAGTCACGCTCGTCCAAGGATAATCCGAAGCGGGACTACTACATATGGCGAACAGGCAAAAATGGCGGATATCCGAACAACTGGGAATCGTATTTTTCCGGTTCAGTGTGGAAATATGACAAGCTTACAGACGAATATTACATGCATCTGTATTCCGAGCATCAGCCAGATCTGAACTGGGAAAATGAAGAGATGGTGAGCGAACTCTACCGTATGGTGGAATGGTGGCTGAAAAAGGGAGTCGATGGCTTCCGTTTTGACGCCATTGCCCATATTGTCAAAGCCGAAGGGCTGCCGGATGCCGATAATCCTGACAAACGAACCTTGGTACGTGCCTATCAGCTCTTTTCCAATCTAGAACAGGTACATGTACTTCTACGGATGCTGAATGAAAAATTACTGGAGCGTTATCCCTTAATGACAGTTGGCGAAACGTCTGGTTTAGGACCGGAACAGGCACTTGATTATGTGGGGGACCAGCGGCATGAGCTGAATATGGTTTTCCAGTTTGAACACATGTTTATTGATGCCCAAGGGCTGGGGACGGAAAAATGGAAATCTAAGCCGTGGACACTGGTGGAGCTGAAAAAAATAATGAGCAGCTGGCAGACAGTGCTTCATGAGGAAGGATGGAATGCCAATTATCTGAACAATCATGATCAGCCGCGGGCCCTCTCGCGATTTGCGAATGATGGACAATATCGTGTGGAGTCGGCCAAAATGCTGGCAACCTTCACGCATATGCTAGAGGGTACGCCTTATATTTATCAGGGTGAGGAAATTGGGATGACGAATATTGCATTCCCGTCCATTGATGATTATCGGGATGTGGAAACGTTGAATTATTATGAGCAACAACGGAAGATAGGTGAGTCTGAGGAACAGATTATGGCAGAGATCTGGCGGAAAAGTCGGGATAATGCGCGTACTCCCATGCAATGGAATGCTGGACCTTCAGCCGGATTTACCGATGGGGAGCCGTGGATGAAGATTAATAATAACTACACGCACATTAATGCAGAGGCAGAAAGAAGTAATCCAGACTCGATTTTCCACTATTATCGCAAGTTGATTGCTCTGCGTAAACAACATGAGGTCATAGTCTATGGCGAATACAAGCTGCTGTTGCCGCTGGATACGGAGCTGTATGTATTCACTCGTATGCTGGGAGAAGAGCGTTTGCTCGTCATTTTGAATTTCTTTGACCGTGATCCGGTGTACCACTGGCCCGAGGAGGACTTTCCTGTCGCTAAGGCGGAGCTGCTGCTGTCCAACTACAAGCCGGTTCAAGGGGAACAACTGCATGCCTTGAAGCTGCGCCCTTATGAAGCCAGGGTGTATAAGCTAACCATGCAATAGGCGTTACTATCTTTAGAATGGTAAAAGGAAGGGAAGGTTCATAGAGTGACCTTCCCTTTCTTGGTCGTAAACTAAAAAGCCCGATTCACACTGGCTACCATGGGCAGGTGTGGATCGGGCTGATAACGCATCGACTCATTAAATTCAATTACTATTTAGTGATAATGTTTTACCTTAAGGTCGTCTAGACTTTTAAACTCATACCCTTGCTTGCGAGCCTCGTCGATGATGGAACCAAGCGCCTCGGCATTGTCCTTGGATACGGAGTGGAGCAGAATGACCGCACCAGGGTGGAGCTGACCAATCACTTGACGATAGGCATAGTCCGTTCCTTGATGGATATTTGTGTCCCAGTCCTTGTAAGCCACGGACCAGAATACGCTCGTATATCCGGCTTCTCGACAGGAAGCCAATGCTTTTTCACTAAAAATGCCGCGAGGTGGCCGGACGTATTTCATTTCTTTTTGCCCGGTTAGCTCTGCCGATGCATTTCGTACCCGATCTAGTTCAGACCGGATCTCTGTCGAAGAAATGGTGCTCATATCAGGATGGCTCCATGAATGGTTTCCGATAATATGACCCTCACTGGCCATGCGTCGCATCAAATCAGGCTGGTCTTTTACAAAATGCCCTGTCACAAAAAAGGCGGCTGGAACCTTTTTGGCCTTCAATACATCCAGCACTTTGGGAGTATACCCATTCTCATAGCCGTTGTCGAAAGTGAGAAATAGTTCTTTTTTAGTCGTATCCCCCAGAAAGATGCCACCTTGTCTTTCGATTAGTTGCATAAAGCCTTCTTGTGCGATGGAAGGCAGCTCCCCTCCCTTACTTTTTTTGAACCCAAAATGATAAGGCTGTCCGTCAACAGTCTGAGTAGCCCATGCGGGTTTTGCCGTAACCGTCAACATCCCTATAACTGCAATGCATAGCCACAAGGTAAATATTCGCTTCATCTATCTTCCTCCGCTTCCGTCCCGTTCGGGCAAGGTGTGTATGCTTCGGCATATTTCATACCATTTGCAATATCATGCTGATTTATGCAAGGACGTGAACTAACCAGACTCAAAACACATATTGACATGAATATTAAATCGAAGTAGTATACTTTATAAAACTTACTAGAATACTCGGATTTAATTCGATCGTTCATGCCAAAGAAAAGCAATCAGCTTAGAACATCTTACATACTTGTGAGAACGGAAGGAGTTAGGACTCATGATTGAACTTAGGAATGTATCCAAAACCTATGTGAGAAAAGGTCTAAGTATTGAAGCGTTAAAAAATATAAATATCAAAGTGGATAAAGGAGATATTTTCGGATTTATCGGATTCAGTGGCGCAGGGAAAAGTACGCTGATCCGCTTGGTCAACCGTCTGGAGAAAGTAACTACCGGAGAGGTTCTTGTGGAGGGGGAACAGTTAAATACCTATTCGACCTCTGGGCTGAGAAAGGTAAGGAAGAAGATCGGAATGATCTTTCAGCATTTTAATCTGCTGGAATCGAAAACAGTGTTCGACAACATTGCAATTCCGTTGGTGCTGCTTAAGCGCAACAAACGGGAAATAGAGGGGCGTGTAAAAGAGCTCTTGGCGTTCATAGGATTGTCGGACAAGGCGAATAGCTACCCCAGCGAGCTTTCCGGCGGACAAAAGCAGCGTGTGGGGATTGCACGGGCGCTTGCGAGTAACCCGTCCATTTTGCTCTGTGATGAGGCAACCTCGGCACTTGATCCGCAGACCACACAGTCAATTCTCGACTTGCTTCGTAAAATCAATAAGGAATACAAGATCACCATTTTGATCATCACCCATGAAATGTCGGTGATTCAGCGGATTTGCAACAAGGTAGCCGTAATGGAAAAGGGGGAAATCATCGAGCAGGGCAATGTCCTGGAGGTATTCGGGCAGCCGCAGCACCCGACGACGCAGAGCTTTGTACGCACGGTCATTCACGATACGGTACCCGAGAGTGTGCTGCAAACGTTCGAACAGCAAGAATCACAGCGAATATACAAGCTGGAGTTTATAGGGCAGGTTGCTTCTGATCCGGTGGTTCATGAATTGATTCGGCAGCATGATATCCACGTGAACATTTTGTTTGCCAACATGACGGAGATTCAAGAAACGACAATTGGCTATATGACGATCCAACTGCGCGGTGGACAGCATGCCGTTCAGCAGGCTGTTGACTTTCTCAAGAGCAAAGGAGTCCATATTCAGGAGGTAGAGAGTCTATGATGATTACAGGAACCACGATCACCTGGGATCAACTGTGGGAAGCTTTGTATGAATCCGTGCTTATGGTCAGCATATCATTATTCATTGGCGCCCTGATCGGTATCCCTATCGGTATTTTACTCGTCATCACCCGTCCGGGCGGAATTCTGGAGAACAAATGGCTGCACAATATTTTGAATCCGATCATTAACATTGTTCGTTCCTTACCGTTTATTATCTTGCTGATTGCGATCATTCCGTTAACCCGTCTGATTGTGAATTCATCCATTGGGACCAGCGCAGCAATTGTCCCCTTGATTATATATATTGCGCCATATATCGGAAGGCTGGTCGAAAACTCGCTGTTGGAGGTGAATCCGGGGATATTGGAGGCAGCAGATGCGATGGGGGCGACCCCGTTCCAGGTCATTCGATACTTTTTGCTTCCTGAGGCATTCAGTTCTCTGATTTTGTCGTTAACGACAGCAGCTATTGGTCTGATTGGTGCTACTGCTATGGCTGGTGCGGTCGGCGGAGGAGGAATTGGCGATCTGGCGATCGCATATGGCTATCAACGTTTTGATACGCTGGTTATGCTGATTACCGTCATCATTCTAGTCTTGTTTGTACAAGGTGTTCAGTCCTTGGGGAATCTGCTCTCCCGCAAAGCACGCAGGGGCTAAATTAGATGTTTTTCTTTTTCACCTATTGTCTGTTCATAGCTTGTAATTTTATAATCCATGCGTTCCAACACATTTTCCATATCTTTCATTTTTGCAATGAGCTGCTTGCGCTGCTCTATTAGGAGTTCTTTTCTAGCATTCATCGTTTCATCACCTTGCTGGAATAACCTAACATACTCAATCAAAATTTCAATGGGAAGTCCTACGCCTCGCATACATTTAATATATTCAACCCATCTGCAATCTTCTTCCGTGTAATCCCTGATGCCACTTTTATTACGGTTCACACGCGGAATAAGTCCGATGCGTTCATAATAGCGGAGTGTATCCTGAGATAGTTCAAATTTTTTGCTTACTTCTGCGATCAACATGCAGACTTCACCTCCTGATTTCTGATCAAGAAACGCCCTATGTAAATGGATAGGGCGTTCTTGTCGTTTCTTATTTCGAAACTGTCATTTCATCCATATTTACTGAGCGCCAACAACCGGATGAGGAACATACGGCTCTTCCAGCAATGCAATTTCTTCAGGTGTTAACGTAATCGAAAGAGCAGCTACTGCATCTTCGAGATGAGACGTTTTCGTAGCACCGATAATGGGAGCTGTTACCGGTTCTTTCTGTAGCAACCAGGCAAGTGCGATTTGAACGCGAGGAACTCCACGTTTTTCTGCGATGGCCGCAACCTGCTCCACGATCAATCGATCGGTATCGGCAGTCGCATCGTATTTAGATTTCGCAACCTGATCGGTTTCGGAACGATGTGTTGTTTCCTGCACATCACGCGTCAATCTTCCACCTGCAAGCGGGCTGTATGGAATCACACCGATTTTTTCTTCCTTACAAAGCGGCAGCATCTCTCTCTCCTCTTCACGATATAAGAGATTTAAATGATTCTGCATTGATACAAATCGGGTCCATCCATTCTTTTCAGCGACATGTAACGCCTTTAGAAACTGCCATGCGTACATAGCAGAAGCACCAATATATCTTGCCTTCCCGGCCTTCACAACATCATGTAATGCTTCCATCGTCTCTTCAATAGGGGTATTGTAATCCCAGCGATGGATTTGGTACAGATCCACATAATCTGTCCCCAGTCGCTTAAGGCTCTTATCTATTTCACTCATGATAGCCTTTCGGGAAAGTCCCGCACCATTCGGGCCTTGATGCATACGGAAATGAACCTTTGTCGCGAGGACAATTTCATCTCGATTCGCATAATCCTTTAAAGCCCGTCCAACAATTTCTTCGCTAGTTCCATCTGAATATACATTCGCGGTATCAAAAAAATTAATACCTAGCTCCAGGGCATTTTTTATAATGGGACGACTGCGCTCTTCATCTAGTATCCATGGGTGAATCCACCGTTCTGCAACCCCAAAGCCCATACACCCAAGACAAAGCCGGGATACATCCAAGCCGGTATTTCCAAGTTTCACATAGTCCATTTGATTATACCTCGCTTTCCTAGATATTGTTTTCTTCAAATGTAGTCTACTCCAGCTACTTACACCGGATATTATTACATTTGGAGTTCACTCCAAGTCAAGCAATTTTGCTCCAGAATGATTCGTATAGGTCTAATTGTTCAGAATCGGTTCAGTGGGGTTTCGTATACTTCTCTTAGCATAGTTCCTTGGTTGCATAAATCGTAGAACTAAACATGACTAAAGCCTTTGATATAACAGGATATATGCCAATAAATAGTGTCTAGGAGTGGAAATGTTGAAACTTGTAAATCGGAATAAATGGATTGCATCTGCGATGGTATTGGGTATTGCTTCAGGTTCAATCGTATCTCTGCCTTGGGTAGGCGGCGTCCAGACTGCTTATGCAGCGACAGCAGATACGCAAAGCGAAACTGGATTTGTAGCACAAGCTCGCACCTTGGGTTTGATGACAGGCGGTAATCAGGGCGATTTTATGGCACAAAAAAATTTGACCCGTGCAGAAGCGGCTAAAATTTTGTGCAGTCTGTTCCAGTTGGAAGTTAACAACCAGTCGCAGACCTCTTTTATGGATGTATCGTCCGATGCATGGGGCGCTCCCTATATTGAGGCTGTACGTGCAGCCGGGTATATGACAGGTAACGGGGAACTGTTCCGTCCGGGGGATGCCATTACCAAGGAAGAACTGATCGTATCGCTAGTACGTGCAATGGACTTACAGGATGCCGGCACAGCGAATGCACAGCAAAATGCAGTTCAAGTTGCCCGCTCTTATGGTCTGTTATCAGAGGATGCTTCTACAACGGATTTGAAAAATCCATTGAACCGGGAGAGTGGTGCGGAAGTATTCGTCAGCCTGCTGGATCATCCGGTAGGAGAAGTGAAATCAGAGGGCAATACCGTTCGAATCGGAAATATCCCTTACCAGTTAGAAGGGTCTTTGCAAGGTTTGTTCGGTGAAAATAACAAAGCTGTATTAAAAGGGGCAAAATTCGACCTTAACCGTAATTTGCGTACACTGACAGGTGTGAATAAGCTGGAAATTAACGCAGACGGCGGCGTATTTGACGGTAAGGGTGTGTCTTTTGATGGACGCCTGATCGTCAATGGTTCGGTAACCTTGAAAAACATGTCCTCCACAGGCGTATTAGAAATCAAAGGCTCAGGGACTCAGCCTGTATCGGCCATTTTGGAAAATACGGCATGGTCTGGTGTGGAGCTGGGCTCTAAGGATGCAAAGCTGACAGCAACCGGGACGACGAAGATCGACAACCTGACGCTGAAAAATGATGCATCGATCGTGACCGAGGGAAATGCCGCGATTAGCCGCGTTTCGTTGCAACAGGGACTGGGCAAGCTGTTGGTTAGCGGCAGTATTGGTTTGCTGGATGCATCACAATATGTGGGCGTTCCTTTTATTACGCTGGCTAAGGGAGCTACAATCAACCAGCTTAACCTGCCGGAACAAAAACAGCCGCAGGATGTTATCATTAACTATGATGCGATGAAAGAAGCTGTTAGTCTCGTGAATGGCACGAGGAACTCGTCCTCTACTGGATCAGTTGTCACGGAAACAGAGAGCAAAGATAAGAAAAAACACAACAGTGATATTGTCAACGTAGACCGCAGTCAGCTGGAGGCAGAAGTCCATGCAGCCAAAGATCTGCTGGATCGTACAGGTGAGGGTGGACCGGATCAGGCACTCTACCCGGCTACGGCGAAGGAAAGCCTGTCGGCAGCAATCCATCAGGCTACGCTGGTACTCAACAATACTACAGCTACACAGGCAGAGGTAGATCAAGCGCTCAGCACATTGAAACAGGAAGTTTCTGTGTACACAGATTCAGCCACAGAACCGGTGATTGGAACACAGGAATTAGTTAGACTGATTCAGGTAGCTTCGACTACCCTTGAGCAAAATCGAATGGTTAGCGACGAATTCCCACCTCTTTGGGATGATTCATTAAGTCAAGCAATTCAATTTGGCAATAATGTGTTAGAAGGGAATGCGCCCCAAAATATAGTGGATCGGGAAGTAGTAAGCCTGCGTCGAGTAATTGAAGTCTACAATGCATCAGTAAAACTGAGAGATGCCTATCTGCATTTTCTCGATGTAACGGATCGTGTGGAGAATTTGAACACAGATAAAGCGCGTTATAAGTCCTTAGTGAGGGAAGGATTAAGCGTATATGTGAATCCATTAACTACAACGGAGCAGTTGGACGAATGGACACAAAAAATAGAAGCTACCACAGAATCATTCTTGGTACTGCAAACAGTGGACTTCTCAGTGCTTAAAAATACTTTACAAGAAGCGCAGGTTATCTACGATCAGAGTAGCGCTCAAAATGCCGAACTGGGCAACCTCATTCAGGAATATACAGAGAAGATGCACACCGCTATGACGCAGCTGGATGTATTGAACTTGAACATGGAGCTGAGTCAAAGGCTTGCGGAATTCACTGCACCAGTGCCTGCTACAACTCGGGAAAAACTGCAACAGCTGGTTCATGACGTTCATCTAAAACTGCTGTCTGACCCTATCGCTCGTAATTATTTGAATACGGAAATGCTCCCTTTAGAGCAACTAGCAGAACAAGCCAACTTTGCACTCATGATGCCGTTTACTCCTGAGGAGCAATTGGTGATCTCTTATAATCAATTAAGTCAGGCTAAAGGGAACTATATTGAAAAATATAACGAGAAAAGGCTACAATTGAGACACGAAATCATTGAAATGCAGGCATCGATCAATGGAATTTTGGTGCAAAATTCAGGCTCATTAAGCGCTGAAGCCCAGCAAGCCTTGTCTTCTGCTTCAGAGCATGCCTCCATCTTCTTAGGTTTGCCTAGCTTTGAATTGCAAGACGTGGTTCCTGTATACGAGGAGTTGCAACAGGTACAGAGCCAGTATGCTGCACCAATAGCAGTGGATACCATGTTCTTAAATTTCAACATAAGTATAGCTAATAATGAAGTTCAGACGTTTGGCCGTCATTATACCCAACAAGATAACGAAGAACTTCAAGGGCAAATTAATCAGGCAAGCCTTGTGCTTAATACTCCGGATATTACACAGCTTCAGGTAGACCGGGCTAACACAGATTTGATTACAGCACTTTCGAACTACCAATCCAAATGGATCGTAACTGATCTTGATATCAATGAGCTCAAGAACATTGCGAACAATCTGCTTACAGTAAATGGTACAGATCCTACGACGGTCTACTTTCACAGAGTAGTGGATGCATACAATCGTCTGGACCAGTATTATCCTATGCCGGAAATCAAGAAAAATTATATGAATCTGGAAGATGCGATTCAGGAGTATAAAGATTTTATAGCCAGCCAGCAACAAAGCAGCGGAACAGGAAGCAGTGACAGCAGCGGAGGAGCAACACCACCAAGCGATAGCAGCGGAACAGGAAGCGGCGACAGCAGCGGAGGAGCAACGCCGCCAAGCGATAGCAGCGGAACAGGAAGCGGTGACAGCATTGGAGGAGCAACACCACCGAGCGATAGCAGCGGAACAGGAAGCGGCGACAGCAGCGGTGGAGCAACACCACCAAGCGACAACAGCGGAACAGGAAGCGGCGACAGCAGTGGAGGAGTAATACCACCAAGCGGTGGCAGCGGTGACGATTCAGGCTCGATTCCTGGCGGTGGTAATGATGAAGGCATGATTCCTTAATAAGGGAAATGCAGGAAGTACAAGGGTGTATAAAAGGGGACGATTCCGCACAGATTTTTGTCTGCGGCGGGCGTCCCTTTTTGCATGGGCAGCGCTTCTAATACAGCTGGTTAGAATAACCGATACTAAAAGATAGACGATATTGAAAAGAGCGGGGGATTTATGAAAAAACAGGGGGGTTTATTTTTTATTATACTTCTGCTTGCGGTTGCGTTGCCGGTGTATCCGTTAGTGTCGGGTGTTTTATCCGGAAACAGTCATTGGAAAGCACACAACGGTGTTATTGATTTGCGTAATTGGGACCCTGAAAAGGAAGGCCCTGTACAGCTGGGAGGGGAGTGGGAATTTTACCCCAATCAGCTTGTGCAACCTTCATCCTTTCATGAAATGCAACAAGATAAGGATTGGGAAAATCATCAGAGTTCTTCAGAGTTGAGGCTGGAAACGAGTTCTTCTGCCAAGATTGTGGATGTGCCTGGTAAATGGAATCAGTGGATGCCTAAGGGACAGGCGACCGGATATGGAACCTATCATATCCGTGTGCTGTTGCCTGAAAAAGCGGAAAATCTGTACGGCATCTATATGCAAAACATTCGCAGCGCCAGTCAAGTATGGATTGACGGAGAAAACGTGGGAGCAAGTGGTATTCCCTCTGTTTCTGCCGACAAGGGCAAGCAGGGCAATGTTCCCTATGTTGGATTTGCAGCGATAGATGGACATTCGGCTGATATTACCGTGCATGTGGCTAATTATAGCTACTCCTCCGGTGGAATCATTTATCCACTGTTATTTGGGGATTACGAGAGTATTACGCATAGCCGGGAAGTTGCAATGGCAGAGGACACCATACTGATAGCAGGATTTTTTATTCCTACCGTATTTTTTATCATGCTATACCTTTTACGTAAAAAGGAGAAGGCATTGCTTTACTTAGGATGCTTTTGTATCGCGGCTTTATTTTATATTCTGACACATGGAGAAAAGCTGCTGGCTTGGGGAATACCGGACTTACCTTATGAATGGATACTGAAAATACAGTCGTTCTCGTCAACCCTGTTCTACTATTTTCTGATCCACTATGTTCATCTTTCGACGCAGATTGTTATGAATCGGCTCGTGCTGCGCCTCTATAATATTACAACCGCACTGATGCTGGGTATGGGGCTATTTCTGCCTACATTGGTACTCTCATCCTTTGAAGCATTTATTCTTCTTTTTGGTGTAGTCAGTGTGGGATATGTATTACTGATCTTGATTCGTGGGCTTCTTCAACGGACGGATGACGCTGCACTGCTAGTCATTAGTATTATGAGCATTCTTATGATTGTAGTGACTAATTTTGTGTATATTCTGGGCTGGGGAGATGTGCGTGGGGTGACAGCCTATGAAATGCTCATATTCGTATTGGCTCAAACGCTCCTGCTGGCCAAACGTTTTGTACATTCGTTTATGGAGGTTGAGAACCTGTCACGACGGTTGCTAACACTGGATGGGTTAAAAGATGAATTTCTGGCCAATACGTCACATGAACTGCGCACTCCTCTGCATGGAGTCATTAATATCGCTCAATCCATGCTAGACCGCTACGGGACACAATTCAATGAGCCGCAAAAGCACAACTTGGTCTTGATTGCGAATATAGGACGCAGACTTTCGTATTTAATTAACGATATTCTGGATTTTTCTAATTTGAAAAATGGCAGATTAGCCTTAAATCGTCGGCCTGTCAATGTACAGGCAGCTGTGAAGTCCGTGTTGGAGGTATTGGGTCATACAGTGGGTAAGAAAAAGATTCAATTTGTCAAAGAATTGCCCAATTCGTTGCCCAAGGTGGATGCGGATGAGGATCGGCTGATTCAGATTTTGTACAATTTGTTGGGTAATGCGGTGAAATTTACGGAGGAAGGCGAAATTGTAATCTCTGCCAAAGCGGGGAACCGTGAAATGGAAATCAGTGTGAAGGATACCGGGCCCGGTATTGCCCAGGAGCATCTTTCGCATATATTTGAACCGTTTAACCGAGGGGCGAATGCTGAGGATGAAGGATACAGTGGAACAGGGCTTGGATTAGGCATAGTCCGTCGTCTGGTGGAGCTGCATGGTGGTCATATCCGGGTAGAATCTAGATTGGGCAAGGGTTCGACCTTTTATTTTACACTGCCCTTAGCGCAGACCGGAACGTTGGCACATGAAGCTCAAAAAGATGTTTCGTCTGCGGTTATATTGCAGCCTGGTGTGACGTCGGGTCGGAATGTGATTCCGCATGAAGAGGATGCACTGGGGCAAGTTCAGACTGTTCCTTACAAAGTGCTGGCTGTAGATGATGATGCGGTTAATCTTCGGGTGCTGGAGGAGCTATTGTATACCACAGGTTGTAGCGTGGTGGCGGTGGATCATGCCGAGGAGGCACTTCACATGCTGAATGGCCGTTCCCGATTTGACCTAGTCATTACGGATTGGATGATGCCGGAAATGTCCGGTATTGAGCTGTGCCGACGGATACGGGAACGGTATTCCCTGTCCGAGCTACCGGTGTTGCTGCTGACGGCACGCGACCTGCCCGGGGATATCCGCGCAGGTTTTATGGCGGGAGCTAATGATTTTCTACGTAAGCCTGTTGATGCTGAGGAATTAAAGGCGCGTGTGCGCACGCTGTTGAACATGCGTCATTCGGCGGAGGAAGCGGTGCGTTCGGAAATGGCCTTTTTACAGGCACAAATCAAGCCGCATTTTCTGTACAATGCCTTGAATGTCATTGTTTCGACTGTAGCCGTAGACCCGGACAAAGCAGCGGAGCTACTCATGGAGCTGAGTCAGTATTTGCGGGGCAGTTTTGATTTTCAGAACAGGGAGAATACGGTGCCATTATCCAAGGAGTTGGAATTGGTAGAATCGTATGTGGCACTGGAAAAAGCACGATTTGAAGAACGTTTGCAGGTGACCGTAGAGGTAGGAAGGAACATCCGGTCTCTCATCCCGCCATTAAGCATTCAGCCCATCGTGGAAAATGCGATACGGCATGGTGTGATGCAACGGGCAACAGGTGGAACCGTGCGAGTGGTTGTGCAGGAGGATGGAACCGATTTTGTGGTCAGCGTGACCGATGACGGCGTAGGGATTCCGTCCGATCGACTGGAACAGCTGCTGTCGGAGGATCATGTATCTTCCAGCGTGGGACTGCGTAATATCCATCGCCGTCTTATCCATATGTATGGAGAAGGATTGCGAATTGAAAGTAATCCTATGCAAGGGACGACGGTAAGCTTCCGTGTGCCGGAAACGATCTCGCCCCGGAATACCGATGAATAAAAAAAGTACAGTACATTTGTCGGAAAAGCTAAAGTCACACCCGCAATGATACGATATATAAAATATAAGAAATTAAAAATCGTATGGATAAAGCAGATAGCATGTAAATAGAACATCATGATAAATGGTTGCAGCAGGAAGGGAGTACGGACACAAATGAAGGCGATTTTGATTGATGATGAGAGGTCGGCATTAACCTACTTGGAACGGTTGCTGGAGGCGGACGGACGGTTAACGGTAATGGGCAAATATACGTCTGCACAAGTGGGGCTGGATCATCTGGCGGCAGAACGTGCGGATATTGTTTTTATAGATATCGGAATGCCAGAGATGAATGGTCTGGAGGCCGCCGAGTGGATTCAACAGCTAGATTCTCATATTCATATCGTCTTTGTGACCGCGTACTCGGAATATGCTATTGAAGCGTTCGAGCTGCAAGCACTGGATTACTTGTTAAAGCCCGTTCATGCCCGGCGGCTATCCAAAACGTTAGATCGGATTGCAGCCACGCTGGCTGATCCCCGTTCTTCTAGTTTGGGAGCTTCAGCAGAGCAATCCCCCAAGGTACGTTGTTTTCAAAAACTTGAAATTTTGGAGGATGGACAGGAAGCCGTAGGTGCGAAACCATTCAAATGGCGCACATTAAAGTCACAGGAGCTATTTTCCTTCTTATTACACCATGAAGGGGAATGGGTGAGCAAAGAACAATTGCTGGATGCGCTGTGGCCTGAATATCATTTGGACAAGGCTGTTGTTCACCTGCACACATCCATTTACCAAATCCGCAAGGCGTTGAAAGAACGGATGCAAGATACGAAGCTGGAATATAATCTGGATCGCTACCGCTTGAACCGCAATGGCTGGATTACAGATGTGGAGCTATTCGAGCGGGGAATATCCGAATGGGCTGCATCCGGTAGCGGCGGTAAGCCGCGTATTGAGAGCCTGTTGGCACTATACCGTGGCAACTATCTGGAGGAGCACGATTACCCGTGGGCATATGCAAAAAGGGAGAAGCTGCGCAATATGTATCTGGCATGTTCTTCTGAGCTGGCGAGAGAAGAGCTTCGCTCAGGTCGTACCCGGCAGTCTGTTCAGCGCTTACTCAGCCTACAGCAACGGGAGCCGTACTCAGACGATATCTGCAGTCTGCTGCTGACCGCCTATGCCCAACTGGGCGATTATACTGCTGCCCAAAAGCATTATGAAAGCTTCGTCGGAATACTAGAAGATGAGTTGGGTATTGAGCCGCAGCAGGTGACGCACCAGTTGTACGTGCAATTGAAAACACAGACGCTACCTGCGTAAACTGCTGTACTGGCTCAGGTAGCACCTTCTTCAGCTCAGACAGGACAAGGCGGTAACCCCATTTCGATCAATGCTTCGGATGTTGGGGTAGTAAGAACAGATGTTAAAAACAAATAATCGACTTGGATAGAAGCTCATATTCAACGTAAAAAGACCACCAGGAACAAGTTAACTATCTTGTTCCTGGTGGTCTCGCTTTTTTGCCGTTATTCGGCAGGTACTTTCATCAGCATCCGCCTATGGAGGCTTATGCTTTTCTTCTCGTCTTGACACCACCATCTTAAGCAGGTTTTACTGACTGAGCAGGTGCTGCCTTCAGTACAGCGTATCCGTAGGGTGGAAGCTTGGCAAGCAGCCCCTTCTCTCTAACGGACCACTGGCTTTCGCCAAAGGCTAATTGCCATTCCTGCTCAGGAATGTCCAATTCAAAAACGTGATCCTCATCGGAACGGTTGAGCAGCACGAGCAGCACTTCTTCCTCGCTGCGGCGCTCATAGGCAAGTGAGGTGCCCTCTGGCTGTGCCTCCAAAAAGGTGATGCTTCCCTGATCACGGAGGGCCGGGTGCCCCTTACGAAGCGCGATCAGCTCGTGGTAAAAGTCGAACAGCTCGCGGTCCTGTTTGTCGGTGTCCCACTCCATACATTTGCGGCAGCCTGGATCGGCATCTCCATCCAGGCCGATCTCATCGCCATAATAGATGCAGGGTGCGCCCATGTACGTAAACTGGAACAGGGCGGCCAGTCGCATCAGCCGCTTGTCATCCCCGCACAGTGTCAGCAGGCGCGGTGTGTCGTGGCTATCCAGCAGATTGAAGGCAACCTCGGATGCTTGCTGTGGATAGCGGGCCAGCTGTCTTCCGATGGCGAAGGCAAAGCTTTGAGCATCGGTCACTTTTTTGACGAAAAAATCATTCACCGCGTAGGTGAACGGATAATTCATCGTCGCATCGAACTGATCCCCCTGAAGCCACTCAGATGATTCATTCCACATTTCACCCAAAATGTACGCATCTGGATTGGCCTGCTTGACCGTAGTGCGGAATTCCCGCCAAAAGGCGTGATCCACCTCGTCTGCCACATCCAACCGCCAACCATCGATACCGATTTCTTCGATCCAATGCTTTGCTACATCCAGCAGGTACTTTTTCACCTCAGGATGTTCGGTGTTCAGCTTGGGCATCATCGGTTCCAACCCGAATGTATCATACGTCGGTGTGCCATCCACCACTTCCAGGGGAAAGCTATGTACATGGAACCAGTCCTTGTAAGGCGAGGCTTCGCCTTTTTCTTGCACGTCAACGAACGGTTTAAACGTACGCCCTGAATGGTTGAACACCGCATCAAGCAGCACCCGAATTCCTCGGTCGTTGCAGGCATCGACCAGTTTTTTTAATGTTTTTTTGTCCCCAAAATGGGGGTCCACCTCCATATAATCCTCTGTATCGTATTTATGATTGGTCGTCGCCTTGAACACAGGAGTCATATATATGGCGTTAATCCCTAGCTCGTTCAGGTGATCCAGGTGATCCAGAATCCCCTGAAGATCACCACCGAAAAAATTGTCTCTTTGTGGTGTTCCGCCCCATGTCTCTGCACCTTCTGGGCTGATAGAGGGGTCACCGTTTGCAAAACGTTCCGGGAAAATCTGATAAAATACAGCATCCTTCACCCATGCAGGTGGCTTCAGAATATCAATCGGGTTCAAAAACGGATATTGGAACAGTTTATCTGCATTTTGGGGTTCCTGGGTGGTGAAGTCGTCCTCGTTCATCCAAATACGTTCCTCACCGTCTTCTAGCAAAAATCCATATTTCAGCCGACGGTGAGTAGGTTTTACGCTGCATTCATAGTAATCAAACCTGCTATCGGTAGCGAATTTGGACATCGGGACAAGCTGTCGGGTGCGGTCCCAATCGTATTTATCTCCGGTGAGAGCATGAACGGTATTTAGGTCATTTTTCTTCGCACGTAGCCGTAGAAATATCGTTTCATCATTATAACCAAAAGCCCAATTTCGTTTCGGGTGATGGTATATCGCTTCTAGCAGCATCGGGTAGTCCTCCTTTTTTCACGAGCATTCAAATTTGAAAATGTGAAGCGTATGTCGTATAAGGTAGTTATTAACCTTTTTAAGTGGGTCATGTACCATAAATGCTATAATGCCCATTACATAAAAGAAAAACGATAAGTAGGTGTCTATTATGAAAACAAATGTGCTATACATCGAAGATGACCAGGATATTGGTGCTTGGACGCATCAGTATTTGGAAGAGCGGAATTACGCTGTAACCTGGCTTCGCAGCGGGGATGGGGCTGTGGAAGCAGCCCGTACGTGCCAACTCGTGATTTTGGATGTGATGTTACCCGGTCTGGATGGATTCACCATGGGGAAGCGGCTGAAGAAAGAGTACCCGGAGCTTCCCATTCTCATGTTGTCTGCCCGTACATCCATTGACGATAAGCTGCAAGGACTGGATTTCGCCGACGATTATGTAACCAAGCCCTTTCACCCGGATGAGCTCATAGCACGTATAGAGATTTTGCTGCGCCGCTCGGGAACCGTGCCCGAAGAATCTTTACAACTGGGGCATCTATCTGTGTTCTCTCCTGATAACCGTATTGTGAACCGTGATACAGGGGAGGAAATTACACTGACAGGCAAGCAATATCACATTTTTGCTTATTTGCTGCGGCATTTGGGCCAAATTATGACAAAAGAGCAAATGTATGAAGCGGTGTGGGGAGATCCATATATCGACGGAGACAAAACCTTAATGGTCCACATCCGACACCTTCGCGAAAAGCTGGAGATTGATCCTGCGTCACCTCGCATCATTGAGACGATCCGTGGTGTAGGATATCGGGTGAAAGCATAATGAGCAGGACGCGCAAGAATTGGAGGAGGCTGCACCCCAGCTCTAGGCCGGGTCAGGGAGGTCGGTTTCGCAGTTCACTGTTGTTCCGTTATCTGGTCATTATTGTGTTTGCTATGATGCTGTTGCCCATTGTGTTGCCTGCTACAGCCTTGATATACAGCGTGTTATTGAATTGGGGGTCGGAGCTCAAGCCTGAAAATGATTACTACCCCTCTGCTACCCATACCGAAAATAGCTGGCATCGCGAAGCTGTAGCCTTGAAGGGAGCCACACCAGAGCAAATCTCAGCTCATCTGCGCAAAATACAACAAGATATGTTCCCTAACTCACAAATATTTTGGGTGGATACCGCAGGTAAAACAAGGTTGGAGATACCGACACAACCTAACATGCCAAAACAATGGAACGCTGCACAGGCTATAGCTTTTATGAAACAAGCGAGCTATGAGGGGCCGTTTACGGTAGTAGCCTTTATTGGCGGGGGCAAGAATGATGTGAATCAGGGCTATATGGTGTTAAAAGTGCCTCGTTCGTTCTTTGAACAGCCAACTACAGATAGTAGCATGTTGATGTACTATCTCTTTTTTATCGTATTGATTCTGGGCGCTTTTATATTCGTATCTCTTCTGTTTTTTGGAGGCATTCGGCGTAGATTGTTGCAGCTTCAGGCCGCCATGTCGCAGCGAGGAGAGGATGGCTTGCCTATTCTTGTTGCCACTGGACGCCCGGATGAAATCGGCAAGCTGGAAGAAGCATTTAATCAGATGGTCGAGCAGTTGGCAGAGAGTCGGGGACGTGAGCGTCAGGAGGAAGAGCTACGGAAGAGACTGGTCGCGGATCTGTCACACGATATTCGGACGCCGCTTACGGTCGTGCGCAGCCATCTATATACACTAGATGGTGAAAATCTGAGCAGCAGAGGGAAACAGTCGATTACACTGATGGAAAACAAGCTAAAAGACCTTGGGAGTCTGATCGACAATCTGCTCACCTATAATCTGCTAGCTAGTGGGAAATACACTATGAATAACACACCGCGTGATATCCTGCGGCTAGTGCGGGAGTGTGTAGCCAGCTGGTATCCGGTGTGGGAAAAGGAGGGTTTTGAAGTGGATATCGACCTGCCCGAGCATAGTATGGTGTGGAATGTGGATGAGCAAGGCTTCCGTCGTCTGCTGGACAATCTCTTTCAAAATGTAGTTCGCCATGCTGCCTCAGGCCGATATATCGGTGTTCAAGTACAGAAAGATAATGGGACAGAGGCATTGATTATCACAGATAAAGGGCCCGGTATGGAGCAACAGTCCAGTGAAAAAGGAGCCGGGATTGGTTTGGCGATTACAGAACTGCTGGCTCGCGAAATGAATTTGGAGAGGGAGATTATCAGTTCATCAGCCGGGACCCGAATCCGTTTTTTAAACAAAACTTAAACTCAGAGTTCCCTTGGTTTTAAACTTGGCACGTTACGATAGGTGTCGAGGTGAGGAACTTGAACGAATACATTATTGAAACGAACAGTCTCAGCAAAATATACAAAGGCCGCGCGGCGGTTAATCAGCTGGACCTGAAAATAGCTCGAGGAGATATTTACGGATTTCTGGGTCCGAATGGAGCGGGGAAAACGACAACGATCCGCATGCTGCTTGGACTTATTCGCCCAACTCGAGGAACGATCCGTATATTCGGCAAAGATATTCGCAGACATAAGCTCGATATTTTGCGTAAAGTCGGCTCGTTGGTGGAGTATCCTTCGTATTATGGTCATTTGAACGCAATTGAAAATCTGGAGGCCATTCGCCGTATTTTGAATGTACCCAAGCAAAACATTGCGGAAGTGTTAGAGGTCGTCCGACTGACCAAGCATGCCAAACGTCCAGTCAAAGGCTACTCGCTGGGCATGAAGCAGAGACTGGGTATTGCAGCAGCCCTGCTTGGGAATCCCGAAGTGCTCATTTTGGATGAGCCTACGAATGGTTTGGACCCGGAGGGTATTCAGGAAATGCGCACATTGATTCAGGCGATGCCCGAGCAACGGGGGATCACCGTACTGGTATCCAGCCATCTGTTGAGTGAGGTAGAGCATATGGCGAATACCGTGGGTATTATCCGTGAAGGAGAGTTGGTCTTTCAAAACACGATTCATAATCTCCGTCAGGAATCCGCAGGCGGGATTCGGATCGTAGTGTCGGAACCGGAAGCAGCCCAGTTGATTGCGCGTGAGCAGGGCTACCATTCAGTGAAGGACGGATCGGCGCTGGATTTCGAGAACATGAATGATGCGGCTGTTGCGCTGCTGGTCAGAAGATTGGTCGAAAATACGCATGCCGTATACCGTGTGGAGGAACGCCGCAAATCGCTGGAGGATATGTTCATGCAGGTAGTGGGCAAAGGAGGGGCTTCCTTATGATGCTGCGAGCGCTCACGGCGGATCTGCTCAAAGCACGCAGAAAGGGAATCTGGTTCTTGGTGTTCCTCGGTCCCCTAGGGCTGGTAGCGATGCAGGGACTGAACTTTGGGCTCCGCTATGACTATCTGATTCCGCGATACAAGGGGCGCTTATGGGAAGGCTTGATGGATAACATCGCTATTTTTGTCCCCCTTGCGCTGGTATTAGGAGCCACGATGGTCGCTTCCATGCTGGCGAATGTGGAACATTCGTCTAACTCTTGGAAGCAGCTGCTGGCTTTGCCTATTTCCAAATTTAGTGTTTATATGGCCAAGCTGACGCTAGCGATCGGGATGCTGTGCGTGTCCTGTCTACTCCTGACGGTTGGGACTTGGGTGTTGGGAATGATTCTTGGCTTTGGGGGAGAGCCTGCACCCGTAGGGGAACTGCTACGACTCGGGTTTTGGCCCTTGGGCGGCACGCTGCCTATGCTCGTATTATTGTTGTGGTTAACGGTCACGTTCCATAATCAGGCGCTGCCTGTAACACTGGGCATTACGTTAGGCATCGGCAGCTTGTTTGCTTCACAGCTGTCCGAATGGTTTCCGTTGGCCTGGCCGCAATTCGCATGGGTTGCACCTCAAGCATGGATGTTTGCGTCCGTCGGGTGCGGAACGGGCATACTCCTCAGTCTGCTGACAGCGGCCCATTTTAGCCGAAAGGATGTGGCGTAATGTTCG
This sequence comes from Paenibacillus sp. SER-28, assembly GCF_052906305.1. Classification (NCBI taxonomy): domain Bacteria; kingdom Bacillati; phylum Bacillota; class Bacilli; order Caryophanales; family Paenibacillaceae; genus Paenibacillus; species Paenibacillus sp. SER-28. The sequence goes on along the minus strand of NZ_JBRECM010000003.1, from coordinate 420,112 downwards.
GAGGATATATACGGCTGCTTTCTGTTGAACGTATGAAAATGGCCAAATCGCCCGTTTGGCTGCTTGCGCTCGTCAGCCCGGCGATTGCCGTCTTGATTGGCTTGCTGGCGAATCCGGGAGGGAACTGGCTGTTGCTGTTGACTGCCATGCTTACATTACATGCCATGCTGTTCATGCCGATGCTGACCGCCGTATTTGGATCTCTAGTCTGCCGATTCGAGCATGGGGGCGGCGGTTGGAAGCAACTCATGTCATTGCCATTGTCCCGCACCAGTCTGTATGCGGCCAAGTTGACCATCATTATGGCCTTGGTCGGATTGACTCAGTTACTGTTCGGAGGAGCGCTGCTGGGTGTTGGAGCTGTGCAGGACATGAACGGACCAATTCCTTGGGCCGTGATCGCTCAAAGTTTGCTCGCAGGCTGGGTAGCCTGCCTGCCGCTGGCTGCGTTGCAGTTGATGGTGTCCTTCTTGTGGTCCAGCTTTGCCGCACCGCTTGCGTTGAATTTCGTCTTCACCGTGCCGAATATTCTGGTCGCCAATTCTCAAACCTACGGTCCGTACTATCCATGGACACAGCCTTTATTGGCGATGATGCCGAGTGGAAGAGACAACTTCGGGGCGTTCATGGTGCCAACTGACACACTGTTGACGGTTATAATAGGTAGCTTTGTCGTATTTACGTTGGCGGGACTGACCGTATTTCGTTATAAAGAGATATAGGGCGAAATACGGGGACTGCAAAAACTCCTTATCCTCAATGAGGGTAAGGAGTTTTTTACTGTGCTATTGGTTTACACTAAGCCTGAAATGGCACGGATATTATTGCTGATAAGGTGGCAAGAGGCGTCGAACTTCGCTTGTTCTTCCGGACTTAGCTCTAGCTCGATGACCTCTTGGATTCCTCTGCTGCCGATAATCGCCGGAACGCCCGTGCAGACATCGGTGTGCCCGTACTCGCCATCCAATACAGCAGAGACCGCTATAATTTTACCATCATCATTTAAAATGGAACGAGTAATGTACGCCAGCGCATTGGCAATACCAAAATAAGTGGCGCCTTTGCGGGTGAAGATCTCCCAGCCTGCATCCCGAGTTTTACGGGCAATGTCGTCCAGATCGACGTGGCTGAATCGTTCCTTATGCTGACGCAAAATGTGCAAGAGCGGCTTGCCGCCAATCGTGACGTGTGACCAGGCAACGAATTGGGATTCACCATGCTCCCCAAGAGCATACCCTTGCACGCTGCGCGGATCTATGGAAAACACTTCGGAAAGCAACGTCTTAAGTCGGGATGAGTCAATGGAGGTGCCCGTGCCGATCACCTTGTTGCGCGGCAGACCGGATATACTTTGTACCATATACGTTACAATGTCGACAGGATTAGCGGCAATGACGAATATACCGTCGAAGCCACCCTCCATAATCGCTGTTACAATCTCTCTGGTAATAAGCACTGCGTTGTCCAGCACAGATAGGCGGTCTTGACCCGGTTTAGGGTTGGCACCAGCCGTTATAATCACAACGTCCATATCCGTGCAGTCTGCATACGTGCCGGCACGCACCTTGGTACGTGTGGACGTAAAATCCATACAATGGGACAGATCCAGTGCATGGGCCAAAGCCCGATCATACGTGCGGTCAATCATCATGATCTCATCACAAATGGACTGATTAACCATTGAGTAGGCACAGCTCGAACCGACCATTCCCGCGCCGACAATAGCTACTTTCCTTGCCTTCCCCTTCATCTATGTTGCCTCCTCGTTCCAGCGAACGTTAATATGCTACAAATTATGCCTGAAATACATTTTACGTTACATAACATAACATATTGCTGATCTTTTGAAAATATCCATTTTTTTGCCTCCATTCCGGGAAATTAAAAATAAACTGTGAATAGAGGTGTTCTTTAGGATTAATTATAGAGTGAACGTGAATTATCAATACTTTTACTGGAAGATAGGAGAGCATGTTTCAATTTATTTTTAAGGTGAATTCTGTGCAAATTATAACCTGAACTATGTTGATGGAAGGAATGGTGCCATGAAAACAATGAAAGTATGACATTTATATGACGTTCTTTAAAGAGTTTCAAGGACATACAGAACGGAAGTATGCTCTGCAATGTCGTTTCTTGTATATCTACAAATATTCCGTTATGACAAAGGTTCTTAGCAGTCTGCAATATTAGAACATTTTTGCCAAAGGGTTTCCAATGGATTTCGCGAATTCTACATATACAAGCTTATTTCTTTCCATACCATCCGGGGAGGTAATGATTAAATGGAAGAAAGCAAATCGACGACGGAAGCAGCAAAACAGTTGGGAATCGGGGCGAGTACCCTTCGTAAATATGCAGCGGCGCTGGAGGAGCAGGGGTATGTGTTTCAGCGTTCCGCGAATCAATCGAGGATGTTCAGTGCTGAGGATGTTGAGTGCTTGAAGGTGATGCGGAGGGCGTTGCGTGAGCAGCATATGACGATGGAGCAGGCGGTTCAGGTGGTTCTTGAGAGAGTGACCGCTCCCTTTCAAATGGAGGATGAAGAGTTCCGCTTGCCACCCATCTCAGATGCTGAGTTACTAACCGCAACCTGGGAAGAAATAATGGCGGCGGCTGAGGTCAGGGATGAGACGTTCATACAGGCGCAAGCAGCTGCTACGGTAGAACTGACAGAGTTACAGGATGAAATGAATGCTCAGGAACTGTCAGAGGAACCCATGCAGCTACAGGCGCAGGAAGAGTTACAGACTTTGGAACCAACCATTGAGTATAGATTGGAGCAAGCACCTGTATCCGTGCAAACAAAGGAGTCTATAGAGCCGCAAGAACTGGCGCAGATGCAGGACATGGTGCAAACTGCATTGTTGGAAATGCGGAGCCGTTTGGAGGAGCTGGAAGCAGAGCACAGCCGTTTGGTGGAAAAGAATATCAGCCTGTCTAACCAACTGGAGGATCAAAAACGCTGGATGAAAGAAAAGGTTGACGAGGAACGAGATCGGCAGCTAATTACTAATTTGCGTACCTACCAGGGCAGGCAACGCAAATCGCGCGGTTCGTTGTTGTCCTGGCTTGGTCTGACACCGCGCAGACGCAGAGAGGCATAACCAGCATCTTTTCTGATAAAGACCATCAGACCTTCCCGGTTCTGATGGTCTTTTATCGTGGATGGTATAATAACGGAATACAAGAATACGAGAACAAGCCGTATAAGAAACGTTGCTGCGGCATGTAGAGGAAAGGATATAAATATGTTTGCTTGGTTGCGAAACGCATATGAATCATGGATGGATTATCCGAAACAGCCTGGCGATTTACTGAGCGGACGTTATGATGTTCGTTCGCTTTTAGGCATGGGGAGCTATGGTCTAACCTACCTCTGTCTGGATCGGCACAGCGGACAAGAGGTGGCAGTGAAAATGCCCAGACCGAGCAAACGGGCGAAGGCAGTTCAGCTATTGCAGCGCGAGGCTCATATTATGCGGCAGATGGAACACCCCTATATTCCGAAGCTGCTCGAAATTGTCGAACATTTGAACGGAATAGTTGTGGTTATGGAATACATCTCCGGCATGACGTTGGAGGAGCTTATATTTGAACAGGAGCGTTCCTTTACGGAACAGGAATGCATTGTCTACATTTTGGAGTTAATGGAGCGAGTTCTGCATGTGCATGAACGGGGCTATATCCATCGGGATATCCGCATTCCCAATGTGATTCACCGTGAGGGAAAGCCTCACCTGATCGACTTTGGTCTTGCTCTGGCCGTAGGAGAGCGACAGGAGGATATATTTACCGAATCCATGCTGGAAAAGCGCGCACCCGAGCGACAAGATGTCGCCGTCTACAGCGATTTGTACGATGTCGGACATTTAATGCTTTTTATGCTGTATAGCAGTTACGAGCCTCAACCGGATCAACCGCCGGCAAGCTGGCAGGAAGAATTGAAGCTGAGTTCACCTGTGCGTCATATGCTGGAGCGTCTTTTTCAGATTCGGCCACGTTATGAGAACAGCCGACAGTTTATGCAAGAGCTGGAGGAAGCATTGTTGCTGCTTGAGGTTAACCCATAACGTCCCTAAAAATAAACAGGCATTCGCCGCAAAAATGGGGGAATGCCCCCCTTACGCATTTGACCATGTCTACATACAATGATCCTGTAAATGAGCGAAGGGAGTGTTGTAAATGAGTCATATGTGTGGAGTAGGCGGCGGTATGGGTTGCGGTGTAGGAGCATGGACCTCTGTAGGAGCGATTCTGGTCCTGTTTATTTTGCTGGTGATCATCTCTAAAACCCTGTTTCTGTAATTTCGGTCTTGGCCGATTTCCTGTAAAATGCACAGATGTTGCCCTGCATAACGAAGGGTGCACAACAATAAAGCGAAGGCCCTTGAGATAAGAAGGGTCTTCGCTTTATAGGGTTTGAAGGAGCCTGTGGCATGCTTCTTGTGTTACGCTCTATTCCGTCGCTACTTCTTGTTGTTTGGCTAAGAACTGGAGTAATGACGGCGTTTATCCTTGTAATAGTGGTGTCCATTGTGACTATTCTTGTAACCGTCTGAAGAAGAATGGCGTTTACGTTCATAATAACGGTCTGAGCTGCTGTATCGCCGCTTATGAGAATGAGAGGTGGAATGTAGCAGGCGGTGCAGTAATTGTTTGAGCATCGTCTAATCCTCCTTCTTACCCTGCCCAACTGACATAGACAGGTTTTTATAAAACGGTAATACGCAGCAGCGTTAGAACAGGTTCCACTAATTTAAAGATTGTAGGGACTTGGCCTGAAATTCCGCAATATCCTTGAACTCTTCTTCGAATTTACGTGAAATGCGGATATAAATCGGTAGTAAATCACGATAAATATCCACGTGTTCTGCTACAGGTTTGTGCTGGTGAGTGGTACCGATCATACCGGACACAGCATCCAGCGAATCAATCCGTCCCAGTGCGTACAAGCCCAGAATAGCTGCGCCCAGACATGAGCTTTCCAGACTTTCGGGGATAATGACTTCCTGATCGAAAATATCCGCCATGAGCTGTCTCCATAGCTCCGAGCGTGCAAATCCACCAGTGGCGTGAATGACTGACGGTCTGTCGATGACTTCTTCCATGGCGAGCATGACGGTATACAAATTGAACAGCACACCCTCCAGAGCGGCGCGAATCATATGCTCTTTTTTGTGACGCAGGGACAGACCGAAGAAGGAGCCGCGAGCATTCGGGTCCCACAGGGGCGCACGTTCACCGGATAAGTACGGAAGAAAGAGCAGACCGTCGGAGCCAGGACGTACCTGTTCCGCAATTTGGGTCAGCACATGATATGGATCAAGTCCCAGTCGCTTGGCCGTTTCCACCTCGGAGGCTGCAAATTCATCCCGGATCCAGCGGAAGACTATACCTCCGTTGTTTACCGGGCCGCCGATGACCCACAGCTTTTCGGTCAAGGCGTAACAGAAAAAGCGCCCTTTGGCATCCGTGAGCGGCTTATCAACTACGGTACGGATGGCTCCGCTCGTGCCGATGGTAACAGCGACAACTCCAGGTTTGATCGCATTCACACCGAGGTTGGACAAGACACCATCGCTGGCCCCGATCACAAAAGGAGTCGTCTTCAGTAGGCCCATGTCATGCGCATAGGTCTCATCCAGCCCTTTGAGCACATGAGTTGTCGGCACCAGCTCGGATAGCTGCTCCTTCGTCACACCTGCAAGGTGCAGCGCTTCCTCGTCCCAGTCTAGCTGCTGCAAATTCATAAGTCCGGTTGCAGAGGCGATCGAGTGATCCACGACATATTGGTGGAATAACCGGGCAAAGATGTACTCCTTAATGGAAATGAATTTATACGTCTGGGTCGCAACATCCGGTAAATCCCGTGTAATCCACATTAGTTTCGTTAGCGGTGACATGGGATGGATGGGCGTTCCGGTGCGTAAATAAATATCGTGTCCGTTGTATTCATGTTTGAGCGCTTCGGCCCATTTGGCGCTACGGTTATCTGCCCAAGTGATGGAGGCGGTCAGCGGCTTGCCGTTCTTATCCACCGCCAGCACACTGTGCATGGCCGAACTGAAGGAGACGAACAGCACATGCTCGGCTGACACTCCGCTTTGTTTCATGACCTCTTGCACCGTCGTCACGACAGCTTTGAAAATATCTTCCGGGTCCTGTTCTGCCGCATCCGGCTCAGGTGTATGGAGCGGATAGCCCACATGGTGCTGGGCGGCAATATTGCCGTTTTCTTCGAAAAGCACCGCTTTGGTACTGGTCGTACCGATATCGACGCCGATCATATATCGGGTGTCTGTCATATTCAATCTCCCCTTCACTTACCGTTATTAGCTCATTATCGTTAAATTAACACACTCAGCAGCATAATCAAACCGAAAGCGACCAGGGAGAGGATGGTTTCCATAACGGTCCATGATTTTAGAGTCTGCGGAACCGTCATATTGAAAAATTCTTTAATCATCCAAAAACCGGCGTCATTCACATGAGACAAGATCAGCGACCCTGCTCCTGTAGCAAGGACGACCAGTTCGACATTCGCGCCGGGTGTAAGTGCCAGTACAGGTGCGACAATACCGGAGCCTGTCGTCATCGCGACTGTCGCTGATCCAGTGGCTACACGAATGAGCGCAGCGACCAGAAAAGCAAATACAATCACATTCATATGGGCTCCTGTAGCGACCGCTGCAATGGCCTGACCTACACCGCTGTCGATCAATACCGTTTTAAATGCACCGCCGCTCCCGATAATTAAGATAATAGAGGCTGTTGGTGCCAGACATTCACTGGTAAAACGGGACAAATCCTCTTTCTTTAGACCACGTGCATAGCCTAGCGAGAAAAAAGAAAACACGGCCGCAATCAGCAATGCCATAACCTCATCACCAATGAATTTGAAAAATACAGTGAGCGGATGTGTATTGGCCGGGTCTACGATTTCAGCGACTGATCCGCTAAGCATTAGAATAACAGGTAATAAAATGGTGAACAGAGTAATCCAAAAAGGAGGCAGCGACCGTCCCGTCGTATTTCTGAACTGCTCGTCCAGCCTCTCGGAAGGTCTGACCATGATTCTTTTGCCAATCCAAGCGCCGAAGACCGGGCCCGCAATAATAGCGGATGGAATGCCCACGATGAGTGCATATCCTATCGTGCGTCCAATATTGGCGTTAAAGGCTTCAATCGCGATCATCGGAGCCGGGTGGGGTGGCAAAAGGCCGTGTACCGTCGATAGTCCTGCCAGCATCGGAATACCGATTTTCAGCAGAGACATATTCATTTTGCGGGCAACCGTGAACAGAATGGGAATTAATAAAATAATACCAACCTCAAAAAATACGGGAATACCCACGATAAAGCCTACAATCATCATCGCCCAATGAACGCGTTTTTCACCAAAACGATCCATCAGTGTGGTCGCGATGCGTTCGGCACCGCCGGATTCTGCCATCATTTTACCGAGCATGGTGCCTAAACCGATCACGATGGCGATGGAGCCGAGCGTACTGCCGAGCCCCTTGGTGATGGAGGCAGTAACTTCATGTCCCGGCATCCCGTTAACCAGTCCGAGAAATACCGACGAAAGCAGCAGTGAAACGAAGGGATTCCATTTGAATTTGGCAATCAGCAAAATCAAAAGAATGACGGTAACTAGCGCCCATATGAGCAGGGACGCGTTATGGCTCAAGCCGAGTAATGTGTTCATGAAGTAATGCCTCCTTATTCATATATGTGTAGCTAAATGTATACTTGTCGACAACTTTAATGTAAAAGAGAACCGCGCCAGCAAAAAACGCATGAAGCGCGGTACATCGGCTCTTTGTCACGCATGTTGCGGCTAGGACGATGTCTTTCTGTAGGGAGACAGAACGCTATCGTTAACCGCGTTGCGGGTATCTCGGTAATGATCCTCAATAAATCCCGATAACTCCTGAGCATTCCCTTGACTTAAAGCGTTTGCAAAGGTTCGATGTTTGTGAATCGTGACTTGTGATTCTTCGATGTTAGACGCAAATCGTTGTTCTGTCGCAGCTAACATGACCGTCAGGATTAGCTGTCTCATACCATTCCAGGTATGAAGAATACGGGTATGGCCTGCTTCCAGAACCAGAGCCTCATGAAAATTAAAATCCTGAAGAGAAAATTCAACGACATCCCTGTACTTGAGAGCGACTTCCATTTTGTCAATCATCTGATTCAAAACAGTCACCAATGTGGCATTATCACTATGTACATACCTTTGTACAACAAAATGCTCAATCAGCATTCGTACATCGAATAGCTCCTCCATATCACTGGGTGTCATGCCAACGACAATCGCACCCATGCGCTCTAAACGGATCAGTCCTTCGCTCGAGAGTGCCTTCAAGGCTTCACGCACCGGAGAACGACTGGTACCAAAATCGGCAGCAATCTGATTCTCAGATAGAACAGTGCCTGGCGTCTGAATACCCCGTATAATCTGAAGCCGAAGTTCACAAGCAATCCTTTCCCCAAGCGATGCGCCCTGTAACCAGGTTGTTGGATATTTCATAGGATACTCCTATCTTGGAAATAATTTTGCATACTGGTATACAAGTTATGGAATATTATATACCCCGTTTAAGATCCTTGTAAACGGTGTCAGTTGACATCGGTTCCATTTCGCTGCTTTTAGCGTTACAATAGAAGCAGAAAAAAGAAGCAGTGAAAAGTGGAACGAACACGGAAAAGAAGGAGACCGTTTAATGATTATCATTAAAACCAAAGAACAAATTGAAAATATGAAAAAAGCTGGAGACATTTTGGCTGCTTGCCACCGGGAAATTGCCAAAATGATCAAGCCAGGCATTACGACACTGGAAATTGACGCCTTTGCAGAATCCTTTATGAAGAAGCATGGCGCCACACCGGAGCAAAAAGGCTATAACGGCTATCAGTTTGCAACTTGTGGCTCACCTAACGATGTGATTTGCCACGGCTTTCCGAATAAGACACCGTTGAAGGACGGGGACATCGTGACGATCGACATGGTTGTGAACCTGAATGGCTGGCTGGCAGATTCCGCTTGGTCGTATGCGGTGGGTAATGTGTCTGAGCAGGCGCAAAAGCTGCTGGATGTTACCAAGGAATCGCTGTATAAAGGGATTGAGCAAGCCGTTATCGGTAACCGGATCGGAGATATTTCCCATGCGATACAAACCTACGCGGAAGCGGAAGGCTTCTCGGTCGTACGCGAATTCATTGGGCATGGCATCGGGGAAGAAATGCATGAGCAACCGCAAGTTCCTCATTATGGACCTCCGCATCGTGGACCACGCTTAAAAGAGGGTATGGTCATTACAATTGAGCCAATGCTCAACACAGGCACATACCGCAGTAAAATTGATGCGGATGGTTGGACCGCACGCACGTTGGACGGCGGCTTGTCTGCTCAATACGAGCACACGCTGGCCATTACAGCAGATGGTCCGATCATTTTGACCCAGCAATAAAAGCAGGCACCCATCGATAGCATACAGACTAACGGGTTGAATGAGCTAGACATGTTACAGGAAAAGGGGCTGTTCAGAGGACAGTCTCTTTTGCTACGTGCATTCTATAAAAGTCTAGTACATGCGTGGAATAATAGATCACCTCTAAAAAACCGAATTTGGCTCAAAGGCCGAATATCGGTTTTTTTCGTTTCATGAGTGCCACGCCGACATTTTTAAAAAAATATACGCCATGCCTTCAGAGTGACCAGCTTAGTTCTGATAGACGCTAGTGATCCGCTTGCTAACGGGATACGTTAAGTGTGTGATTATGAATCTTCTATATAGTACAAAAATAACAATATTTTGAATCCTAATTCATAAGAATGAAATGAAAAATTTTCCTTTATTACACATTTAGCCTCTACCACACCTTGCAGGAATTGTTTGTTTGTTGTTATATGAATAATTTTTTCCTCTAATAGAACTATTTCAGCTTTTTTCCTTGATGTCGATATAATTGAGGGTCGCAAAAGCGTATTCCTTTAGGAAGATGGAGATCAACTCGCTAAAACGAAAAGCATGTAGGTTGCGATTCAAAATTTTCTTAGGGATGATTGTGTCAGAATGTCAAAAGTATTTGGGGAAATAAGGGGGTATAAGTTCCTGATAACTTCTTATTTCCCGCATAACACACCTTAAGTCTTGCGATTACAAGCAGCAAGATATAAACATTAGGAGGATAACCAATATGAATTCATTCAAGAAAACGAAGAGCTTGATCAGCGCCCTCACCGGGGCTGCATTATTATTCTCGCTACCAATGACGGCAGGCGCGGAGAGCAATATCAACTATACTGGCATGTTCCTGGGCTATGACGGAAGTGTAAACACCAGTCCTGTCTGGACCTACAACCCTGACATCGTCTCCTATGATCTGCTGAACTGGAACCAGGGTGGAACCGATGCAGCCTCCATCACCTCCAATAGCGCCTCCGCCATCCAAGCCTTGGGGAAAATCGTCACCGTTTCCACCCACATGCCCAATCCCCAGGGTGGAAATGTAAACGCCCCGATGTCTGATTCCGATTTCGAGATCTTGGCTAATACAGACATTTCATCCATCAATTCGTCCAGCCCCGCATGGCTGCAAAATTATAAGGCCCAGGTTGACAATGTCGTGACTGGCCTGCAAAAGTTTAACTCATCCCCCGTTTACTACAGACCCTTCCATGAGATGAACGGAGGCTGGTTCTGGTGGGGAGATAAAAACACGACGGACTATAAGAACCTGTACATCAATCTGTACCATTACATCGTGACGACCCATGGCATGTCCAACGTCAATTTTGTCTATGCCCCTAATAAAGGAGCCAACGCGGCTGCTTATTACCCCGGCTCCAGCTATGTCACCTGGATTGGCATCGACGCTTACAGCGACGATCCGTCCAATGACAATGAAATTAAGATGGCTTACAATGACATCAAAGGACTTGGCAAAACTTATGGCTTCTGCGAAATTGGACCAGCCGTGGGTGGCGACCATGTGGATCGCAGCAATAATCAGCTCAAGGAATTCGATTATTCGCTTTGGAACAAGGCCCTGAATGAGATCTACACTGGAGCAAGCTTCTTTATCACCTGGGACGGCGCTTATGCTCCGCAGAACAACACAAACGGCAGCGTGCTGTTTACAAAGCAGAGCTCCCAGTAAGTGTCTGGCGTTCGGGCAGCAAGGCATCAACGCGTTAACCCCAAGATGACCGCGGGGTCCTAGGAGAGTAGGACGTTTTCAAGCACGACAACAAAAGCACACCCTTAATGAATTGAGTAATGTAGCTTACGATAGACTAAAAAGACCGAAATGACCAAAAAGACACGGCTCCCTGCTGGGAGAACGTGTCTTTTTGGTCTATACAGCAACATGCGAGCATGCATGTTAAAAACCCGTTTGTCAGATGCGAACTTCCGTCTCGTTCGGAACGAACTGACGATATTGAAAATACATACGAAGCCGCCAGTGTAACAAGGTCCCGAAGGCTAGAATGAAAAATAGCCCTGCTGTCTGCGGAATGGTAATGTAATGCTGAATAAATTCATGCAGCAGCAATCGGACGATCAGCAGGCTGATCAAAATAAAAAAGAAGGTACGTGAGCGTTGGACGAAAACCAGCCCTTCTTGCAATTCAAATTTGGTGCTACGGATCAACGGGTAAGAAAAAATAAACCAGCCGACCAGAAAAGCGCCCAGCCCCCAAAGCCAGGGAACCCGTACTTCTGGCACCACAAACATCATAAAACCGGTGCTCATGCCGAGCGGAGGAATGATGATTTTTTTGGCATTAATCGGGCGATGACCTGTCTTCATACGGATGAAAATAGCCGAAATAGCGATTACGATCATACCGAAGGTTGCGCCATATTGCAGCAATGGGGTGCTAATATGAAACATGGACTGGCCCCCTCTATAAGGAATATAAGCGTTATTGGACAGACTGCAAATCTTTTACATTATACCACATATGCAATGGATATATTTAGTTACAGTCTTTCCTCTGGCAAGCGGATTATACACCTCTTGGTGGTAACGGGTCCTATAATTAGGTCTCTTTCATACTTATGCGAGTTCCTTTGCTTGTACCTCTCCTTGAGCTGATTTTTTCTCCTGACGCATGATATAACCCATGGCTGCAATAATAAGGATAAAGGCAATCAGTGCGAGAAAAGGAATGGTAATAAAATCGAACCAGTTCAGGTAATCCTGTTCACAGGATACTCTGCCGCAGGAAGTTGAAGTTTGCGCAGCTGCTTTGGCGGCTGCATGGATGCGCTGAATGATAAAGTGATAGGCTGAAATCGCGCCTCCAATGATAGCCAACGGCATGACATAACGGCGTATCTCCGAATCTCCTCGAAAATAGGCGATCCCGAGCAGAAGGGTCAGGGGATACATCAGAATGCGCTGAAACCAGCACAGCTTACAAGGCTCAAACCCCAAAATCTCGCTGAGATACAGACTGCCCAAAGTTGCCACACAAGCTACAACCCAGGCGGCAAACAAAGCAATATCCGTTTTTTTAAAAGATCCAATCATAGTAACGCTCCTTTTTTAATTCAAATGAGAACAAAATGAACTCACCCGTGTCTTGTCCCATCGGCAGGCATCTGCCGATATGTATGTCTTAATCCGTATTGTACTGTATTTTGAGTGCAGGGTCATACTTAAACATATTGACATCATTCACTATCATTTTTATAATTGCAGTAGTTTGGGAAGTTAATGAGGATTCAAATTAGATATATATTAAGAAATTAGGAGTGTGCCTAGAATGTCGAGCAGTCCAAAAAATGAAACTCTATCTACTATTAGTGAAAGACACGCGGTAAAGAGCTATGTTAAGGATTTTAAATTGCCAGAGGAAGATCTGGAGGCCATTTTGACTGCGGCGGTAGAAGCTCCTTCCGCTTGGAACCTCCAACATTGGAAATTCCTTGTCATCGGAAGCGAAGCGGACAAACAAAAATTGCTACCTATCGCCTACAATCAGGGTCAAGTAGCGGAAAGTTCCGTTACGATTGCCGTATTGGGTGATTTGGAAGCGAACCGCAACACCGTCATTTATGATCAAGCGGTAGAAGCAGGCGCACTGCCAGCAGAAATCCGTGACGCATTGGTAGGTCAAATCAACGGCGCATACCAAAATCCGCAAGTAGCTCGCGATGCAGCCATCCTGAACTCTGCTCTTGCAGCACAAAATATTATGCTGGCTGCTAAATCTTTGGGCTACGACACTTGCGCAATGGGCGGTTTCATTCCTGCACAATTGATTGAGCAATTCAATATTCCAGCACGTTACCTGCCAACTATGCTTATTAGCGTAGGTAAGGCACAAGTACCAGCGCGTCCATCAGGACGTTTTCCATTGTCTGAAGTTGTTGTAAAAGGCAGCTTCTAAGAAGATCTGTGAATATAAAAGGGTGTTCCTGCAACCGTTCGTGGTTGGGAACACCCTTTTATACGTTGTGTTAGGCTATTAAAGTTCCTGTTGTCAGCCCTTTGTTTAGTCCGATCGTTTGGACACGAGATAAACTAGCTCCAGCGTCAGGATCGGTAGAAAGACAGAAGCCGGATAGGCCAGATAGCGCGGTTCCCATTGGGGCTTGAACTTATCCTTAAAGCGCCGAAGCCCCTGAAAACCGTAAAAATGTCCCCCGTATTGGAAAACAAGTCGAGCCAGCTTTTCCTCGCGTAATGCCTTTTCGCTTTGTCCTACCTGGGACAGCGGTGCCATTCCCAGATTAAATGTCGTATATCCACTCTCCTTGGCCCACTCAATAACCCGTGTGAATAAATAATCCATCGTGCCATTTGGCGTGTCAGGCAAGTGACGCATCAGGTCAATGGAGACCGTCCGTCCATGATCATAGGCAGGGGCCATCGTAGCGAAAGCGATGACCTTCCCTTCAGAGTCCTTTAGCAATGCAATCGGAGCCAACTGAAGATAAGATTCTTTGAACCAGCCGAGTGAATATCCCTTCTCCTTGCGCCCGTCCAGCCAAATATTCGAAACATGCCGCATCTCTTCAATCAGTGACGCCTCGAGAGGCGGTTGGATGATTTCGAACGAGTAGCCCTCGCGGTCAAAGCGGTTTTTGGCGCTGCGTAGCGCCTGATTGCTTTTGCCCGTCAGTGTAAATGATTCCAGCGGCACCAGTGCTTCCTCGCCCAGTTTGAAAAAGCGATAGCCGTTCTCGTGATAGATGGACAAATACTCTGGCGATGCCTGATAAAATACAGCCGTCAACGCATACCGATCTGCGAACCGTTGGAATTCCTGAATGGCTTCACTTACACGTTCTTTTGGACCGAGTGGGTCACCTAATACAATCAGTTTGTCCCGGCTGCGAGCATAGGGAATGACGACCTGTTCATTTTTAGTCCAATACAGATATTTATCGCCCAAAAAAAGCATATGAGATACGAGATTACCACCCTGCCGTTTCAAAAATTCTTTTAGCTTATCCAGCTCTTGCTCGTCGGGTAGATTGGCGATGCTACGCTGAGGTCGAAGAAAGAAATACACCGTTAGGAATACCCATGCCAAAATCAGACTAAACACGGCGGTAACTCCGTAATCGCTGCGGTTCATAAAAAAGTCCAGATGGACCTTGGCATGCAAATGGCGCATAAAAGGAGTGTTGGAGCCTGCCCCAATGATAAAATAAGCCCCGGTTACGAGTAGAGATAATCCACCCCATATTAAAATGTTGTGCCGATTCAGCGGAGCACTGACCCGATAAAACCGCGAACGCGAGATCCATAGCATTAACGCCACAAACAGCAGGAATAAGGCTTCTTCAAAATCTAGCCCTTTAGTGAAGGTGAAAATAGCTCCTGTCAGCAGCAGTATCAATGTCAGCCGCAATGCTCTGCGAATACGCAGAGAGATTCCGTGGGACAGAACGACAAGCATAATCCCGATGATGACCGAGATTTCATGCGACAAGCGCATGACGGGCAGGCTGAGCAAATGCTCAGCAAAACGTAGCCGATATAACAGACCGGGCGTAGCTGCCGACAAAAGAAGCACCACGCCGGAGATGAGTACCAGCTTACCAAGCGCCCATACTCCTAGATCGGCCAAAAACCGGAATTGACCAGGCCAGCCCCATACCTTCTGCCAGGCATTAAGGGAGTAATCCCAACCCGTCTCAGCAAGCTGATTCAGGCGCTCGTTACGCGGAATCATTTCCAGCGCGGCTAATACCAAGCCGATGAGCCACGGGATGATGTAATAAAAGATACGAAAGACCAGCAGCACAGCCAGTGCCCGATCTGAGTTGGCTCCCGCCATTTGCAGCCCGAGCAGGGCGATGATGTCGAATGCCCCGACCCCTCCGGGTGCAAGACTGATCAATCCGGCAATCGCGGCTATCACATAAATGCCGAACACAGCATGGATCGGAAGTTCATGGAGCAAGTGCGAGCCGATCCATGCAAAGGTAAGGCCAGCCAGCAGCCATTCCAGCAGGGAAGCACTAATGGAAGCGGAGATAGTGGACCAGGAAAGCTGTCCTTCTCCCTTGTTGAACCATGTGGAGTACCGTTTGGAGCGCTGCATGATCAGAAATAGCGGCAGGTACAATGCCATTCCCCACAGCGCCCAATGAAGCCAAGGATGAGCATCCAGCACAGGCTGTACCGGATACAAATGGACAATGGCCCCCCAAGCCAGTAAAGATAGTCCGGTAATGACGACCGGCGAAAGAAACACGACGGCAGAGGTGATGACACCTAACGGCACACCGCTTTTTTTATACAGTACGGTGCGAAGTCCCGCTCCTGTAAAGCCTGCAAAACCAAAGACATTATTGAAGGTATTGGAGATCCACGCGTAGCGAAATGTCGTCCCAGGCTTGACCTGAAGCTTGAAATGATGCCTGATTACGTAATCGTACGCGCTCATAGCCGCCACGGCAGCCAGTGAGAACAAGCCAATTTCGATGAGAAACGTGGCATCCATTCGCCGCAGCTCATGAAACATACGCGCCAGATTAAAGTCATTTAGTTCTCGTCCGGCCTCCCATATAATAAAAGCCAGTACAGCCAACGGTAGCAGAATACGTGTCAATCGCTGCCTGTAGATGGTCATCAAGAACTGTACGATTTTAAAGGATTGGGTCGGTTTGTGATTTGACTTCATAGATTCACCTGCTTGAAAAGAATGAGATATACACGAAATAAAGTACTTAGAATTCATGCCCAATGAACATTACTATACATTATACCTACAATAATCGCTTGAATAACAACAGAAGGGTTACGAAATGGGATTTCCAATTGATTGCTGTAAATAATTCCAATATAATGATGGAAAACCTAGTGAATTGCTTGGCAATGGAGCTGAACTGGACATGAGTATATGGGACCGCAATCTTTTCATACGTCGCCTGGAGCTGATTTGGCCTCCAGATGCTGACGAGAGCCAATATCCGTTTAACTTAAAAGCCCTGCACCAGTGGAACGAACTGAAATTCCATCCTTCCGTCACCTATATTATTGGAGAAAATGGCGTAGGTAAATCGACGCTTATGGAGGCAATCGCGGTCGCGTGGGGATTTAATCCAGAGGGCGGTACTAAAAATTTCAATTTTTCTACACAAGCCACGCATTCCTCACTGTATGAGCATATCCGGCTGGTGAGAGGGGTGGAAAAGCCAAGGGATGGCTTCTTTTTCCGGGCGGAGAGCTACTATAATGTGGCGACTCACATCGACGAGCTGGATCGAGAAGGAGGAGGGCGACCGATTCGAGATTCCTATGGGGGTAAATCGCTGCATGAGCAGTCGCATGGCGAGTCTTTTTTTGCTGCCTTTGTGCATCGGTTTAGAGGACAAGGATTATATATTTTGGATGAACCGGAAGCTGCATTATCGCCTTTGCGCCAGATGGCCATGCTTGCACGGATTCACGAGCTGGTGCAGCAAGGCTCACAGTTTATCATTTCTACTCATTCCCCTATTTTGATGGCTTATCCAGATTCCATCTTGTATCATCTGACACATGAAGGGATCGACACCCCGACGCTGGAGGAAACTGATCATTTTATCATCACGAAACAATTTCTGAATAACAAGGAAAAGATGATAAAGGAGCTATTCGAAGATCCACAACAGGGATCGTAGGGACCGCCAGACCGTTCCAGAAATTCACCCTGGTCGTTCGTTGTGAGAGGGACAACATCGTTTATTCAGGTTGTTCCTTTTTGCTGTTTGCCAAAGGAAAGATTCAGGGTTATCGGAAGTATTTTATGATTGTTATTTGTCCCACACTCTATTAATATAATGGAGAGTTTTGCTGGAATGGTTGCAAAATAAGATTTTCGTATACGAAATAAAGAACCTGAGGAGGACAAAACGCTACATGTCAGATTCACAACAGTTGAAAATGGGACCGCTGGTCATTTTGATGATTAATATGTTTATTGCCATGCTGGGAATTGGCCTCATTATTCCGATCCTTCCCAAGTTTATGAGCTCCTTGGGAGGCAGTGGTGAAACGGGTGGTTATTTGGTTGCCGTGTTTGGCTTAACCCAATTCCTGTTTTCGCCGCTAGCGGGAGAATGGTCCGATAAATACGGACGTAAAAAAATGATTATTATCGGTTTGGTAATCATGACGGCGTCTTCTGTATTGTTTGCGATTGGGGAATCGTTAACCATGCTGTATATCTCACGTTTGCTGGGAGGTGCAGGGGCAGCTTTTATGATTCCTCCGATGATGGCCTATATTGCTGACATTACAACGGTCCACAATCGCGGTAGAGGGATGGGGTTGTTGGGTGCCGCCATGTCTCTTGGCTTTGTGATCGGTCCTGGTGTGGGCGGCTTGCTGGCAGATATCTCGATTCGTACGCCCTTATATGTTTCGGCGGCCGTATCGGGCTTAGCTGCACTGATTTCCTTGATTATGCTGCCCGAAACCTTGTCGCTGGAGAAACAGTTGAAGTTTCGGAATGTCAAGGTCAAACGGGACAATGTGATTAAACAGTTTGCCCTTTCTTTCCGCAAGCCTTACTTTATGCTGTTGATTATGATATTCACGCTCACCTTTGGATTGACGCATTTTGAAACGATGTTTCCTTTCTTCGTGACGGGCAAGTTTCATTACAATGAGCGTGATATTGCTATCATTATTACGGTAGGAGCACTGGTCGGAACCGTGATTCAAGCTGTGGTCATTAGTCCGATGTTGAATCGTTTTGGCGAAAAAGGCGTCATTATCGGTTCCTTTCTGTTTTCAGCGATTTCCCTTGTGCTTATGTTGCTCTCCGGCAACTTTTATTATGTACTCGGGGTATCGCTCATCTTCTTTACCGCTACGTCGTTGCTACGGCCAGCCATTAATACTGCTTTATCCAAAATGGCGGGGGATGAGCAGGGAGTTGCAGCCGGCATGAACAATGCTTATATGAGTATTGGTAATATTCTAGGACCTGCGCTTGCGGGTACATTGTTTGAGGTGCATATCAATTTGCCATACATTTTTGGGGCAGTCATTCTCATTCTTAGTTTGGGGCTGGCTGTAAAATGGAATAGCAGAGATACCCAAACCACAGCGGTTTAATATTGTATTTTTCGTAAACTTAGTCTCTTTTGGAGTGAACTGTGACGTTCTTGTGAACCACAGTTGGCGCCGAAGGAGGCTATTTTTTTGCATATATCGCGAAACGTTAATGAAACAACAGAATCTTGGGTAATAATGCATGATGAGTTTACAACAAGACAAATAGTAGAGCTAAAAGCCAGATAATATGTAAAAAAACAGCTAGAAGGAGATGAGAGCCGATGGAAGAGCGAAATGAGCAGTTATTTTATACAGGAACTTATGCGTCTCGTCAGGAAAGAGGAATATATGTATGTACTTTGCATGTGAACAATGGTGATCTGCGCATGGTTGGAGGTGTGGAAGGAATTGAAAGGCCTTCTTTTCTGGCGCTACATCCGGATGGGACGAAGCTGTATGCTGCCAGTGAAACAGAAGAAGGCGAGCTGTATGCATATCAGGTGAATGCCCAGACGGGGGAATTACACCCTTTGGATCGAAAAGGGACGGAGGGAGCGCATACTTGCTATGTTTCCGTAACAACCGATGGACGATATGTGCTGGCTTCCAACTATTCAGGCGGCAATGCCGTTGTGTTCCCTGCGACGGAAGCTGGAGGATTAGGAGACATGTCGGGGCAAGTTCAGCATACTGGCTCAGGTATTCGCCAGGACCGCCAGGATGCGGCACATCCGCATTCGATTATTCCAGATCCTTCAGGACAGTATGCCCTGGTATGTGATCTGGGACTGGATCAGATTGTGGTATACCGTTTGACAGAGGATGGAAAACTGGTGACCCATCGTGAGACAGATTTGCCACCTGGTTCTGGACCGCGTCATCTGGTTTTTCATCCTTCGCGTCCATATGCTTTTGTCGCCAATGAGTTGAACAATACAGTCGCTGTGTTTAGTTATAACGAACGTAATGGTGAGCTTACATTGTTACAAAGCCTGTCCACACTACCAGAAGGCGTTATAAATGTAGAAAATACAGCAGCCGATATTCGGATTACGCCCTGTGGACGCTTTTTGTATGTGTCAAACCGCGGCCATGACAGCATCGTGCTATACCATGTCGATCTGGACAGCGGCAAGCTGAAGACGGTGGAATGGGTGGAAACCTTGGGCAGCACACCGCGTAACTTCAACATCTTGTCCGGTTATTTGGTAGTAGCGAATCAGGATGGAAACAACATCGTATCTTTTGCCATCCATAGTGAGGATGGACGCTTGACCCGAACGGGATATGTGCTGGAGGTTCCTTCACCTGTATGTATTGAACCTATACGCTAATCGCATAGCATGTAGCAAAAGAGTACGATATAAGTAGATGAAAAAATAAAACACGGCGCTTTGTTTCCCATGAAAGGTATGGGCAAAACGCCGTGTTCAGGTCTTGAAGTGGCCTAAAAACTATTTGCTAGTATCGCCAGCTTCTACCGTTACTGTTTTGGTATGATTTTCTGCATGTTTGTAGTACAAACGGAACAGGATGTCCTGATTGTAGTTACCAAATCCGGTACCGAACAGAGTAACCCCTCCAACATGCTGGGCATCATCCAATATGGCAATACGGAATTTCCATTGCTTCTGATCAATCAGCACTTGGCTTAAAGTCACGTCGGATATCTGCTTGCCATCCATAAAGGTACCTTCTGAGGTAACGCGAAGTCTTTTAAGGAGACCATATTGATTGATAAAATCAGGCCACCATGCAGGTGTGTATTTACCCCGGTTATCCCCGAAATCCCCTGGGCTGGTCCATGTACCCAAATTCACATCATTTAGGAAAAAAGTGATATCTGAAGGCCAATTATCATTGGTAAAAGGGGCCTCGGATGATAGTTCCATCGAAATTTCCAGTTCCTCAGCTTTTTGACTGGACAGTAGGAAATTCGGCACCTTATAATCCATATATCCTTGGCTGAACCACAGAATTTTGGAATTGAAGCGCTCAGGGTCCAAGAACGAACGAGGCTCATCGAATTCACCAATGATCTTTTCGACGGTAGCCAGTCCGCAGGTCGCCTGTATTTCAAAATCTGTAAAGTGTCCCACAGAAATCTCCGTCTGATGGAATTGTCGTACATCCTGCTGGTAGCGTGGCATGGCGATTTCAATTTTGTCTGTAGCCAGTGAGCACACTTTCTGTACTCCGCCTCGCCCAGGCAGCATTTTGGTCGAAATAATGGACGCTCTCTCCAGTTTCTTGACATGCATCGTCATAATCGCACTGCTGAGCCCCAACGCTTCCGCCAGCTCACGTATATTCATAGGCTTCTCCGCAAGCAGAACAATCATGTTTAGCCGAACCTCACTGGCCAGCGCTTCATAAACGGGAAGTGATTTTTCAGAAATGTCCAGTTGCATAGTTCCTCCAATTCTAACGCACATCATAAATTGATGGTAGTTTAACATATATGGATTTTTTTCAATATTCATACATAAAAAACGATATGATTTACATTTATATAAACAATATACCCTTTCCTTGATCACTGGCACAAGCCTAACCCCTCAAAAAGCCAAAAATTGTTCAAAAAACAGGACACCCCATAATCTCCTTCTTTGTTGTTGGGATGTCCTGTGATGGTATGTGATTTGCAGGGTGGATACGGGAATAGAATCCTGTGCCATTGGTGTTTAGGACCGAATATGTTCTTCTGCCAAAGAAGAGTCAGCCGTTTTATCTTTATCTGCTGCGTGTAAATCCTGATGTTGAGAAGCATCTGCCTTGATCAAGCCGGGATGACCAACATAAGGACGATCACTGCGCGAGCGGCCTCGGGTAAGTCGGAAGCCAATCAAAAACAGCACAAGCTGAACAGCCAGTATGTAGGGAGATGCTTCCGGTCCGATCCATTGAAACAGAGCGACAGCGGCGATCACTAAGCACAACAGGCTTGTTGGAAAATGGGATGCCGTCACGTCCAGATCATTTTGCCTACGTAGGGTCATCAGCCGGTAAACATACAATAGGGCGATCAAGCCGGAAACGAACCTCATCCATGCACACCCTATGAGCCATGAGGCAGATTGTGCAGTATCGGGCAGACTAACATCGACATGGCTGGAGGCTATCAGTTCCATAACCAGCCTTGTGACCAACCAGACGATTCCTGCCAGCGCCAACGGACCAGCTGCTGGGCGCAATAGCTTCCACAATGCTGTTCCCCAGCCCGGAGCATGAGATTCCAGCAGAACAAGACGCCGTTCCTCGATGAGTTTGTTCATTTCACGCTCCAGTGATTTGAGAAGCAATTCTCTGCGGAATGTGTCACACTCCCGAAGGGATGCTTGAACCTGCTCTTGAAGGTGAGGGGTCAAATAGGGAGCAGCTTTGGCTTCCTGAAGAGCGTGGATGAGTCCGTTCTGGTACTGCTTTTCACTGTTATTGAACCCGTTCTGGGTAGCGGTTTGGAGACAACCAGCTAATCGTCCATAGATACGCAGCGATTCCTGTAATTCTTCCAGCCGCTGCTGACGTGAATTTCGAAGCTGGGCTGCACTGTGAACATACAGCCATACCAGCAAAGACAACGCCAGCAGGAAGGCAATCAGACCGGGTGAGATATATGCGGCTAACGCCGCGAAGTCCGTCGGGGACACCCGCAATCCCTCCTTCCATTGTTCTTTCTACACTATTGCACAGACCATACAGGCATTTCAAGGGCTTGTATCCCTTTGACCAGGATATATGAAGTATTTTTTGGTAAAATAGACAAGATTACAAGCAGGAGGAGATTCGGCATGGATAAAAATGTAGAAATTGCAACAGAACATTATGAGACATCGAATCAACCGTACGGGCAGCTTTGTGACGCTGATCGCGGATAAGCCGGTCGACCGCTTGTATGCGCAATTCGGCGTCTAATGGGTCAGTCCGAGGTCGGAAGGGATGTACTGGCGACAGCCGGGGGGACTGTAAGCTGACATGCTTTACGGGTTTAAGCTGGACATAAAACGGATAAATAACAGTAAGTAAATTATAGACAGGAAGAGGGCACATTTATATGAAAGTTATTATTTTCGGAGCAACAGGAACCATTGGCCAAGCGTTAGTAAAGGAAGCAATCAAGCGTAAGTATGAAGTGACGGCGGCGGTGCGCGACCCGCAACGTGTGACGGAGCAAAGTGAATATTTGACGGTGGTTCAAGCGGATATTCTAAATCCGAATTCCGTTACGGATGTGGCCAAAGGGCACGATGCTATCATTAGCGCATACGGTCCCAAGTTTGGAGAAGAGGAAGAACTGCTCGAAGCGACTCGTTCTTTGCTGGAAGGAACTCGGCGTTCCGGCGCGGAGCGCATACTTGTCGTTGGCGGAGCGGGAAGTCTGAAAACAGAAAACGGTGAACGCCTCATGGATACCGCCGAGTTTCCGGAGGAAGTGAAGCCACTGGCGGCTGCCCATGCAGATGCACTGGAGCTGTACCGCGCTGCGGATGTAGACTGGACCTATTGTAGTCCTGCCGGAATAATTGAATTGGGAAAACGTACAGGACAGTTCCGTATTGGTTTGGATCATTTGGTGGTTGACGAATTAGGCCATAGCCGTATCTCGGTCGAAGATTATGCGGTAGCCCTGATTGATGAGTTAGTAGAAGGGGAGTTTGTCAATTCCCGTTTTACGGTTGGATATTAATAAGCAGGGATAGCTATACGGGAGGCGAAAAGCATGTATATGGTGACCGCCGAAGAAATGCGAGAATTGGATCGCTATACAATTGACAAGCTGGGTATTCCGGCCCTTACCTTGATGGAAAATGCCGGGCGCGCGGTAGCTGACGAGGTGTTGAAGCTATGTGCCGAAAGAAGTGGGAAGAGCAATGGCGGCGGCTACTCAGTAGGCACTGCTGATCTAATACGTGGAAATGATCGTGTTGAAGTGTTGGGGTCGCAGTGGACAGAAGAGGTTACACACACAGGACCAGGGGATATAACGGGACATGACGGTGTTATACGGACAGAGACGTGGAGTCAAGGACGACATGACTTACGGGAACGAGAACACTGGTATATCCTCGTAGGCAAAGGCAACAACGGTGGTGACGGGCTGGTGGCAGCCCGTCATCTGACCGATGCAAGGCTACGCGTCACCGTTGTGTACGTCGAGCCGCCAGACATGCTACGCGGTGAAGCGGCTGCGCAACGCGATATCATCGCGGCTCTGGGTATCCCGGTGATTCTCTATGGCCGGGATACCCTCGACCTGCGCGGCGCCTCCGGCATCGTCGATGCCCTGCTGGGCACGGGCACGCAAGGTCCGCCGCGCGAACCCTACGCCTCGCTGATCCGCGAGGCCAATGCCAGCGGCGCGCCGCTCGTGTCGGTAGACGTGCCTAGCGGCCTCGACGCCGACACGGGTGCGCTGCACGAGCCGTGCATTCGTGCGCGCGTCACCGTATGCCTCGCCTACTTGAAGCGTGGGCTCGTCCAATATCCGGGCGCCGGGACCGCAGGCGATGTGGTGGTGCGCTACATCGGTATTCCACCCGGCCTTGCCCGTGAGTGCGGCGTGCAGCTGCGGCTCTTGACCCGTGACACGCTGCGCGCTGCGCTGGACGTGGATGTAAGCCGCAGCCGCGTGCCGGACGGGCACAAGGGCACCTACGGCCATGTTCTCGTCGCGGCCGGAAGCCTGCGCATGAGCGGCGCGGGCTTGCTGGCCGCACGTGCAGCCCTGCGCATCGGTAGCGGCCTTGTCACGTGGGCGGTGCCCGAGGCGTTGTTGCCGCGCGTCATTGGCGCCGCGCCGGAACTGATGCTCGCTGCCGCCGCAGCAGGCGGAGACGGCGAATGGAATGCCGACTCCGCAGACGAGCTGCTACAGCTCGCGCAGGCACGTGATGTACTGGCTGTCGGCCCCGGCCTCGGCCGCTTTGCAGGGGACACCGGCTGGCTGCGCCGCCTGTGGGAGGAATACGGCGGTCCGCTCGTGCTTGATGCGGATGCCTTGAACATCCTCGCCTCGGCGGGGCCTGAGCTGGAGGCTTGGAAGCCGAGAAGTGCGGCGGTCGTACTAACGCCGCACCCCGGTGAAATGGCTCGTCTGCTGGGCATACCGACAGCAGAGGTGCAGCGTGACCGCATCACCCATGCCCGGGAGTACGCCCGAACACGTGGGGTCACGCTGGTGCTCAAAGGAGCGCGTACCGTCATCGCTTGTCCTGACGGAACGGCCTACGTCAATACTACAGGCCATGCTGGGATGGCGACAGGCGGTGCGGGCGATGTGCTAACAGGCATCATCGCAGGTTTGCTGGCTCAGGGCTTGAATGCTTCGCAGGCAGCAGCTTTTGGCGTGTATCTGCATGGTGCGGCTGGAGAAACAGCCGCACGTCATCGCCAGCATCCTGCCTCTGTGATCGCAGGCGACATTATTGAAGCCCTATAGGCCATAGCAGCAGTGGCAGGAGGAAGGCCAGCATGATCTGTAATCCATATTCACGGTTCAGCCAGTACCTTCCTCCATAATACAGCAGTGTAATCCCTGCACCTGCTATGCCGTTGCTCCATAAAATGCCCGTTCCAGCAGGCGACATCAAAGAACCTAGTAGGAGAAAGACACTGAATCCTGCAGCGAGGTATAGGGTGAGCTGCTCGGGCTTGCGAAGCCAGGGTAAAAGATCGCGTAGCGCATCAGCGGCAAGAGCGGCAGGAAGGGCAAAACCATAGGCCCACAGCTGCGCGGTCAGTTCACCACTATTGCCTGCTATAGTCAGAGGAATCCCTGTTATTTCCTCTGTCAGATAGCAATAGATCCATAAGAGACCAAAAACCAATCCTCCACAGGCCAGTTTATTCAGCGCATAACAACCAAGCTCCATCCGCCAAGGCATTTTGGAATTAAATTCATTCCAAGGCTGTCTCATATTGCGACTCCTCCTCTGATCACACTCGGTATTCACAACCAATCAAGGAATTTATTTTCAATTACAATCCGCTTACCGTTTACGACATTTCAGTTTACGTTAGCTGTGTATCATGTTCCTAAGCAAAATAAAGATTGCGGTAGCCGCGGTACGGAAAGGCGGGGATTGCATGATACAGGCGGTTATTTTTAATCTCGAAAGTACATTGTTAGACCCCGGAGGACGAGGCTTAACCCAGGGAATGCGTGACATTTTCAGATGGAAAGGTATACAGGTAACTGAAGAACAGGTATCTCATGGGCGAGGAATGCCGATCCGGGATCATATTGCGAATGTGCTGGGACTTTCAGAGGTTCGGAAAAAATGGCTGGAGTGCTTTGGTGCGCATCCTGGCAGAATGGATATTGAGCATATTTATCTCGAGCTTGTCCCTGTTCTCCGCTCCTTGATCCAAGGGGCTGAGCCTGCTATCGGTATAGACAGGGCGCTGCAGGAGTTGCAGGATCGTCGCATTCAGTCAGGTGCCACTGCATCCTGTCCGATGGAGATGCTCAGTCACGTATTTACGCCTGCACAGTCACCCTATACGCTGGATTGTATGGTAGCCCCTTGTGAAGTTTCGCAGGGGAGGCCATATCCGTGGATGATCTATGAAATTGCACATCGCTTGCAGGTATTTCCGCTGAGCGATATTGTGAAAGTAGGAGATACAGCAGCGGATATGCAAGAGGGACGGAACGCCGGTGTATGGACGATTGGTGTCTTGAACCATAACGAAAGCGTGACGACCGCAACTCAAACGACCAGCCATGAAGCAGACGACAGAGTGGCTGAGGAACGGGGCAGACAGAGTGTATATGGTTTGAAAAGGGCAGGAGCCCACATCGTGATGAACTCGGTCGCTGACTTGCCGCGTATTTTGCGTGAAATCGAAATGCTCCAGCATACGGGAGGCTATCCTTCTTATACGAAACAGGTGAAAACAGCGGCGCTACCTCCATCATAAGAATGGGTATGATTCTGGGTTGCTTGAATACACACTTCTAGGTTATATGTATGCACCTACTCGGATAAAGGTGAACTCTGCTCGGCTTTCAAAACATAATAATGGAGCATTCGCTACGTTAGCGAATGCTCCATTTTAGTTTACTTCTTTTCATTCAGTTGAATCGAATCCAACATCATATTTACTATTCAGCGTTTTTTACCCGGAACTGGTCGGCATGACGCTGCAGATTGTTTGATAGTGTAGTGAGATTGCGGGCTACTTCGGATAGTTCTTTTACCGCTAGGGCCTGCTTCTGGGCGCTTGCTGATACATCTTCTGTCATTCCGGCAGTCTGCTGTGCCGCGCTGGCTGTGTGATTTAAATGTTGATCTACGCTGTGACGTACCTCTTGCATCTCTGCCGTCAATTGAGCTAGATGTGCGGCTAACTCCTGAACTTCCTGTGAAACCTCGGTGACTTTGTCAACAGACTGTAGACATACCGAAATTTGGGTTTCTTGTTCGTTGACGGTCTTTATGTTTTCATCAAATTGATCACCCATTTGCTCAATTTGCTCAACAAAGCTTCTTAAGATTTCATCGATTTCCCGAATCGATATGGCGGATTGCTGTGCAAGTTGTCCCATTTCATGAGCGACCACAGAAAAACCCTTGCCAGCTTCGCCTGCACGTGAGGCTTCAATAGATGCATTAAAGGACAAAATTTGCGTCTGCTTTACGATGCCCTGTACTTGCTGACCGATGTTAGCCGCCTCGCGCGATTTTTCGGTTAATGCGTGTGACATACGCTGCATCTGCTTGATACGCAGGGCGCTTTCTCGTCCTTTTTCTAATAACAGTTCATGCTCACTGGCTACCTGATTACGAACCTCATTGAGATGATGGGCCGTATCCGTAAATTGTTGCACATGGCTTCCGACTTCATCCAGCGTTTGTCCTAATCGGTCAGATTGTTGAACCGATTCCACTGCTTGATCCGCTTGGTTAATAGAGACATCGGCAATTTGCTGGAGTGTACGGGACAGTTCCTCAGTTTGGTGGAGTGTCCCCTCCGTTGTCACGACGATATTCTCTGATGCATGCTGGAGTGTGCTAGAACTGCTTTGAATATCCACAATCATATTGGACATGGCTTCCACCATTTTGTTTGTCAATTTGCTAATTTCGCCTAACTGATCATATGTTACTTGCGACGATGTAACCGTAAGGTTGCCGTCGGCTACTTGCTCCAGTGTATTTTTAATAAATCTCACCTGACGCAGTATACGCCGGGTTACCAGCATCATAGCCGCAATGGAGATGATCAGAATGATGGAGATAACAGGAATAACTAATCGGTAGGCCTCGGGCAAGGTATGTTCGTATACTTCAGTCACAGAGGACAGGGATCTATCGATTCCCAAATAACCAATGATGGTTCCATCAGTATCCTTAATGGGAGTAAAGGAGGAAAACATCATCCCCCACTCAGGGTCCGTTGTAATATCTGTAGTCACTGTTTCCCCTTGTTTCAATTTCTCTTCCGTTTCTTTAAGGGTAAAACTTACAGGAGTTCCGAATGGACTGTAGTCTTTGTCGTCCCATGCGGCTCCATCCACCGTAATTTTCCACTCATTGCCCACACGGTTGTACATATAGATGTACAGGATTCCAGTTTGCAGCCTGAGCGTATTTAACTCGTTCCGAAGCTGCTTATACTCGCTGCTTTGCTCAGATGAATCCGTATTTAAGCTCTTGACTGCGGATTTGTCCAATAGCTGGGCCGTGTTCTTTGCCAGCGTTTCATTGTTTAGCTGCATGGTTGATAGAGAAGCATTCTGGATGGATTGATTGGTCGTCCACAGAACAATGACGCCAATCACTATTAAAGGAATGAGCAAGATGAAGTAGAGTTTGGATTGTAATCCCATTCTTTTTTTAACGCTGCTTTTCATAATATGCTCCTTACTATGTTTTTTTCACCTTCATATATATCGTGTACAAATAGGAAAATATGAATAGTTATTCAGATGTTTCATGATTTTTTTGCGTATTTGCGTAAATTCTCATGAAAAAAGCCTTAGCCCGGTAAGTACCGAGCTAAGGCTGTATCTTATGACTTACAAATCGTCAAATCCGTTGTCATCTCCGACCTTGCCATAATTGCGTGATTTTGCTTCAAAGAAGTCCGTTTTTGTCGCATTCAGCGCTTCATCTGAGAATGGTTTGATCCAAGGCATACAGTTTACATCTACGCCTTCGTACGCTTTGTCCATACCAAGCAGTCTCAGGCGCATATTTGCCATGTATTTGATGTAATCGCTCAGCTCGTTCAAGTCGATGCCGCGAACCTCTTTGAGCGTATAATGCGCCCAATTCGTTTCGAGCTCCACAGCTCGGTCAATCATACGATAGACATAGTCCGTATTTTCCTTGGTATTCAGCTCAGGGAAATCGGACAATAGCTGCTTGAACACTTCGGCGAAGAAGTAGCAATGCTGATTTTCATCACGCTGAATATACGAGATCATTTGGCTGGTTGCCATCATTTTCTGATCACGGGCCAAATTGTAGAAGAAAGCAAATGTGCTGTAAAAGAAAATGCCTTCCAAAATCAAATCGGCTACCATCGCTTGGAAAAAGGTTTGTGGGTTCTGCTCATCGCGGAACTCCTGATAAATATCCGAGATGAATGTGTTACGCTCCAGCAGGACAGGATCGTTTTTCCAGTATTCAAAAATTTCCTTCTGTTCCTGATCTGACACCAAAGAAGACAGAACGTAGGAGTAGGACTGGTTATGCACCACTTCCTGCTGCCCGATAATTGCTGAAATAGCTTCCAGCGAGGAATCGGTAAAATAGCGTTTTACATCCCCGACAAACATTGTTTGCATCGAATCCAGCACAGCCAGCAGGCCGATGTTAATTTTGAAGGTGCGCTGTTCTTCGGCATCCAGCACAGGGAACTGGGACGCGTCCTTGGACATCGGAATTTCATCTGGAATCCAGTGGTTCAGCAGCAGCACTTTATACAATTTGTACATATGCGGCATCCGAATATCGTTCCAATTCAAAATACCGGAGCTTTCGCCTTCAATAATACGGGTAGAGCGATTGGGCGCTTCCGTGTTAAAAATCTTCTGTAACTGCATGAGAGCTTCTCTCCTTTAGTTTAGGATGCGCAGCTATCACATTCTTCAATCGTCAGTGCGCGGCTACGTACATAATAGGTCGATTTCATACCTGATTTCCAGGCATGGATGTGCAGCTCTAAAAATTCAGTTGCTTTAATATCAGGCCGTACATACAGGTTAAAGCTTTGGCCCTGGTCAATATGACGCTGACGTGCAGAAGCCATGTTGATCGAAGCGTGTTGATCCAGCAAGAAAGCCGTCTTGTAGTACCAGATGGTTTTTTCGTTCAAATCCGGTGCAGGGTTAGCAATCTTGTAAGTTGTTTTCTCTTCATAAGAAAGCAGCTCGTACAATGGATCAATGCTGGCGGTAGAGCCTGCAATAATAGACGTGGACCCGTTAGGCGCGATGGCGAACAGCCATGCGTTGCGGACACCATTTTGTTTGACTTCTTCTGCAAGCTCGCTCCACTCGGACGTAGTGACAAATTTGCCTTCGCGTGTACCATCCGTATAGCCACGGGAAGTGAAATAGTGCCCAGTAGACCAGTCAGAACCCTCGAATTTGGCATAACGGCCTTTTTCTTTCGCTAGCTCCATGCTGGATTTGACTGCCAGGTAGTTAATTTTTTCATACAAATGATCGTTATAGGTTACCGCTTCATCGGATTCCCAACGGATACCTTCCAGTGCGAGTAGATGATGCAGTCCAAATGTACCCAGACCGACAGCGCGATATTGGCTGTTCGTATATTGTGCTTGCAGTACTTCAATGTTGTTGATATCAATAACATTATCCAGCATACGTACCTGAATCGGTACAAGGCGATCCAGCACACCTGCCGGAACCGCACGAGCCAGATGGATGGAATTCAGGTTGCACACCACAAAGTCGCCAGGAATTTTGGAAATAACGATGCGTGTTTGTCCGTCCTTGGTGACCAATTCTTCTTTTTCTACTACAGTTGCAGATTGGTTTTGCATAATTTCCGTACACAAGTTGGAGGAATATACCATACCATGGGCGCGGTTCGGGTTAGCACGGTTTACCGTATCGCGGTAGAACATGTACGGTGTACCTGTTTCCAGTTGTGATTTCATCAGGCGCTTCATGATGTCGATGGCAGGCACTGTAATACGAGAGAGAATGGGATGCTGTGACGCCTCCTCATACTTTTCGCGGAAGGTACCTGAACCGAAGGTTTCATCATAAAAATCTTCCAGGCCCAGTGGACGACCGTTGTCATCTTTCCAGCCCATGACCTTTTTCACTTCATGCGGACAGAACAGATTCCATTCACCCCGTGCTTCGACCCGCTCCATGAACAGATCAGGCAGACATACGCCATGGAACACGTCATGTGCACGCATCCGCTCGTCACCGTTGTTCAGCTTCAGGTCAAGGAACGCGAGGATATCCTTGTGGAATACGTCCAGATATACGGCAATTGCACCTTTGCGAGTACCCAATTGGTCTACGCTAACAGCTGTATTGTTCAACTGGCGAATCCACGGAATGACGCCGGAACTTGTATTTTTATGTCCACGGATATCGGAGCCACGCGCCCGTACTTTACCGAGGTATACGCCGATGCCGCCGCCCATTTTGCTAAGACGGGCTACATCCGTATTGGAGTCGAAAATGCCTTCCAACGAGTCGTCTACGGTGTCGATAAAGCAGCTGGAGAGCTGTCCGGCCACCTTTTTTCCGGCATTGGACATGGTTGGTGTAGCTGCTGTCATGTACATGTTGCTCATCGCCCAGTATGCTTCCTTCACCAGCTCCATCCGCTTGTCGGCAGGCTCTTGGTGCATCAGGTACATCGCGATGATCATGTAGCGTTCCTGCGGCAGTTCCATTACGCGTCCGTCAAAATCATTGGCCAAATAGCGCTCAGACAGCGTTAACAGCCCGATATAATCGAACAACAGATCATTTTTCGGCAATATGGAATCACCCAACTCATCAATCTGCTCCTTGGTATAGTAGTCGAGCAGTTCTTGACGGTAAATTCCTTTTTGGACCAAATCAGTGATCAGTGGATAAAAAGCACCGTAAGGCTCGTCCGCATAGGATTTATAACGGCGGTGAGTGGCCGCTTTTTTATACAAGGAAGTGAGCAAAGCACGCGCAGCGGCAAATTTCCAGTCCGGTTCTTCCTTACTAACCAATTCAAGTGCAGCCATCGCAAACGCGTTGCTAATGTCATCCCCCGTGACTTCGTCGCGGCGCAGTTTACTAGTTACACCACGGATGAGACGATCTTTATCCAGCTTGTCCAGCCCGCTGAGTACACGGTCGGCATATACGGAAATGCGTATTTCATCAAAAGCCAACTGGCGATTGTTTGGTTTGGTTACGAGTTGTGGCATAGGATTAATTCCTCGCTTTCCTGATTTGGAATCATACTTGGGAATAGGTATGAAAATGATCATAATGAGAAGATAATGGCGAAAAAAGCGATGGTCAGACAGCATTTGGGGGCTGTATGTAATCCAATAACATAGAAATAGCGATGCACCTGCCAATGAAGGGGGAAAGATGGTTCCCGTACGATTTATCGGCTACATCACTATATTTAGACGTGTTATGAATATTTAACCCAACATATTGTGTATATAAACTTAAAATTTCAAATAAGTGCAAGGAGTATTATAGCAACATTCGAAGCCATACGTAAAGGAAAAGGAATGGAAAATCAAAATATGCAGAGAAGTCGCGGGCTGTATTTGAATTGAGGCAGTTTGAACGGTACAATGAATGATAAAGATGTTTCCTACAGAAACAAGCAGCATACATATGAACTATTTTTGTGAAATAAGGTTGCTCGCTCTATCGGACTGAGATTTTAGATTTTTAAAGAAGCGACGATTTTAAATTAAAGGAGGAACTTGGCGATGGCTATTGCAGAAGTGACAGTGATCCCGATTGGAACGGGGAGTACAAGCTTGAGCGACTACGTTGCCCAGATGCAAAAAGTGTTGAAGATGCAAAAAGGAATTACCTATGAGCTTACCTCCATGAGTACGATTATTGAAGGTTCGTTGGACGATGTGTTCACCGCCATTGCTGCGCTGCACGAAGCGCCATTCCTGTCTGGAGCCAAGCGTGTTTCCACCTCGGTCAAAATTGATGATCGCCGTGACAAGCCTTCCTCCAGTCACCAAAAGCTCCGTTCCGTCGCAGAGAAACTATCTGGCACCGCGACAGGAAATGTTACCGAATTAAATCCAAATCCTAGCTGAAAAAGTTGATGTAAGTGATTGATTTTTATGTAACTAAGAGTATAATAGTTTTTGTTGTCAGTTACACTGACCTGCTGGTGTAGCTCAGGGGTAGAGCAACGCACTCGTAATGCGTAGGCCGGGGGTTCAATTCCCTTCACCAGCATTCTATAAAACTCAAGCACAGCGCGGCTTCCAAGCTTTTTGGACGTCGCGCTTTTTTTGTTGAATTGAGCATTCTTCTACCATTTTTCTACCCTTTAGTTTAGTAAAGTAGGTTCTATGGTGCTAATGCTCTCTCCTGTGATTGAATCGCCAATGTTTTTTAACACCGCTTCTTGGAGATTCGGAAGAACATGTGAATAGGTATCCAGAGTTACATTGATAGACGAATGTCCAAGTCGCTCTTGAACGATCTTTGGATGGATACCAGCTTTGAGAAGTAGTGTTGCATGAGTGTGTCGCAGATCGTGGAAACGAATCCGAGGAAAGTCGGGATGTTCCTTTACAATTCTGTCCAAAATACGATAGTAATGTCTCATAAGATTGCGGGGGCCGAGAGGCGTTCCCACACTCGTTTGAATTACTAAGCCTGAATCATTGTATAGCTTATTTCTGGCTTGCTCATGTTCTTGCTTTCTAAAGTGATTTTCTAGAAAATTAACGGTATTAGCAAACAGTGCGATGGAGCGAACGCTACTATCATTCTTAGTATCATCAAGATCATGTCCTATTTCAGAAATGGTATAAGCTTGTCGAACCGAAGCCGTTTTCCTCTTTAAATCTACCTCTGATCGGGGTAGCGCAAGTATTTCACTTTGACGCATGCCAGTAGAGGCAGCGAGCTCGAAGGCCATGAAGTATTGATCTTCAGATGCAGCATCTAGGAAGATTTTTAATTGATGTTCATTCCAGACCTCGAATTTTTTCTTTTTTCCTTGGGGTAATTCTACATAAGAGGCAACATTCTGAGTGATAACTCCCCAGGCTACTGCCCGGTTTAAAGCATCTAAAATTAGGACGTGAGCTTTCTTGATAGAGGCTACAGATAACTTGGGTAGGAGTATTTCATGATATAAATTATGGAGGTGCTGTGGTTTTAATTTTGTCATCTGCACTTTCCCCAGATTCGGCACAATGTGTGTGTTTACAAGCCACTCATAAGACTTCCAAGTACCATGTTTAACAGAGGTTTTTTTGTCTTTAAGCCAGGTCTCCATAATTTCACCGAAAGTTTTCTTGGTCGGTTCTACAAAGGTTCCTTTATTAAAAGCACTGAGAATGTCAGGCATCGCACGTTCAGCATCTCTTTTCTTATCGAAGCCTCCATTGGGGCCAGTAAGCCACTTCCTGCGACGCTTTCCTGTTACCTCATCTTTCATATCCACAACGATGTAGTATTTCTTCCCTTTCTGGGCTATATGTCCTCTCATGACGAACCTCCTAAATTGAAATAGGGAATATATGTTCTGTTTTTATTCCGAAAGAAAAGCCCGAAAAGGGCTTTAGGTTATATTGTACCGAAATTTTATGCGTATGGAAATTTTTCCGTACAGCTTCTAATTCAACTTAGGATTGCTTTGTAAGTGAAATACCTGATTCATTTGAGGAAGTAACTTTACGAGCAGGTATGTACTCGCGATTTTCCAACTGAATTTTTCTAAAATAAGGAACCCTTTTCATCAAGGTACTGGAAACCATCGTGACATTTACTTTACTTAGGTCAATGTCTCCATATGGCTTCGCTATCTCAATTAAATTGAAGTCAGATAAAAAAGAAGTCTGAGCTTTTTCACGTGGTTTCACTTCGACACTTTTAACAACATGCCTTGTACCACTTGGTTTTGAGGGAACAGTATCTACAACCTTTGGTGTACGGAATCCCTGTATAAGACCATTGATTATAGGGACAAAAAAAATAAGGGCTAGAATTAAGTCTATAACTTTCCCCCACCAGGCAATTTCCCATAAGAAAATAGTAAATATACCTATGAAAGCAAGTGAGAATAAATTTCTAATTCCCTTCCCAAACAATATGGCTAAAAGAATAACTACGATTATGATAACCACCAAAATCATCCTTATTACTAACCCCATCGGTTGGGGGATTTGCTCATGTTATCTGTAAATATTTGCACGATGACAAAAATTGTCGAATGATTTCCTAAAAATCCTTTTTTTCATGTAAGGGATGGGGATATATAATGTAATTGTCAATAGTGCAAAAAAACGAAGTCTCCTAGATTCTTGAAACAATAGGTTGAGTACTAACGTATACAATTATACTGTGCAAAACATGAAATTAATCCAGATATTGAACGAAAGATTGGAAGTGACCATCATGAGTAGTACAGACAGATCTAAAAATGATGAGAGAGTAGAGCCACAACATATAGAAAGGTTGAAACCGGATTTAATTCTTATTCTTTCCGCGTGCAACCCGAATGATCTCCATACTGTCTTTAATCATTTCAATAAACTCAGGGTCTGAAGGAGATAAGCCCATTTTTTGGGCTTCCTCTTCTAACAAACGAATAGTTTCGTTTGCGTTGTTATAGTTTCTTTTGTCTTGTTGATCTCCATTATCACTTTCTCTGCTATGTTCCTTTCCATCAAGTAAAACAATTTTCAACAACTCCAGTCTTTCCTCCATGTTAATGACAGCGAACAAATCCTTCCACTCGAATGTTTCTGACGGATCATCCCCATTTAATGGCATTTTAACATGCCCCAAAGCAGCATTTAAAAATTGGGTTATATCCTCTCCCACCTGAATCTTTTGTTTTACAAAATCAGGTGCTTTTTCTATATAAGCTGCCATGATTAATTCTTCAGCATCTCCTCCGGTTACTTTAGCAATAGCACGGTTAAGTTCGTCTGAGGTAGGTGGAGTTTTTCCGTTTTGCAAACGACTGAGATGTTCACGACTCATTGATAATCCTTCTTTTTCTAATCGACTGCATATCTCCTCTAATGTAAGCCTGGATTTTTTAATATACTCCTTTAATAAATCAGAGTATTTCATCTATATAACAACTCCTTCGCGATTAGGTTCAATTATCTCATAGTTGACAAAAAAGTATCAACATATACATGTTTGATATTTTTTTATCACTTATTGTTGACAAATAAAATCAATGTGATAATATAAATCACATAAAGTTGATTTAAAAAAATCACATTCTGTTTGGAGGTGATGTGACAATGCAAAAGTATTCTGAGTTGCTGGCTAATGCCATTAAAAAAAACGGTTTAAAGTTAGATAAAATATGCTCTTTAGTTGGCGATATCACCGGAAATGTGCTCACTAAACATTATCTCAGTAAGTTGCAAAACGGAAAAACTTCACCAGCTTCAGATAAGCTCAATGATGCATTGGCTACTGTACTAGGAGTTAATCCAATTGAACTAAAAGCTTCAGCATACTACGAAAAAATACCACATGAAATTTTAGATCATCTAAATAGTATTGCTGCAAAGGAAGTGGGTTAGATGAAACCAGAGAAGATGAGTAATGAAGCTTGGAAAAAAACACACATACGCGTTGCCAGCTTGCGAAAGAAATACATTAAAGAACTCAAAACGCTTTTAAACTCAAGAACTAAAGCGTCGTAGGAGGAACTTAGTTATGCGTTTTTACTGGATTCGTTCTATAGAAGTCTGTTGATACGGAAAGGAGGTGCAGTAATTGAATCGGCATTCTGGCGAGATTATCACGGTTCCTGAAATGGCAAGACGAATGAAAATTCGGAAGCAGGCGGCTTATGACATGGTTGAGGAGCCAGGCTTTCCTATATATAACATTGGTGGTGCTCGCGGCAAACGAGTCCTCTGGCCGGAACCCTTGGAATGGCTAAGAGAGAACAAATCAGGGTCCATATGAATAGGAAGAAACCCGCCGGGCTGTACCGGCTCCAGCGGGTTGAGGAGATACGGGGGGAAGAACTTACAACCTAATACTACATCAGCCCTCTGTCCGTAATAAACGTGTCAATCGGACAAAGGAGAGGAAAAAAACATGTCAATTGGACAGTTTGGTCCCAATCTTCAGGAGGTTTTGAAACGACGGGGGGAAACGCGTAACGCAGCGGGGCGAGCTGCTCACGTGGATGCTTCATTAATTGGAAAGATCATCAAAGGCTCCCGCAAACCATCGAAAGAGCTCATGCAACAAGCGGCGGAGCATTATGATGACGGTCAGCTTTACATTGCAGCAGCCGGGGAAGTTACAGGCGGTGCCTTTGCGCCCTGGCTGGACAATGTAGATCTACATAGGGCAAGTGTACTGTTCAAGACGATTGAAGAAATGAGGGAAGTTCTTGTTCTGTCTGCTGAGGTCCCAATTAGCAAAACTGCTGACCAGCTCACAGAATCCGAACGCCAAAATATGAAGCGTCTGCTAATGGAGACGGTTGAAGCTATTACGGCCCTTACCCACTTTGCGGCGGTGCTATGTAAGGAATACTCCTTTAGTTGGCTTGCGACATGGAAAGAACATCGCGCTGACTTGAAGGCTAAAAAATATATGAAATGAGGGAATGTAAATGGAAATCGAGAGATTAGAGGATGAAGCCAAATTTGTCGCAGCAAACGCAGAGCACAATTTAAACATGATGCTGCAAAATCCGGAAATCGTTTCTGAGAGTCACCGACAAAAAAGTATTGCTCAAGCAGCGTTCATGATGAATCTTCACTTATCTTTTCAAGAACAAAAGAAAAACGCTCGGCTGGCGGGCCGAACGCTTGGTTTGAGAACTCGATTAAAGTCTCTTGTGTTGCTTATTCTATCTCCTTCTGCGAGAGAAAGCAAGGGTGAGGGTGCGTGATGCAGCAGTTAAAGGAACGCCTCATTCAAAACTTTCTTGATAAGAAGGCAGGAACGCAGGCCAACACGGATGCAATAGAAGCTTTTCTACATGCGGGCGGTTCAGCTTTTTCATCTGAATTTCAGGAGCTACTACAGGAGCGGGACGAAGCCTACTTTCAATGGAATAACGCCTTGCTGAGCCTAAATCTTCTGCCAGCAGAAGAACGGTTGGAGTTTTTCGGAAATATGTCGCCAGTGATATAGGACAAGCTGGCAACGGACAGGCCATGTCGGCCTTGTCTTCCGGCGTCGGACGGTAACATAACCTACTCCCGTTCGGCGTCGGAAGATGCGGCTGACGCATCACACAAAGCAGCGACACGATGGTACGTGTACACGCGATGGTGAGAATATCAGGCGGAAAACGACGGAGCGCGCCTGACTGCTGGTTCGAATCCAGTCTGCTTGAAATTACATACGGAAGGAGGAAACTTTGTGCAAGTTATTCAACGTTTGACCGTTGTCTCTAATCCAACAAGGATTTTTGAAATTGGAACGGAGCTAAATGGCAGCGAAGTCATTGAGATTAAGCAAGTCGGTACGGAATATGAAAATAATGTCCATTCTGAATTCCATGTTTTAGATGAAAATGATGAGCTCATTGTCAGCATCGAGAATGCACCAGTGATCGTCGAGTATCAGCAGATTGTAGAACATGATGAAATCATGGAAGGAGAATCGGCATGAACGCAACTCATAAAAAAGTGGTGGAGTTTTTTGCGAAAATTAGCACCGACGAATCTGTGGATGCTACTGAGTTTTTAGAAGCTATCGCGTTAAATGTGGGGCTTTATACTGCGCTGAAAATCAAGACAGTGGGACAACGAGAAGTCACAGAGCAGTTCAAAGGCATCATTGATACTGGCCTCAAGATAGCGAATACCGAAGTTGTACCGAAACGAGTTAGCTTTTTCATTATAAAAAAATAGCCCGCGGCAACGGGCTATCACTGATCTTTTGAAAACTAAATATGTGAATACGGTCATCTTATCATGGGTGGCCGTTCCTAACAAGAGGGAGCGATATGTATATGGCTATGAATGTAGCTGCTAATACAAAAGGCATTGAACGTGACGAATGGTTGAGACTGCGTAAGCGTGGTATCGGTGGTTCGGATGCATCTGCGGTGGCCGGGTTGAATCGGTATAAATCACCCGTTGGTGTATTTCTGGAGAAAACCGATCAGATTGTACCAGACGAACCAGGCGAAGCAGCTTACTGGGGTAACCAATTAGAAGATTTAGTCGCCCGTGAGTTTATGAATCAAACAGGTTTACGTGTGCAACGCAGCAATAAGATGTATCAGCATCCTACACATAAATTTATGTTGGGTAACGTTGACCGCCTGATTTTAGACAAGGGCGGTCGAGGACTTGGCATCCTGGAATGTAAAACGGCCAGCGCCTATAAGCTGAGCGAATGGGCCGACGATCAGGTTCCTGACGAATACGCCATTCAACTCCAACATTACATGGCCGTACTTGGTGTGGATTACGGGTATTTTGCCGTTCTGATCGGCGGTCAAAAATTTCAGTACAAGCTGGTTGAGCGAAACGAAGGTATCATTGAATCCCTTATTCAAATTGAGGACGAGTTTTGGAACAAGCATGTAATTCCACGGGTTCCGCCGATGGTAGACGGTAGCGCTGCTTCAACTGAGCTGCTGAATCGGTTGTATCCTGCTTCTCGGCCAGCGACAGAAATCACGCTGGACAAAGATCAGGCATTGCTGGTGGACAAGCTTATTGCTGCGAAAGAAGATGCGAAAGTGGCTGAAGAACAGGTCAAACGATTTGAAAATGAGCTGAAGGCAGCTATCGGCGAAAATGAGGTTGCTACGTATAACGGAGAACCTTTGGTGACTTGGAAGTCCAGTCAAACAACGCGCCTAGACACTAAACGCTTGAAGCAAGAACAGCCACACATCTTTGGAAAATACGCAAACACTACGTCATCCCGACGGTTCTTGGTGAAGTAAGGAGGCTATTATGGCAGGACAACGCAGTAACGGAGCAACCCTTGAAAAAAAGCTTCAAAATAAGGCGGCTGGGGCAAAAAACGATGCGCCTACACCTTCTCAGACCATTGCCGCTTATATGGACAAAATGAAGTATCAGATTGCGGAGGCTATGCCAAAGCATATGAGCATTGATCGGCTCAGCCGTATTGCCCTGACGACGATCCGCACGAATCCGAAGCTACTGGAATGCTCTATGCCGTCTCTCATGGGGGCGGTCATGCAAGCGGCACAGCTTGGTCTGGAACCAGGCCTGATCGGTCATTGCTACATCATCCCATACGGTACAGAAGCCACATTCATCATCGGCTACAAGGGAATGATTGATCTAGCACGACGGTCTGGAAACATCAAGTCTATTGCCGCCCACGAAGTCTATGAAAATGATTTCATTGAGCTGACCTATGGGCTGGAGGAAAAACTGCAGCACGTTCCTTGGTTTTTGCGCAAAGAAGAACAACCGAAGGAGTCAGGCAAAATCATCGGAGCTTATATGGTTGCCAAGTTTAATGACGGCGGTCATTTTATCCATTACATGCCGATCAGCGAGATTGAGGAGCATAAGAAGCGTTCCAAGGCATCCAGTAAAGGGCCTTGGGTGACTGACTATACCGAAATGTGCAAGAAGACAGTTGTACGTTCCGGGTGGAAGTGGCTTCCTATCAGTGTAGAGATTGCTTCTGCGGTTACTCAGGATGAAACGGTGCGTAAGGATATCACTCCAAACGATGAACCTTTTGTTTTTGATATGCCAACTGAACCTGAAGGCAATGAAACACCTCAGTCAGGTGCTGCGACTCAGCCAAATAACACTGATTCCCAACAGCCTGCTGATGGATCAGGTCAGGACGAAATGGAATTTGAATGAGTTCTATAGATGAGATTACTGGCAAGCCGCTGTTACGCAGCATGATCGGTGAACACATTTGGCGGATTAAAGAGTCCGATCCTGTAGCCTTTAAGCGCGAGGTGCGAGAATACTTTGCGCGGGGGTATCCAGGCTGGACAGTAGTTCGTGCGAAGTATCCCTATATATTTCTCCGGGATGATAGGGAGCAGAACTTCTGAATGATTCTGGGCAGCATGGAGAAGCGAACGTTATTTATATAAATCGCAAGAGATTAGGTGGTGAAGCCGGTGGACTCCAATGTAAATCCTCAGCCTACGGACGCACATATACGCATATCACATGAAATACATCGAGAGCTGATCCGGCGGAAGTTTACTCAGCGGCAGCGGGATATTATTGATTTTGTCCTCACGCTGAGCTGGGGATGCGGGAAGCCATCGGCTAAAATCCCTATGCTTAAACATTTTGAGTTATGTGGTGTTCGTAAGGAACATATCAAAAAGGAACTAAAAAAGCTGGTTGAAAATCATGTGCTGTTTTGGGACGAGCATATGAATGTGTTTCAGATCAACAAACATTATGATATGTGGGCTGTAGATGTGGTGGAGCGATATGACCCCAAAATGATGAACGATTTAATCAAAATTAACATTGAAACCCATACCCCAAATCTCGGCAAACCAGTTACTAAAAAAGTAACTGAGTTACCAAAAAAGCAACCGATTCGAGTTACTAAAAAGGTAACTCAGTTACACAAAAGGCAACTGTTCAGTTACCAAAAAGGTAACTCGCCAGTTACTAAAAAGGTAACTGTGAAGCGTGATTTCTCTTGTCATACCAAGGGATTTCGGCTCTCTAAAACAATCTTTAAAGCAATTATTAAAAAAAACACTACTACATCTTTAGATACTGTACATGAATTAGATTCAGAGAACGGAGGCGGTGGTCGTCTTCCTTCAGACTATTCCTTTGGGTATATCTACCGTGCTTACGAAAACAACTTTACGGATGCAGGGAAGGTTACCCAATTTGAAACCGAGGACCTTGGTGCCTTGTTTGACGATTACGGTGGAGAGTGGCTACTAAAAGCTATGCGCGAAGCAGTCCGGCAGAATAAAAAAAGCTTAGCTTATGTACGGGGTACGCTGGAAGGATACCGTAAACGCGGGGGGCCTGAAGTAGAACGCCGAATGGATCGGGCTTCACCGGCGGAAGCAGAAATTCAAGAAAACGACCCGATTACGATTTTGATGCGAAAGGCAGATGAGCAACGACTTGCTGAATACGGAGTTACTTGAAGCTGAAATATTAGGTTCCTTTTTTCGAGACCCTTCCCTTGTAGACGAAGTCGCCGTAACACTAGAACCAAGCTTATTTACACAACCTTGGCATCGCAATCTGCTGAAAATGATACAAGAACTACACCGGACTGAACAGGAACTATCCATGACTATATTGGTGACGGTGTTTGAAAAGCATCTTGAAAAGGTGGGTGGAGTTTCCTACCTGTCTAAATTAGCCAGCTCAGCCGTCACGGTTTCGATGCTGGAGCAGAATATCAGAAAGCTCATTGAAACCGATGCTCGTCGTAAAGCACTGGATTTGGTTGGTGAATACCGCAATAAATTTTTGGATTTGTCATCAGGAGGGTTTGAAGAATTACTGGATGAATTTGAACAGCGCTCACTGGATATCCGGCCGAAAGCTTTGCGGGAAGATACCACGGTGGACGACATCATCCAGTGGTATGAGGACTTAGTGCTTAAAACACAGGACCCTGCCAGAGCTCTTGGCATTATGACAGGCTGGTCAGCATTGGATAGGCTGACGCTGGGATTTCAACGGACGAACCTAATCGTCATTGGAGCTCGGACCAGTATGGGTAAATCTGCCGTGGCAAATGAAATCAAGATGCGGGCTACCCAGCGGGGACATAAGGTTGCGGACTTTAGCTTAGAAATGTCCAAAGCACAAATCTACAACCGGATGATCGCTAACCTATGCAGCATTCCCTTGCAGGCGATACGTTCAGGCCACCTGAAGCCAGAACAGATTGAGCGTATTTCTACGCAGATGGAATTTTTACGAAAAATTCATATTGACGATAGTCGCGGGGTGACTGCGGAGTACATTTGTTCCGAAATGCGTCGATTGAAGCGGCAAGAAGGACTTGATTTGGTCATCGTAGATTACTTGCAAGAAGTGGTTGAGCCTGCTGAACGCAACGACAACAGCGGTTCTGGATTGCATCGTGTATGCCAGAAGCTTCGGAAAGCTGCAAAGGACTGTGATTGTGCATTGATCGGTTTATCTCAGGTCAAGCAGGATGTGGAGAGCCGACAGAATAAAAGGCCGTTCGTTTCGGACTTGTCAGGTAGCGCGGCAATCAGCGCAGTTGCTGATGATATCCTTCTGCTATACAGGGACGAATACTACAACCCTGACACACCGGACCCAGGTATTTTGGAAATCAACCTCGCAAAACAACGCAATGGTCCTACTGGAGTAGTGAAACTCAAATTTGAGAAAGAGACACAACAAATCGCGTAGGGGAGGAACGGACATGGGGAAACAGACACGGCCATCGCGGCCGACACGCCGACAGAAAGAGGAAATGAAGGCATGGAAACTCAAGCCTAGCACATGGTTGGTGGTACTAGATACGGACTTGGAGATGGTTCTTATCAGCAAGTCCGGGATAAAAAAACGTACTATCCGGCGAGGTGCGTAATGCAGCCGTCATGTTGGACGCGGTGGAGCGTCTACGAGTACATGAAACATCGTTTTGTCTGCACTGGACAAGTTCCTGACGAGAGGGAATTACTCGAGGAGCTGCGGGACATTGAGCAGAGCGAGTTGACCGAGGGGCTGGCTGAGTTTCGTCTGATACTTGGTAACTGGCCCATCGCAGGAAGTGACAAGTCATGCGACGTCAGATAAAAGACCCGCTGTATCAAAATCAATTAAAGCAAACTGTACGTGACCGAGGCGGCAGAGTGATAGGCGAGGTATTTGTCCTTGAACACAGTATGTTGCTGGTCAAGCAGTCACGTAGGCGTAAAAAGAGGGGGAAGCAGCTTTGAAGATTATGGGGATTGACCACGGCACGAATTTTGCTGGTTGGGCCACAATGCGAAATGGTAAGCCGATAGACTTTGGATTAAGGGACTATTCGTCAATTACAATGCCTAGTGTTTTGGACGCCATCTATCAGGACGCATTCCGACTGATTGAGCAGGAAGAACCGGAATTGATTGTACTGGAGCGTCCAGTTCACTTTAAAAATGCCAACAGTGTACTAGCACTTGTCGGGGCGTATACTTCTGTTTCCTTGGCTGCCCTTCATTTGGACAAGCCGATTGTGGGCATCCGTCCTTCGGAGCTCAAAATTCAGACTGGTAAAGGGAATGCGGATAAAGAGACAGTCGCCATGGAAATGCAGATGTTGTTCGACCTCGACTATGACGAGATCGCCATTCCTGTCCTGTACAAGAAAAACGATCCACGGGGCAAGTACAAAATCGGGGACATAAGGGAACGTCTTTTTGATCCTTCAGACGCTATCGCACTTTGCTGGGCCTATCATCAAAATTTCATTAAGGGAGTGGCTTAAAGATGAGCTATATAAATTTCAAAGGTACGGTTAAAAAGATCAATCTCAAGTCATCGGAAGAAACGGAAATTACAATCAGTATCCCAGCTTCTGAACTGGACGGTCAATATAATACGCTTCAAAGCATGTTGGAGCTTAAAGTTATCGGAGGTCTGGATTCACAGATTGTCACGTACAAAGTTTTGAAGAATGCCAGAACGGGCAAGCCAATCACGAAATACACCGTGGATGATGGTGGTGTGGTATCTGTAGCGAAGCCAGAAGGGGAGCAACTTTCTATGGACCTAGGGCTTCCACTTGAGAAAGTGGAGGTTAAAGCTGATCCAGAGCAAATTGACCTTGAAGTTATTCAGGACTTTATACTCAGCGGCCTGGCACCACGATTTGACGATATGCAGTATGACTTTTTGGAAATTACGGAGCGCTTGGCCGACGGAGATACCTATCTAAAGATAGCTGCTGATGTTGGTATGGGTGTGGGCGTGTTTGTGGTTATGGTGGATGAATACCGGAAGCGGGTCGCGCCGATGGCCGCCAAGTGGGATGAATGGCGCAAGGGCGAAGTCAATACAGTACCGCCGAAAGCTGATCA
Organism: Paenibacillus sp. SER-28; assembly: GCF_052906305.1. Lineage (NCBI taxonomy): Bacteria > Bacillati > Bacillota > Bacilli > Caryophanales > Paenibacillaceae > Paenibacillus > Paenibacillus sp. SER-28. Next base: position 375,386 of record NZ_JBRECM010000003.1, on the reverse strand, counting down.
GTTAGTAGAAGGTCAGCCAGATGACCAACAGAAAAACCAAGATGAAGCCACTACAGATTCGTCTGAGCAGTCTGGAGAAAATAAACCTGATGATAGCAACAAGCCAGAGGATGATCAGAATCCTGCTACTGACACAGATCCTGAACCGGTAGTCGATAAGGATGAGCTGGAGGAATACATTTTGAAAGCCCGTCCTACCTTTGAGGATATCCCTGTTGATTTCCCTACATTGCTTCAACAGCGTCGTGAAGAGGGAAAGACATGGATGCAGCTTGCTAAAAGCATCGGCTTGACCAGCGGCCAGATCACTACCAAATGGACGGCTTACAAGAAGATGGTTGCCAAGCAAATGAGAAACGGGGGAGCAGCGTAAGCCGTTCCTTTAATAAAGCAACGTGGCCCCTACCCTCACGGGCTACGGTGGCCACCTGCATTTATAAAATGGAAAGTACGATCTTAATCCTCTTTCATTTTTAGTTCAACTAAATGCCTGCAATGAGGGCATTTAGTAGTCAATGCAAAAGTTTTCTTTTCATTGATAGTAAGCAAAGAAACCAGTTGGATGACTAGACCGGGTAATGATAGTCCCGCGAGAAGAAGAGTTATTCTATTCATAATCACGGTGTTCGTAACCACTTGCTCATCAATAAAAGCAAAGTAGATCATGAGTCCAATAAGTCCAACGATTCCGATAACTAAAAAGATATACAGAATTGAGACTATGATTCTTAATACACGTCCCATTTTTTTGAAATCCATTCTATCACCTCGTTTATTTTAAGGGGAATTAAGTGAATCAACTACATTAATTGTCCCATTCAGACCAGCGCCATTTAAGAGCTTCAACGTGTGGTTGGTTGTCTAGATGGTTCAAATTTAGATGAATCAATCCTAGGGCCATTACTGGATACTTACCACCTGTAATAATTTCGCGTGTGTCCGGATTGATCATAAATAACCCGGAATCAAATGCGAGATGATGATTACCACATAGAACGAGCCCGTTTCTAGGGTCGTCTGAACCATTGTTTTTCTTTGGGATGATATGAGCAGCTTCAAGTAATTCAGGCACTTTTGTATCACAGACTGCGCAGCATGGGCCGTAGCGTTTGAAAACATGAAATTTGAAACTGGGTTGCCCCGGTCTGCTTTTGACAAGGACCGTCTTGGCATCAGTTTTAATATTGATTGCAACAAAAGGTTTATTATCTATATTTCTGTCTATGACAGCTTCAAAAAGGTCTTGAGGATTGAAAAGAACCAGGAAGGTTTTGGTTTGATCATCCCATGAGACAATTTTTCCTAATTGGACTTTTCTCTTTGAACCCATAACGGTAATAACGAAGATTGGTACACCAAGCATTGCAGCATTCTTTGCAGACTGTATTTCATTTTGATCTGTAACGCCTATACGAGAAGTTTCGGGATAGTGGTAAATGATTTCATTTTCTGATAGGTCATCGTCATAATGCCTACCTGTATGTAAAAGGGACACCGCAATGCCCGTTCCGTCATCTGTATATTTCCTGGTTTTGTTTGCATCTCGATAAATACCTGCCTGACCAGAGAAAAAGTTAAATTGACGAAGAACCTGGGGAAGTACATTATCCGGATCTGATACTTCTAGAAGTGCGCTCCACATAGATAAGCGTCTTGATATTTCTAAATTTATTGGTTCAACCATAGGACACTTCACTCACTTTTTTATTTGATCCTTATTATATTGGCTGTCCTAGTATTCGATTCCTTCCGACAAGAAGTGACAAACAAGAAATCTTTGGAATATTGATAGGAGGTAGATTTGTGAAGATTCCAAGAATCTTACATTACCCTGGCAGCAAATGGAGCATGGCTGATTGGATTATCAGTAATATGCCACCGCACACAACGTACCTGGAGCCGTTTTTCGGAAGCGGAGCTGTGCTTTTCAATAAAGGAAGGTCTTCACTTGAAACGGTGAATGACCTGGATGGGGAAGTGTCCAATCTTTTTCAGATTATTCGGGACCAGCCGAAAGAACTGGCCAGACTTATTCATTGGACTCCATACGCTAGAGATGAGTATTACAAAGGTTATGAAAACGAAGGTAGTAACGTTGAACGTGCAAGACGCTTTTTAGTTCGCTGTTGGATGGCACGAGGAGGAAAGACCAGTGACCGGACCGGATGGCGCCACATCATAGATTTGAACGCGCCGCATCCTGCTCGGGATTGGCAACTGTTACCGGACAAGATCATGCAGGTTACTGACAGGCTGAGGAATGTTCAAATCGAGTGTCAGCCTGCCGTTAAGCTGCTGGAGCGTTACAAACGTCCCGAAGTCCTTGTTTATGCTGATCCGCCTTATCTCCTTTCTACTCGTAGCAAGCGAATGTACAAAGTTGAAATGAACGATGAGGATCATATCGTGCTGCTGAACGCATTGATCAAGCATCCCGGGCCTGTTCTATTGAGCGGGTACGAGCATCCCCTATATGAAAAATCATTGGGCGGATGGCGGAAAGAGACAAAGGTAGTCAAGGCAGAAGCCGGACGGATCCGGACTGAAGTCCTTTGGATCAACCCGATTGCAGCGGGATGGGTTGGGCAAATGAGTTTGAATATATAGGGACTTCGGCCCCTTTGGAGGTGTGAACCTTGGCGAACGTTAACGCTGCGGTAGCGCGGCTAATGGATATGCGTGTGGAGCTGGACGAATCCCTTCGGCTGCTTGGATATGACCCGGAAGTTGCGGACCGCCAGCAGGCCGGGATGGCGGAGCGTATGTTCCTTCATTTACAAGACATTCAAGCAGTTCTCTATCAGGAGCCGCCTGATGTGGACTATGCACAGCGGTTAGTTTCGGAGGCTATAAAATTCTGTAAGACAGGCTGATTAAACATTTAAAGGAGCGTGTATTGTTGTGGAAAAAATAATGGAAATAAACGTGTGCTGATGGAAAAAACTCCTCTCCCAACAGGGGTATTGGGAGAGGGGAATGTATTAAGAAGTAAGGGAACTAATAATTACAATTTTCTCTGCATTTACATCTCGTGCTACTTGTATCCTAGGATTACCGCTGTCAAATCCCACATAGGCAAATGTAACATATTCTTCACCGTTCAAAAGAGTAACTGTACTATGAATGAAGATTCTTTCATTCCAAAGCAGACCATCCACATTAGCTGTAACAATTTGGCCAATGTTAGGTAAAAACCTACCGCCAGCTTGACGAAATTCTTTTTTGCTCCAATTTTCTTTTGCCCATTTGGTTAATAGTTGATCTTTGTTCATTTATAGCCCTCCTAATGGATGAGTAAATTCATTAATCAAGTTATTCAATAATTGTTACTTTGCTACTTAATTTAAGATTCAAATTTAATGTTCATGCACTACGAAAGGAACGATAAGAAATGAAGCATATTAAAAATATGAAAGCCATAACCATCATGCAGCCTTGGGCAACGTTGATCGCCTTAGGGGAAAAGAAATTCGAGACACGTGGATGGGCAACCAAATATCGTGGACCACTGGCTATTCATGCCGGGCAGAAGATTGACCGTGAGGCGTGCTTGTCTCGTACCATTAATGATGTGCTGCTCAAACACGGAATTATTTCGCTGACTGACCTGCCTACGGGTGCGATTGTGGCTTCGTCCCATTTGTCTGAGTGCTACAAAGTAGAATATATGCACAACAGCGGTATTATCGGCCTTAAAGCTGAAAATGGGAAATTTAGATTGTGGGCTGGTGCTCGTAAAAATGAGTATTATTTTGGGGATTATAGCGATGGTAGATACGCTTGGGAGTTGGCGAACGTGCAGGCCCTTGCAGAGCCAATCCCAGCAAAAGGGATGCAGCGCCTATGGAATTGGGAGGCAACGGCATGATTAAACATCAATATCGTACCGGAGGTTCTATAAAAGAAGCGAAGCAGCCTAGCTCTAAAAATGAAATAAAGAGAGGGCCTGATACATTAATCGAGGGGTTCTACCAACCGTTGCCGGACGAGGTGCGTCAGACAATCATTGATCTGGACAATCAAGGTGTTTCCCGGTCGCAGATTGCCCGACAGGTAGGCATTCCGAAAACTCGCGTGATTCACGAGCTCATGAAATTGGATATGAAGGACACGATAACAAGCAAGTACGCACCAAAGAGCTACGAAAGGAGCAGCACACTATGAGGAAGGACTATCGTCAATTATTAAAGGATTACGGATACCCTGCCGATCTTGTGGCAGGGTGGAGCATGGAGGATTGTGAAGCAGAATGGCAAGAGTTCTGTTCGGACATCATCCCGGAGTAATACAAACAACCCCCGCATTCCTTGGCCGGGCTCGCGGGGGTCACTAATAGTAAATCATTCCTCTTGACATTATATCATATGACAAAGGGGAATGAGGGGAATGGCAATGGTGTGGGAGCAAGGGGAGCTCTTCGCAAAAGCAACTAAACAGGAGATCCAGCGAACAAAGTTCCTGCTCGAAAAATATACAGATATGGTTGCACTTATGAAAGACTTTGAGCAGTTTGAGCAGGACCTTCAGCAAGTAGGTATTGATGGCGAAGCAGCTCGCCGCATCGATCAGACTGATTTGCATGCAGACAAGACAGTCAACGCCACGATTCTGATCGAAAAGCAGCGTTGGGTCTACAGCAGGTATGATTTTTATACGAGGCAGCTTCGTCGGGCGCACGGTCTTATTAAGGATGATGACGCTCGCAAAGCGATAGAATACCGATATATTCAGGGCTATACCTATAAAGAGACACTGCTTTTCTTCCGTCGCAGTCTCAGTGATAGCACTATCCGACGTAAACTTGGTGAGGGTACTGAGAGTATGGCAAACACCTTAAAACTCATGGGTTATTTTGAACAGGATGATACGGAATTTTGATTAAATAGTAAATTTTCATACAAAAAAAAAAGAAGCAGTAGCTGTTCAATCCGCTGCTTCTTTTTTTCTTATACCAGAATAATTAATCTTTATAATCAGATGAACTATCAGCATGATTTCTCTTTTGAAAAATTAACTTTTTAAAATCAGTTACATTTCCAACCGTGTTGTCTTGTTTATACCAAAGAAAATCATTCTGTTTAGAAAAAACAAATCGGTCAGAGTGCAAACCAGTGTAACTATTTAAAATAGCTAAATTTTCTTTCGATGAGACGTTGTAAAAAGGCGGCATTTCTTCAAAGCGACCTAATAGGGTAATCCGACTACTTAAAGGAACGCTAACTTCTGTGTTTAAAAGGCCGTGACCGGGTGAAGACCAGATTCCTCGATCTTTTTGTATAGTCCAATGGAGGCTAACTGGATTATCTGAACAGATGAAATCACCGACCTCTGGCGAGGAATAGGCTACAGTCCAATTTCTTGCACCAAGAGGATGAAGGATAGCATCTACTGCATTAAGTAAAAGTTTGACACGTGTATTGTTGTCAAAAGAAATATTATATTTATTTCCGGAAACAAATTCTTTTAGTTCTTCATACGATACGTTTTCATTGACTTCTTCCCCCGCATTTTTCATGCTTTGTTTGATGCTCTCATAATGCTCGGGTGATGCGACAATCATTTGTGCATAAAGATGAGATATCTCTTCTAGCGGCATGATGGAGTGATTCATCCTCGCTGGCGTTCTTTGGGATAACAATGCTATGTAATTGATTAACCAGTTATAATCCTCATCGTTTTCAGGAATTCTGTGGTTCTTACAGATTTTTTTAATGATAGGTGCGGCAGCATCCTCGATTACCTTAAATATGTCTTCCATTACGTCGGGCTGTGTATTAGGTAAATTCACGTTGTAAAGTTTTTTTTCATATCCAACACTTTCTGGGACAGCCTCACGCTGTTTTCCCGTGGTCTGGTCAAAGACCCATAATGGACTTTCCCTGGTTCCATCCTGGGTGAATAAAGAAAGATGAAATACTGGAACGAAGTGGTGCCTTACCTTTGTCATAAGAAGCGTCCTTCCGTGGATGAATTAAGTTAAAGTAAATTATTGAATCACTTCTATTCTCACATTGTTTTATCCTGCTAGATATATTGAATAAAAAGTAACTGTAAGTTGCCTGTAATATGAGCGCCACATGAAGGTTTTCTCATGATATATTGATAGCGTGGAAATGAAGGGAACAGACGATGGGCTGGCGAATGTTCCGGTCCTTTTTTGTTGCTCTCTTCCTAATCACATGGCACGCGCAGGCGGCAAGGCACCAGTTAACCAGCGGAAACATGAACAGTCTGGTCAGAACCCTTGCGCGGTTCAATTCCGCAGCGTGTCTATTAAAGTAGCTAATCAACTTCCCTTTTCTGTCGATATAAACAGAAAAGGGAGGGATTAGCAAATGAATAACAGAAAACCGATGTTATTTATTAAATTTGGGCAGAAAGAGCACTTGGAATCGTTGCAAAAAGGAAACTTATATTTAAATAATTTAGACTACTTTATACAAATGGAAAAAAAGAATAACAAAAAGGGAATGGGTGATAAGTCAGAAGCATCTTTGATGTTGACAAATGTATCACTTAAATTTTTTCACCATGATACACATGAGCTTGCTTTTACATTTGATTCTGCCAAAACAAGTTTACGGATGGATGAGGTTCTTACAAAACCCGTTTTCTGTATTATGTGGGTCGCTGCTGAGGATTTCGAAGTAATTAAGGAAGATGAGAATGAAGTAGAAGCTGTGTTATCCTTTGATGCTGAGCAACAGAAGGAAATGCTTTCTGAGTTTGGAGATCATGCTCTAGTAATAGAAGCTGCTAGATTTATAGAGGCTTTGGAAAGAACTTTGGATCAAATGGAGTTATGTTGTGCAACAGGCAAAATTGATTATATAAATTATTCAACTAACAAGAATGCACATCTACCGGAATTAATGAATAATGATCTGTCTGTTTATTTTAAGAAAGATCATTCACTTTCTTATCAAAAAGAGTTTCGTGCTGTTATTCTAAATAAAGATATTGAGGAACCCATAACAATTAATATTGGGGATATGACTTCCTTTTCAGGAATTCTTCCTTCTCCTCATCTACTAAGTGGAGGATTCGGCGTTAAAATTAACCTGAAGCATGAAAGTTCATAAACTGTGAAAAAAGTAGAGTTTCGTAGATAATCAGTTAGTTGATAACTGTAACGAGTGAGTTTATTGATTGACCATTTTCTGAGCGATCAGTAAAATGGTCTTGTTCTTCCTCTCTAGTTACTAAGTACAGATGCTTTTATGCAACAGCGTAGCGTTTTGCATCCCGCTTGCGGGAATAGGCTCTAGCGCTGTTTATTTTTTCGGGTTTTAAATAAGCGCCTCAGTTCATTTGGTGCTGTAAATACATAGGCAGATACAAGTCACTCATTTGGGTGGCTTTTTTTTATTGCCTTGAAAGGATTTTTGGTTTGAAGAAGAAGCTGAAGAAAGGAATTTTGCTATGCATGAAAGGCCCACCAAAACAGCCGAAGAAATGCAAAGGTTGTGTATGGGGAAATTGGACCGGTACAAAGCAGTTTTGCAGCAGGCCGGTATGCCAGAAGGAAAAACCTTCCTAATCGTCGAAATATGATGTCGAAGGGAGTTGAGATCGTTTGTCAAAAAAAGCAACGGATATAATTTTTACTATTCTCAATCGACTTGAAGAAGCGATGGATGAAGGGAGCTTTGATCTGCGGGAGTTATCTAGCGATGTATTGGGTATCAGCGAAGCAAAGAGAATTGCAATTCTAGAAATTATGCTCGACGAGGACCTTATGACAGGAATTTCGATAAAAAGAGGCCCGCAAGGAGACATAATCATCAATGGAAATTCTCCACGCATAACTATGGCGGGTCTTAAATATCTTTCTGATAATTCAGCCACTTCTAAAGTGATTAATGCAGCGAAATTTTTAAAAGATGTGATACCGGGGTTGTAGTATGGACAAACAATTTACCTTTCACCACAACAATTCCGCCACGCTGTTGAGACTCCGCCAAATATCAAAGGATACGTTCGCATGCCATAAGTGTGGTTCTGAGGTTATTCAGAACATTCCGAACCCAGATGGCTGGAGTTGTACATCATCATGTACAACAGGTTATTATTTAGGACCGCTGTTTGAAAAGTAGGCACCTTCGGGTGCTTTTTTCATGCCAAAAACGGCCTTCTGTGAGGCTATTTAAGAGGTTGAGATTCAGAGTGTCCGTTTACAGGCAGGAGTGTCCAGAAAGGCAGAGCGGGCCGATTCCGTTGGCCTGAGACGGTATTTGCAAGACACCAAAAGTTAGAAACCAACTCAACTCAAATAGATGGCAACATATAAAAAAAATAAAACCCGGGGACTAGGCATGTCTCCCGGGTTTTATCTCACACTTATTTACCGAAGCAGTCTTGCAGCTTTGGGCTTGGATCTATGGCGCATTGGTGTTAACGTGACGGCTACATCGTTTCACGCAAGTTACTTGCTACCAAGTGCAAGTTGTCCAAAGCATTAGTGCCTTTCTAATTTCTTATGACTGGTCATGACTTAAGCAGATGTGATCCTGCTGGAAGCTTTACCCCCTTATAGCTCATGACAACTAGAGATTACTCTAGACTCCGGAACAAGGGGAGCTCAAAAATGTGGACATGAAGACCACACTCCTTTCCCCCCTCTTTCGAGGTTATATGTATTTACGACATTGATAGTCAAAAGTTTCTGAGGCAGGAAAAAATAGGGGGTATGAATCGTGGAAATCAGAGTCCTACCAATCGAGCAAATTAACGCAGCAACATATAACCCACGGGCTGACCTTCAGCCTGGTGATCCAGAGTATGAAAAGCTGAAAGCCAGCATTGAATCCTTTGGTTATGTGGAGCCCATTGTCTGGAACGAACGCACCGGGAACATGGTTGGAGGCCATCAACGCCATAAGATCATGGTTAATGAGCTGGGTCATACGGAGCTGACTGTAAGTGTTGTCGACCTGGACGACCAGCAGGAAAAGCTTCTCAACCTAGCGCTTAATAAGGTCGGCGGGAGTTGGGATGATGAAGCCCTTTATCGATTGCTTGATGATCTGCAGGTGAGTGGGGCTAATCTGGCCCTGTCCGGCTTCGATTTGGAAGAGTTCGAGGATCTGGCCGCAGAGTTTGCTGTGCCACATGATGAAGATTTGGACCTTCCGGTTACCGATGATGACTTTGACGTCCAGCGTGCTCTAGATGAAATCAAGGAGCCGGAGACCAGGCGCGGGGATGTGTGGCAACTAGGCCGGCACCGCTTGGTGTGTGGAGATGCGACCAAGCCTGATGATGTTGCACTTTTAATGGATGGAGCCAAAGCAGCGCTGGTCGTTACTGATCCACCTTATAATGTGGCCGTTGAGAGTGTCTCAGAGCGTCTGGCCGCTGATGGCCGTAGCAGCATAATGAACGACAACATGCCCGCTGAGGACTTCGCGGGCTTTTTGTTTGCCGTTTTTTCCAACTATGCAGTGGTAATGCAGCCGACTGCAGCTATATATGTATTCCATCCTTCGTCCTATCAGCGGGAGTTCGAGGATGCGATGAACGCAGCCGGCATCGTCGTCCGGACACAATGCATCTGGGTGAAGAATGCTGCCACCTTCGGCTGGGCACAGTACCGTTTCAAACATGAGCCTGTCTTTTATGCTCATATGAAGGGCAAATCTCCTGCTTGGTACGGTGATCGGACACAGACAACAGTATGGAAGGCTGGCCTGCCTGTTGAGGACCCGCTCCCCGAGACAGTATGGGAGGTTTCGAGGGGCGATGTGAACAAGTACGTTCATCCCACTCAGAAGCCTCTTGACTTGTTAGCCATCCCAATCAAAAATAGCAGCCAGCGCGGTGACGAGATCGTTGATTTCTTCGGCGGCAGTGGCTCCACGCTTATGACCTGTGAGCAGATGGACCGGACATGCCGAACATTGGAACTAGATCCGATCTTCTGCGATGTGATCAAAAAACGGTTCATGGAGAGCGCTGGTATTGAGCCAGTCCTGTTGCATGCTGAACCCGAAGCATAGGAAAAAGGAGGACGCGCTAACGTCCCCCCATTCACCCAGGGTATCCCCCGGCTGAGACAGCGGCCCGCCACGCGTGGCATTTTGCGAACATCCGCTGTCTCGCATTCCAGTATATAGGAAAGCCGAGGGATACGACAATGGGAACAGCAGACGAACAATACAACACAGCATTACAACGCGAGATTGAAATCATAGAAGGTATCCTTGAAAGCAAGGCGAAATACCGGAAGATTGTCAAAGCAGGAATCGCCCAGTGGGTCAAAGACCTGCAGGCTGGAAATATAAAAATGCAGACGGTGCAGGATCTGGACCGGTTAATTGAATTGGATATTAAGCTTCAAAAGGAGGAGTAGTTATTTTACATGCATCATTTTTTATGGATGGACAATAATAACTTCGCCGTCAAGTAAACTCAGAATTTAAACGAAAAGGAGAAATTTCAATGTCTAGTTTAACTGAAGAATTAAGAAGATCGGATGACTATCCGAATACGATTGAAGAAACCCTTTATAAACCATTACCGGATAATGTTAACGTAGAAGCTGACCGTTCAACAACAAGTCATCCACCTGGGTTAGCAACAGACAAACTTATTGAAACATACTGGTATAGTGGAGCTGTTACTGGTAATTTTAAGATTATATTTTCCCCTGGTGAGTGGGTATCTTTATTAAGGTTACGAACAGGCTTTGGTATAGTACCAACTGTAGCTACCTTTGAAGTATTTGCAAAAGAAAGGTTAAGTGATGGTCAGTTAATTTCAGTCGGGAAAGTTGTAACCCAAATCACTTCAAACGATCCTTTCCATCCTCAACCTGTTGATATAGATATTGTATGGGGGCAATATGAAATGCTCCTAATTAAATGTAATGGTGTTCCAGTCATAAATGATATTGAGATATTTGGTGGCTAAGATAAGTGTTTAGATTAGGACGAGCTATAAAGGCTCGTCTTTTTTCTTGGGGGTGGTGATTGTGTAGCATGGCAAGAGAACGGAGTCCTGAACGGAACAAGGCAAAACAGATGTGGCTGGAGAGCGATGGAGCGATGAAGCTAAAAGACATCGCCGCCGCTCTTTCTGTTGGAGAGACTCAGGTCCGGAAATGGAAGTCACAGGACAAATGGGTAGACGATCTGAATAGTAACGTTACCAATGAATCCAAAAGTAACGTTACCAAACGAGGAGCGCCCAAAGGGAACAAAAACGCTGTCGGTAATCGTGGCGGTGCTCCCCCAGGTAACCAAAACGCCAAAGGGAATAGCGGTGGGCCGGGTGGACCGTTTCGTAACAAGAAGGCATTAAAACATGGGCTGTACGAAACCATCTTTCTGGACACGCTAGATGAGCAAGAGCAGGCGCTTTTTGATTCTATTGAGGTTAAGCCCCTTGATCAGTTGGAAACTACTTTGAAGACACTGATTCTCCAAGAACGGAAAATTATGCATCGCATCAAGCAACTTGAGTCTGGCCTGACCGATGAAGAAAAGAAGATCAAAGAGGAATTGTACCAACGCAAGGATAAAGTTCCTTACACCAGCCAGAAAACAGGCAAGCAGATTAATTTGTCTGTTCAAACCGAGGGCATGAAGGTCACGGAGATTACCACCGTTGTTGCTTCCAAACTGGACAAGATTCTCAAGCAGGAAGATCATCTCAACAAGGTGCGTGACAAAAAAATTCGTGTTCTCGCTCAAATTGCAGCAATTGAGCATGAACGAGCAAGGCTGAAACTCGCCAGTGATCGTTTGGAACTAGATAGATTCAAGGCGCAGGGATACGGTGGCACGGAAGGGGATGAAGGCGATGACGACGATGAGGAAGATGACGACGAATGGTAATTACTCTTGCTAAGGAGCATCGAAAACGAGCCAAACGGCGACTAAGAGATAGGCCTGAAAAGTTAGACGAGTTAAAGAGGATTCTAGCCGATTTCGAACAGTTCTGCTGGCGTATGCTCAAGATCAAGACGAAGGTCGGCCGTATTATGCCGCTGACGCTCAATGATGCCCAACGGAAATTCGTCCGTGTGGTATTTAGTCAGATCGAAGCCGGAAAGCCTGTTCGGATTATCATTCTTAAAGCGCGGCAGATGGGTTTTTCCACCGTCACGGAAGCGCTGATCTATTATTTCACGTCGTTGCAAGAGGCCAAGAACGCCTTTATTGTTGCTCAGTCTTCTGATGCCTCCAGTAATCTTTATGATATGTTTCAGTTTTATTATGAGAAAGTACCGGCAATCATCAAGCCAATGAGCCGGAAGAACAATGCCAAGAAACTCACCTTCGAGAATCCAACAATTCGGACGGTGGACCACCGTAAGAATCCGGGGTTGAAGTCGAAGATCACCGTGCAGACGGCAGAAAGTCGGGTGCTTGCCCGTTCGGACACCATCCACTACCTGCATGCTTCAGAAGTGGCGTTCTGGCCAGCCAAGAAGAAAAAGAAGCATCTACTGTCCCTGCTGGCAGCTCTGTCCAAGGAACCCGGTAGTTTGGGCGTGATCGAATCTACCGCCAACGGCATGGAAGAGTTCAAAAAAATGTGGGATGCAGCCGTTAAGGGCGAGAGTGATTTTACTCCGCTCTTTTTTGCGTGGTTTGAAATGCCTGATTATCGAAAGCCGGTGCCTCCAGGTTTTGAACTGACGGAAGAGGAACGAGAGCTGAAATCAAAATATGGTCTGGACGACGAACAATTGCAGTGGCGGCGGTATACCATTCGGAACGATTGCGGTGGCGATCCGCGGCAGTTTGACCAGGAGTATCCTTCTGAGCCAGACGATGCTTTCTTACTGTCCGGTGAGGGTATCTTTGACAACAAATTTATCAAGCAATTACGGGATGGAATCAGTATCATCGGCAATCACTACGAGATTGATTTTGTTAAAAACAGGATTATCACGACGCATGCTGGCGAGCTGGTTATGTATCGACAGCCAGAACAAGGTAAACGGTACATTCTAGCGGCTGATACTGCTAAGGGTAAGGAAGATGGCGACTATGATGCTGCTTACGTAATTGAGGAGCGCACAGGGGAAATGTGCGCAGCTCTGCATGGCAAATGGGACACCGACTTGTATGGTAAAAAGCTGAACACGCTTGGTTTGTATTACAATACGGCACTATTGGCCGTGGAGAACAACAACACTGGGGAATCCGTCCTGAATACGTTATTCAATACTTGCCACTATCCGTTGTTGTTCATGCACAAGAAGAGTTTAGGCTGGAATACCAACCAGGCGACCCGACCAGTCATGATAAGTGACTTCAAGGAAGCGATTCGGGACCAGCTCTATGATATCTACTGCCCCGAACTGTACAGCGAGTGCATGACGTTAATAGACAAGAACGGCAGAGCTGAGGCAGACAGCGGGTGCCATGATGACAGAATCCTGGCGTATTCCATTGCGCTGCAGGTGCGACAAGTGGCTGGTAGATGGTTCGAATGGTACGCGAAGAAAAAACAAAAACGGGCTGAATCCCGTGATGATTACAACGAGGGAGTGGGGTGGATATAGATGAGTGAAGGAAATGCACAATGGTTTCAGATCAGCAAAGCAGATGACCGTCATATTCCATCCAGCGCTCAATTGCCGGATTTATTTGACGATCTATACGATGCTCACGGTCTGTTACCCTTCGCACTCGGGAATGATCCTGCTTCCTGCAAGTTGCTAGTGAAGAACAGCAATATCATTCCACAGTGCATTGAGGCGTATAAGCGCAACATTGCGGGTTATGGTATCGCCTTGGAGTATTTGCCGGGCGAGAGCGATGAAACTGCACTGGACGAATGGAACAAGGCTGAGAAGTTCCTTGAAACCTGCAATCTAGAGAATACGCCGGACGAAATCATCAGCCAGTTGATTGAGGATTTGGAAAGTACGGGGATGGCTCATGTGGAGGTAGCTTGGCCTGTGGGTTCGGAGTTCCCGACCATTTTCCGAATGAACCCGAAATATGTCCGCTGTACGAAGGAAAGTACCAAGGCGACTATCAAGCGCAAACGGCGGATCAGCTCTACAAAACAAGTAGAAGAATTTTCGCAGGAGATTTACGCCCGACGCTATGCTATGAAGCGCAATACTTCTGTCGTATGGTTTCGCTTATTTGGTACGGAGGCAGTGGAAGGTAAGGAGGAAAATCAGATCATCCCGCTTCGTATCGGTCATGACGGCCCTTATGGGGAGCCGCGCTGGTTTGGTAATGCGCCTGGCGTGGTCGGCAGCCGTGAAGCCGAGGAACTGAACGTTTCCTACTTCTCCAATGGTCGTATGCTCTCTATGTTGCTGACCGTTACGAATGGCCGCCTGACAAAACAATCTATGGAGCTGCTTAAAAAGGTGAAGGGTTCCGATTCTCAAGGCGGGATTTTGTATCTCGAAGCCATAGGGGAAGAAACGGGCGGTCCCAATGATGAAAAGATTGAAAAAACAGCGATTAAACTTGAGAAGCTTAATGACTTGCTTCAACAGGATGCACTTTTTTTGGAGTATGGTAAAGAAAAGAAAGCCGATATCCTGTCTGCTTTCCGTCTGCCGCCGATCCTAGTCGGCCAAAGCTCAGATTACAACCGGGCGACCGCCGATGCAGCTCTACGCTTTGCAGAAGAACAAGTTTTTGAGCCTTACCGCAAGTGGATCATGGCAGAGATATTCAATAAACGCCTGTTCCCGGCTATGGACATTTTCCGGGTACGTGCTGTTTTACGCGGGCCGAAGATCATTGACCCTGCGGATCGTAAGGCTATGCTGGACTTTATCGCAGACCGGGGCATTATGCTGGTGCGGGATCTGATTCCGATTGCCGAGGACGTGCTGGGAACTACCATCGACGAAACCAAGTTCACCGAGGAATATCTGGACACACCGATTGCACAACTCGCGGCCAGTCAACCGGCGCTACTGAAACCGGAGCCTGACACCGATGCAGACGATTTGCAAGAGCGTGTTGCTACAATTGCCAAACGCTTGTTAAAACAGGCTGACAAGGAGGCAGGCGTTCATGTGTGAGTCCTGTTGGGCACTTATTGCCAAGGCAGACGACGATGAATTTTTAGACAGCTTGGAACTGTCGTATGTTGAACGTAAGGTACTTGAGGAATTGTACAAGCAGGGCGAGGACAAGATCGTTGAGATTTTGGAGCTACAGGGGCAAGCCCTTCATGATGCCATTTCAGAACTAAGCGAGGATGCCCTGGGCGATATCGGGGAGCTGGGTAAGGTACTTATTGCCTTGCATACCACGGATGTATTCGCGGAGCTGTTCGAGCAAGCTGTTCAGGATGCATTTGAACCGCTGTTTCATTTGGCCGGAGAAACAGAGCTGTCCGCGTTGGACAAGGAAAAGGTCTGGAGCACCAGTAACAAGGCTGCTGGCCGTTTCACGAAGAAGCTCAAGAAGCTGGTTCCCGACATGAACAAAGCTTCTACGGATGTGTTGCTGCGCAGCTTCGGCAAAGCCATTGAGGAAGGAGCTATACCTTCAGAGCGGGCTTTGCTTGTACAGGAAGTCAGCGCGCAGGCTGCCAGCGGGGAAGATGGCCCATTTAGTATGCAACGTGCGCAGCGGGTATCACGTACCATGAGCACCGCAGCCGCCAACGGTGGCAAGCTGGAAGGCTGGAAGCAGTCAGAGATCGCTAAGGGCAAGAAATGGCGTTCTGCTGCTAGCACACGTACTCGAAAGAGCCATCGTAAAGCCAATGGTCAGGTGGTCCCGCTAGATGAACCGTTTAAAGTTGGTGACAGCAAACTGATGTATCCCGGTGATCCGTCCGGGGAGGCAAAGGAAATAGTGAACTGCCGTTGTACTATGCAATTGATACTAAATTAAGTTGTCAAATAAAAAACCAAGCCGTTTTGGCTTGGTTCATAAATACGTATTCAGGCCAGCATGAGGCTAGCTCCCAAGCTTGTAGCCCATCCTGAACCGACCTCAAGGGTTGAAACGCATACTTCCTTCATAACATCTTTTGCAGTTAGTTTCATAGACACCATCCCCTTTTCAACTATGTTGATTTTACGCATTTTTCTGTTTGCAACAAAATGCGCAAAGACTGAGAAGGCGAATAAACCTACTACAACTGGAAGAGCAACCCCGCTGAACCCCAGCGCTGCTGGCCTCAATACGTATTTAATTTATTATACTACATTATCCAGTTTGGGAAAGGAGGTGAATTGAAAAATGGGATTCAAGCTGTCGAATGCAAAAATTACGCATATTTCGTTGGTGGATAAGGGCGCAAACGGTATACCGTTTGCAATTATTAAATCTGCCGGGAAAAATGCCATCCAGAAGCAAGTACAGATTGCGAAAGTTGACGATGCCAAAAGGGTTGTAATCGGCGTGGTATACCAGCCGGACGTGGCTGACGCTCATGGGGATCAGATGGATGCGGAGGAAATTGAGAAAGCTGCACATCTCTTCATGGAGAAACAGCATACTTACAACATCGACAAGCAACATGATTTAGACACGGACAAAGGCTATGTAGTCGAATCCTATATTGCTCCTTGTGACATGGAGATCGGTGAACAAACTATTATTAAAGGCTCCTGGGTGGCCGGGGTAAAGGTAACGGATGACGACACTTGGGATGATATTCAGAAAGGCGAGATTACCGGCTTCTCGATGTGGGGTGTCGGTAAGCGGGAAGAGATCGAGGAAGACGGGGAGGTATCTAAAGGACTCTTGAGTAAAATCGTTAAAGCGCTCGGTGCAATGGGATTGATTGAGAAAGGCGCAGTCGCTGACAAATACAATAAGAACCGTAAGAACCGCGAATTTTGGGCTGCTCAGGATGCCTTGAACGCGGTTCTTTTTCGTTGGGATAGTTGGGAGAGCGGCATGGAGAGCGACCCTGAATTAATCCGTGAAGCCCTTCAGGACTTTGTGGACATCGCTCAGGAGGTGCTCGTTCAGGAGGATATTGTAAAGGCAATCGGAAGCCCACCTGAACAGATTGCTAAAGCAGGGAAAAAGATTTCGGACGGCAACATGAAACACATTGACGATGCCATTGCTGCATTGACCGAATTAAAAACAAAAACCGCCCCTGAAGAAGATGAGGGGAACGAGGAGGAAGAAGATTTGAACGCTGAAGATATTGCAAAGGCTGTACAGGCTGCCGTGGCTCCAATCGCCAAGCAGGTAGAAACCCTGTCGACGCAAGTTACTGAATTGAAGAAACAAGAAGGGGCAGAGCCTGAACAGCCAGCGGGAACACAACCACCTGCTGAACCTCAAGCAAACGCGCTGACTGATGCGATTACTAAGGCACTGGCGCCGTTGACCGAGCAAGTTCAAGCGTTGGCTACTGATGTACAAGTTGTAAAGAACAGCCGTGGTGGTTCCGCTCAAGGTGGCTCTGGAGAAGACGAAATTCAAAAATCTGGCGGCGTAAGCTTCGGCGGCCTTCTGTAATCGAAAGGGGAGATAAACATGAGAACAAACGGACAAATTATTAAGTCTACCATCACGACTACGTCGGACCAAACAGCCCTGAACTATGAGCAGGTGGACAAGTTTACCGAAATGGCTTATGAATCTACGGAGTTTCTAAAGGGGATTCGAACGGTTAACAAGATCAGTTCTAAAGGTACACTTGACAAAATCGGTGTGACTGGCCGTAACCTGCGCAGTAAAGTGGAAAATAAGGAGGCTACCAATACGGCTGCACCTACTTTTCCTCAAGTGCCATACGCTGTAGCTCCTGTGGTCTTGCCGTTTGAAATCACGGAGGAATTTATCCGTCAGACTGAACGTGTACGTGGTCAGAATGCCGAGGAAATCATCATGGCTGCCATGACCAAAAATTACGGTGAAAACATGCAAGATATTGGCTTTAATGGCGATATTGCGACACCAAGCACCGACCCGGATTATGCCTTTTTGAGTATTAATGACGGATGGCTCAAGCTGGCGAAGACCAAGGGCAACTTCATTGACTGGACCACGCTTCCTGATGTGAAGAAAAAAGGCGTCTTCTTCGAGATCGAGCGTGCAATCCCTACTCGCTTGCGTACAGGTGGCACGTTCAAATATTTCATGCACCCAAACACATTTAGTGAGCGTATTCAGGCATTGGCTGAGAAAGACACCAGCGCATCTATTCAGTTGCAAATTACTGGCGGTGTGAAGAAGATTAATGCTTACGATGTGGTCGAAGTCGCACATATGCCAGAGGGTGCCGTGTTGTTCACTTATCACGATAACTTTGCGTTGGTTAACACCTATGACATGCAGATTCGTAAAACTACCGAGGGCAGAGAGGCCATCTATGCAGACAAGCGTTTCTACGCTATCCATTCGGATTATGACTCTATCTTTGAGGAACCGGGGGCAGTTGCATACGTCGAAGGGGTGGAATTTTAATGGCCTATATCACATATCGAGGAGAAAACACTTCTTTGATGCTTTATGGTATCCGCTTTGTACCAAAGGTGCCGGTACTGGTTGATAATGAAACTGTCATTAAAAATTTTCGTGAACGCTCGGATTTTGATATCAAGGAAGAAAAGGTTATTCCGCTGGAAGACCTTACGTTGATCCAGCTTAAAGATAAGGCTAAGGCTGCCGGGATTAAGGGATTTAGCAACATGAATACACAGGATCTGATCACTGCGCTACGCGGTGGAGGTAAACCTACCGACAATACGCCACCTGCAGGTGATCCGGCGAAACCTGAAGGGGCTGACGGTAAAAATGCTGACGCCAACAATACTCCAACAGCGTAGCCGCGTAACCCCGATCCAAGAGGCATCGGCAGAGCTGCTACAGCAATACATTGACGACGCACAAGTGCGCATTGAGCTGTACTTGCCCGTTCCCTTCCCTGATCCAGTAGACAAGCAGATTATGCTTGCCTGGGTCAAGTTGGCTGAGGGACTAGCCCTACAAGACAGTGAGGAATATCTTGCATCTGTGGCGCGTAATTACGCGTCCGAGAGTGATGGAGCTTGGACGTACACCCGGCAGGCTGTAGAAGGCAAGACAACGGGTAATCCCGATGTGGACGCTATCTTGTTTTTGTGGGTCAAGAAGCAGCAGACTGGACCGGATGATGGTAACATCACCGCATACGTGCTATGAACCATCGTTTTCACACGCCACTGTCTGTGTATCGGACAGAGAGCAAAAGGGATGATGACGACCTGTTCGATGATCGGAAATCGGGTAAGGTAGCTGACTTGAAATGCTTTGTGGTGAAGACGCAGACGGAAGCTAAGGCAGACGCTAAACCGGTTATGTACATCGTCAAGAAGACTATAGGAGTGCCGAAGAAAGCCGACATCCGGTTAAGCGACGAAGTGGTGCTGTTGGGCCGCCGATACCTGGTCATTGACTCCATTCCGCGCCGTTATTGGCGCGAACTGCTTGTAACATGTGAGGTGAAGGGAAATGACCGTGCATGATTTTGATGGACTGGCCCGACGTTTTAGGCGCATTGCAGATGAGGGGATGGAACGCATTTTACGTAACATCGCAGAGGCAGCCGGGGAAACGCTGCTCAATCTGATTATTGATGAAATCGACCGACAGGATCTGATCGACACCGGGGCCATGTGGCAGTCCTTTTCCCGTGGCGACGATAACAACGTATGGGAATGGGATGTAGACCGCAACGCGATCACGTTGGAGCTTGGCTCCAATCTTCCCTATGCCCAACTTGTGAATGATGGTTACACGATTGAAAAGACTCACTTTGTTCCAGGCTATTGGAACGGCGGAGGCTCATTCGTGTATGATCCGTCTGCCAAAACTGGGTTCATGGCAAAGCCGCGCAGCTTCATAGGTCGCCACTACTTTGATATTGCCGTGGAGCACCTTGAGGGCGGAATGAACCAACTCATTATGCGCCGCCTGGAAGTCGAACTCGAAAGGATGTTGCGCTGATGATAGATGTGGGAGTAAAAGCCTGGGCTGAGATCGTACGGCGGGTGTATCCTGATCTGTCTATCCTGCGAGATCGGTCTAAATGGCTGGCTGGTGACTTTAAATTGCCAGCCGTGTTCATCGAGACGGACATTGTTTCGGACAAGGTTCACACGCCGGGGGCTGACAGGATAATTGAGGATGTGGGGCTGGTATTCCACTATGACAAGGAACGAGTTACTGAAGAGGACGAGGGGGAGCCTATACCGCTTGATCTTGACCCGTTGTTCCTCTACTTGCGGCAGCAACGGTTTAACGTAGCATCCAAGCGTTTTGGGGTTGTGCTGGTCATCGAACCGCCACGAACTAGGAAAAAGGCCGATCAAGTAGAGGTTACCTTTAGGTACTCGTATTTGCTCAGTGTACCGAAGTCACTGGTCAATGACGATGGCAGCCCAATTCAGAAGATTAACAATTTTTATATCAGTCACAACGGGGAGGAATTTGACGCATGACTGAGGATTTAAACAAACGGAATAAGCAGGAATGGATTGAGAGCGCAGCGGTCTTGAAGGCAGAGCCTTACGAGATTGCGGGCGCTCTTTTTGATTGCGCTACTGACGCCTTGCTTTCGCGGGCGGAAGTGGAGCAAAGACTGGATGCGTATTTGCATCCGGTCAAGGAAGATCCTGCTGCTGTGCCTGTTAAACCACAAGTGAAAAAAACAAAGGAGGAAACGCCAAATGACAATTCAGCGGGTTAGACCCAGCGCTTATATTGCGCTGTTGGTAAAGGCGCGGTCTCGTGTTGTTCCCACAACTGGTCGTGTACTAATACCGTATCAGGCCGAATGGGGCGCACCGAATCAAGCTGTTGATATGGCTGATGATTCAGAGCGTCTGAAGGAGTCCGGCAAGCTTGTTGATGTACTGGAGCTTGCTGCCGAAAGCGGGGCGACTGTTATCGGCTACCGGGTTACAAATGGGGAAGAAAAGGCTGCATCTGTCGCTGTTGCTGACAGCTACACTGTTGAAGCACGATATCCAGGGACACGAGGTAATGATTTCGAATACATGGTGCGTCCGGCTCTCATCGATGACACCAAGAAGGAGATCGTAGTACGCGACACCAAGGGCGTATATGATACCGAAACGTATCTTGTAGCTGACAAAGCCGCTGCTGTGGAAGCTCTTAAAAAGTCCGCTATGGTTCGGTTTAAAGATACCGGCGCGACTGCTCTTACAGATACGGCTTACACCAAGCTGGATGGCGGTACAACTGGCACGGCCACATTGGCAGCCACCGACTGGAATCGTGTCTTTAATCGGGTTTATGGTCTGACGTTTGATACTATTTACCTCTCCGCTGTTGATCCGGCTGTACAAGCTGCCGCCAAACAATGGCTGCTAGATCGTCGCGATAAGGGTCATAAGCTGGCGACGTTGGTCGTCGCTGGCCCGGCAGCTACGGACGGCGACATTGAGGCGCACAACGCACGTTCACGGGCCATGAATGCCCGTTATGTAATTAACTGCTCGTTGGCTGGTGAACACACCAACGGCAAGACCTACACATCCGTCGAATGGGCTGCATGGGTGGCTGGGCTGGTAGCTGGTACGCCTGCCAATAAGTCATTTACGGGTGTTGAAGTGCCTATGACATTGGCAAAAGTGGACTGGAGCCATACTGAGGCACTAAAAGGACTGGCAGAGGGAACGCTGATGGCTACACGAGATGGTTACAAATACATTATCGAATCTGCTATTAACACTCTGACCACGATCGGACCAAATGAGCGTGAGGACTTTGGAAAGATTCGCGTATCCGCTACGATTGACCAAGTAATGAACGATATCTACGAAGCGGGTAAGAAGTGGAAGGCCAAGCTGGATAATGACAAAGAAGGACGTGGCATGTTTATTGCTGCTGTGTTGGAATATCTCAAAATTCGTGCTCAGCAGAAGGCCATTGCAGACAAATTTAGTTTCTCGGAAAATCCAGATAAGACAAGCGAAAACGATTATGCCTATTTCAAGCTCGGCGCCAAACCGCTTGATGCTATCGAAATTTTCTATACTGACTGGGAGGTGGAATAATAGATGGAACGCGAACTTATTGGTCGAAATCTCTCGCTTCAAGACGACAACGGCGAGGACATTCATACTGTCAAAGAGGTTGAAGTCAAGCTCACCACAGAAACGCTGGATATCGTCAGAGCACGCCGTATGACGAAAACAAAGCAACTGACGGGTTATGAAATCCCGGTCAAAATCGTCATGTCAAAATTAGAATCACGGCTGCGTTACCGACTGCTGGAGGATTTTAAAGCGGGTAGGACCATGTTTTTGGCACGCATTACAGGCGGTCTTGAAGACCGGATCACTGGCAACACGGAGAAAGTGTTGATTACTGGTGTCCACATCCACGGAGAAATGGACATCCTGATTGCTAAAATTGATGATAACAACGGCATCGATATTACTTTAGAGGGTACAGCGACGGACTTCGATTTTGTCGAAAAGTTCCCGGATTATATGTGGGAGTGAGAGGGCGATTTATTCGCTCTCTTTTTTGTTTTTTTTAAATACAACCAATATGGAGGAAATAACAATGAGCAACCAACAAAACTACAAAAACGATAGATTGCAGAAGTACCTTTCCAAAGCGAAAGAAGACCGTAAAGACGACTTTATCTCAGTACCGGCTGATGGTGAGGATTGGTCTATAAAACGTTTGACTACATTGGAAACTCGTCGGGTTTATGAACTTGCTTACGACGAAGACGGAAAACCAACATCTCCCTTTTACACGGAAGTTGACGTGATGATCGTCAAAGCTACTGAACACGAATTTGATTGGAATAACAAAGACCTGTTAAAAGCATACGGTGCAACGAGTAAATTTGAACTGCCACCGCGCATTTTAGATGATGCGGATGATTATGCTGCACTCAGCAAGGCTGTTCGAAGTTTCAAAGAGACTCAGGATTCTCTTCTCAATGATGCAAAAAACTCATCCGGCGAGACGGAGAAGCAAGCTGGATAGCTCACTTTTGGGTGAACCAGAAAAAGCTGCCTTCTGAGGTCTTGCCGTATGAAGTAGACGAACAGCGCCAGTATTATTTTTGCCTGGCTGCGTCGATGATCGCTGAGGAAGAAATGGCACGTCTAAATAGAAAATAACCATGTCGAAACAGGAAGGGGGTGGGAACAATAGCAACTACGTCAGTTACGGTGCCATTTGAGGCACGGGATATGATAACCGGCGCTGTCCGAAATATGCGGCGTATGCTTCAGGGCGCTCACGATGATCTGATGAATTTTCGCCGGGCATCGGGCAGCATGTTTGATGATTTTGTATCTGGTAGCCGCCGGGCGAGGGAGTCTGCGGACGATCTAGGCAGACGGATTAATGGTGCGTCCGACGAAGTGCGGCGTATGAATCAGATTCAGCTCGATGATATTTTTCGTCGTGCGCGTGCTGGAGCCGATGATCTTCGGCGTTCCGCTGATCGTGCGGATGCAGATATCCGCAGCATTCGTGATGCTAATGTGAAATTACGCGCTGAGGATTCCATAAGTCCAGTCGTTGACCAAGTATCCGACAAGATTTCAGCTTTGGCAGCGTTGGCGGGAGGCATTGTGCTTGGTAGCGGCGTGGGTGACTCTATGTTTGGGGGCGTGTCCGATTACAGCCGTGAGGCGGCGCGAAGTGCGGCTTACATGCCGGAAAACATTCGTCAGCAGAGCCTTAGCACGGTAGATGACTTAGTTAAAAAGGCCATTATTCCAGATCGTATAGAAGGAACCCGACAACTTGCTGATGCAGCTCCTTTAGTTCAAGACAAATCCAAGATGAACGATTTCGTAAGTGCATCTGCTAAAATCCAGTACATTCGCCCGGATGCGGGTCCAGAGGAAGTTCAACGAGCGTTATCTCAAGCGTCGAATAGCTTTAAAGAATCATACAGTCAAGTGGCCGATAGTATGATGTATGCCTATAAGGAGGTAGGCGACAAACAACAGGATTTATTTGATACGTTTTGGGAATACAGTCCGTATTTTGCGAGTTCCGGAACCGACTCAGCGCAGATGTCAAACTACTTTACTAAGACGGTTAAAGAAGGCGCATTTAACTTTGATAAGCCTGCGGACTTTTTCAAAGAGACGTTTGGGGTAAAGGCGTTGAATACCGGTGACATGGCGAATTACTTTATCAGTCGCGGAGCAGGCAAGGATGAGGCACAACGCCAAGCCCAATCATTTACTACTGATATTAATTCAGGGAACAAGCAGCAAGCACAGGGAGCCATTATGGCTCTGGTAGCAGATTTAAGAAGCCAAACACGTGACCAGTTAAAGCAGTCGCTTGTTACTTTGGGCTCTGGCGCAGCAGAAGATAATGCTGATTCTATCTTAAAAACGTTCGGTGTGCCGTATGAAAAAGCACCAAACATGAAGGGCACCACTGATAATTTGCTTCGTAAGCAACAGGCAGCGGACCCAATGACTGAGTTAAACCAAACTCGTGCTGAAATTAGTCTGGAGATGCAAAATGTTGGCATGAACATCACAACCGCTGCGCTCCCAGCATTGAAGGAATTTAATGCTTTGCTGATTGAAAATAAGGATAATATTCAAACTCTCGGTACTGGTATAACAAGTGCAATTACGGGAGCTATCGGTGTCTACAAAGAACATTTCAGGGCTATAAATACCGCTCTGATCGGGCTGGCAGCCGTGCTAGTTTTAAAAGGTGTTGCGTCCTTCGCCAAGGGAGTTAAGCAACTTAATGATGACTTATCAACCGCTGCTAAATGGGTAGGAGAGAAGGGAAAGGCAGGGGCAAATGCGACAGGCAGGGGAGTCAAAGCCGGTTGGAATTGGATTCGACGGAAACCTCCTGAACCTCCAACTCCACCGCCTGAAGAAACTCCAGCCCAACGTGCTGCCCGAATACGGGAGCGAATGGGTGGACGTGGCGTTAGAAGACAATTGGCTGGGAACCGTAACCCTGCCGATGACCGTCTTGGCGGTTTGCGCTCTATTGCTTCGATGACCGTTAACGCGACCAAAGTTTATATCAATGGCTCTGTATCCGGTGGTGGAGACGGTGGAGCTGGCGACGGCGGCGGTGATGGTGGCGACCGCGACAGAGATCGCAGCCGTAGACGAAACCGTCGTGGAGGGCGTAGGGGGGCAGGAGGCGGAAGACGCCGTATACGCATTAATGGCCCTCGTCCTACTCCACCAACACCTAACCCGAACCCAAGCCCAAGGGGATCGCGTGACAATCCTTATCGTATTCGTCGTCCAGCTCCACCAAATCCACCGCCACCACCGAGTCCGCCATCTGGCGGTGGCCGCTTAAGAGGCTTCCTGAAAGGGGCAGGTAAAGCGGCTAAAGTTGGTGGCATTGTTGGTACGGTTGCAAGCGTAGCAGCCGGCGCATATGACCTCTACCAAGCATCCAAGGATAAGGGCTTGCGTGAGGCTGTATCTACTCAGGGCGGTGCTATGGTTGGCGGTGTAGCTGGCGGTGCTATTGGCGGTGCTTTTGGGTCTGTTCTTGGTCCGCTTGGCACAATGGCCGGTGCATACATCGGAAACGTCGTCGGTGAAAAGATTGGGAAATTTGCGGATGAGAGTGGCGCTACTCGTTGGGTAGTAGATAAGGCAGTCGGAGTCTTTGATTCAGTAAAAGACACTTGGGGTGGTGTTAAAGACTGGTTCACAGGCAAGAAGGAAGAGAAGCCTGGCCCCCCTCCTGAAGCCAAAATTACGATCAACAATCTGACTGAGCAGAAGCAGAAGCGTCTTCAACAGATTGGCGACGATGTGCGCAAAAGCATAATCGATAAAGGTCTTAAAGAGGGACTGAAAACCGTTGCCGAGCAACCAGAAGTTAAGCAACGCCTTAATGCGCTTAAAAATGCGTGGGGCGTTGTCTGGAAGATGGGAGACAGTAGCAAGGCCCAGAAGAGCATTAAAGATGTGGGAACGGCTACAAAGAGCAGTTCGGATGAAGTAGCCAAGGGTGCAGCCAAGAGCAAACAAGCTTATCAAGAGGTCGGCAATGCAGCCAAGGCGGCTGCTGAAAAAGCAAAGCAATATCTGCTCTCTCTAAAAAGCGTGTCGGGTCAAGGTAATAGCTGGGGTAGCGATCTTATTTCCCGTTTCGTTGCCGGGATGCGTAGCCAGTTCCCGACACTTTCCTCTGTAGTCAGTAGCGTTGCCGTAGTCTTACAGAAAATGAAGGATGCGAAAGACGGTAATTCTGGCGGAGGCGGTGCTACACCGAAACCCAAGCCACGTCCGTATGCTCAAGGTGGCTTTGTTAATCGTCCGCACGTTGGCCTGGTTGGGGAAGCTGGCCCTGAAATGATAATTCCATTGTCGGCCAACCGTCGCAGTCGTGGCCGGGAGCTATGGGATCGGGCTGGAATTATTATGGGTGTACGTCCATATGCAAACGGCGGTCAAGTCGGACGGCCAAGCCTGATCGGTGCATCCAGTATGATGCCGATGGCACAGATGCTTAATCCATCCGTTTCGGCTGCCCCGAAGTCAATAAGCATTGAGAATATCAATATTGATTTCGGAGAAATGGCAAAGGGCATTAGTAATTTTGCCGAGTTCGCACAGATGCTCACCAGTCCTCAAGGTCGTGCGTTGATCCGTAAAGTGTTTGGTGAAGAAATGATGAAAGTATTGGAGAGTGGAGGGTAAGCCATGTTGGCACTATCGCAAGGCAAGATCCGTTTTACCTTTCCGATCACCCCGGCAGAGATTCAAATAACCGGAGGCAATGAAGTTGAAGCCTTCACTGTCATAACTGGTCAGGAACGCACAGGGAAACCCGTCTCGAAGGTGAAACGGGTTTCTTTTTCTGCTATCCTTCCACGCTATTGGGAAGAAATTTGGGAGACGGATAGCAAACAGACGGTCACGTATAAAACACCGGAAGTAACGTGGAAGCTGCTGGAGCAATGGAAAGGTAAACCGGTTGTACTTAACTTTGAGAATCTGTTTAGCCAAACGATGCTCCTAGAGGGGATGGATCAGACGTACAAGGACGGACAGGGGAATCTTCACGGTAACTATTCATTTGTGGAGTACAAGCCTGTTAAAATCGTCTCTTACTCGAACTCTAAACAGGTTCTCAAGCCAGGTACGGTTATTACCAAATCGTCCAAAAGCCGCCCCAATACTACGGGCAAAAAGGACAAGAAAAATGATAAGAAAAAAGATGATAAAAAAAAGAAGGCAAAGGATAAAAGCAAAAAGGCCAAGGAGGACCCGAACGCCAGAGGAGCTTTTGACTATACAGGTTCCAAAAAGCGAATATCGGACAAGGTTTCCAAGGCGAAAGGGAAGTGATGCATTATGGACGGCTTTGCGGTTGTATATGGGAAGGAAAACGCCCGGCAGATGCTAACGGATGGCATCGAGGAAGTGTCCTGGTCTTCCGGGCGGGATGAGATTGCCCGCAGTGCTACGGTGCGACTTCGTAACGCGACCAACATCAAGGTAGCCGGTATGCTGATGTGCTTTTCGCAAAAGGTCGGTGGTGCTTTATATCATCACAAGAACCAATTTTTTCACGGGCCGATAATCAAATATGAACAAGACGAATTCACAAACGCCTGGGAAATTGAAGCGCGGGAGATCGGCTGGTACTTGTCCAAAAACAAGGGGACCCGACCATACTTAAAGGGTGAAGCTGGAGCGGAGCTGCAAAGATACATCAAGAGTACAGGCATTGATTTCCGTTGTCCTACTCTCGGCTTTAATTTGGACGAGCGTTATGGAACGATGGCTCATTCGGAAATTATCCTCGACGTATTGCAAAAGGCATATGAGCGTAGCGGCTACCGTTATTATGTAGACCTTGTAAGGACGGAAAAGAGCTTTTATCTGCAGGTGATGCGCGAAGGGACCAATACCAAGGTCCCTATTTTTGTTCCCGAGCAGATGACTTCCAGCACAGCAGGATACAGCATCGAGGAAACCTATACAGTCGTCACCGCCCAAAAGTGGAAGGATGACAAGATTGCTTCGGCCGTTACTAAAACAGCGGCGGGTGCAGTTAAGTCTATGGGGCGAATGGAAGAGATCATCGAGGTTGGTGAGGATGAAAAGCCGGAGACCATCGCCGCGCAGCGGCTGAAAGTTCTGTCTACCGCCAAGCAGATCAAGAAGATAACCGTCCGACATGAAGACCATACTCTGTCTGGTTTGCGTTCTGGCTGGTTGGTGCTCACTAAAACGGATCATACCTCAAAGTGGATTGTCGTCACTGCGGACAGCAGCTACAAAAACGGTACATACACCGTAAGTTTGGAACTGGAAAGGAGGGAATAGCCCTTGTTGAATGATGCACTCAGGAAGCTGCGAGAAAAGACCAAAGACCACATCGATGCGCGAGACACTGAGAGGGCGACACTGCTGAGTTGGCCCGGTAGCCCGTCAATAGAGGTTGACGGTGACCCTGAACCGTATTCAGCGACCACGCTGGTGTTTGCTGAGTATTTGTTGAATCGGGAAGTTAAAGCCGATTTCATAGCTGTTGAGTATCTGGAGGGCAATGAACCCAAAGGCAGTGTCACAGGCGTATTGGCTAACGGGGTGGTATACGAGACAGGGGAGCCTTACAAGCAGGCCCCACGCAGCTCGTTACGTGGCAAGCTGGTTATTCCTAGCCCTTTGCAGGTCGGAGATCGGCTGATTGTCTCCAGGCTGAGCGGACAGCGGTACTACGTCCACGGGAAGGATGTGGGCGGCAATGGCTGACGAGGAAAGCCTATTTCCTGATTTGGACCTTTCCGAGCTGGATGAAGTAGAGCTGACCGAGACCGTAGCATCTGAAACCAAGTGGACCTATGTGATCGACTATCGCACACGGCAGATGGCAATTAACGATGATGGCCGTCCAAAAAAGACAGCCACGTATGCCGAATACTTGGTGCAGACTGCGCTCAAAATCCTGAATACAGAACGTTTTCAGTATGTTGTATACGATGAGGAAATAGGTGTGGAGCGCTCGGAATGGGCCAACTGGGAGGATGTCGAGATCAAACGGGATATTGAGGAAGCACTGACTTCACATGCTGAAATTTCTCAATCCGAGGTGCAGTCTATGGAGCGAGACGGCCAGAACATGTATTTGCGAATTAAATTAACAGGCTTGGCCGGAGAAACGGAGCTGGAGGAGGCGATTGAACTGTGAATGTTAAATTAACGGATTTGCCGGCACTGCCACCGATGGCGATTCTAGAAGAGGCGCCAGAGGATATTTACCGTCGCTGGGTTAATCGGGCAATTACACTGGCACAGGAACGCGGTCTACCTCCACCCCCGACGGATCCGGGAGAATATTTCTATGATCTGTGGTACCCGATAGCTATGGAATATTCCGAGCAGCAGGAACTATTAACGTACGCATTTCTTCAGGCATTTCCGGTCTGGGCGGATAGTGAGTTTCTGGACGGTCACGGATGGTCTGACGGAATGCCCCGAAAAGCGGGGGAGGACGACGACACATACCGATTGAGAATACTTGATCGTGTGTTTACTGAGGAAGGCAGCGGACGTCGTAAGGACTATGAGACATGGGCGAAGGAACTGGAGGGTGTCGGTGGTGCTGTGGCTGTTGAGAAGGCTCGTAGTGATGTATCCATAGACTTGTATCTGACTGATCTACAGGGTAAACCAGTCACAGAAGAGTTTGTCGCTAAGGTTAAGGCGGATATGTGGGAAACCAAGCGGATTGGTGGCCACGATCTTGAAGTGCATCCTGCTCCGGTGTTCACTTTGAAAGTAGAAGCAAAGCTAAATACTATTCTCCCGCTTTCTGAGCTGGTCGAACCAATCAGACAACGTATAGCTGATTATGCTCTTGGTCGTACAAAGCTTGTCTTTAATTACGTTGGTGCAGCTTTGTTGGTCAAAGGCGTGGGAGATTATGGAAATCTTACGCTTAATGGGACGACTCAAGATGTTGAGGTTCCAGTAACGTCCGTATTGCAAATTGAGGTGAACCTGACATGATACCTCTGCGATACCGGGAAATGCTGCCGCCACACATGTATGAGATCGACATGGCCGAGCGGCATTTTGACGTTATGGAGTTGGAAGTAAACGATCGGGAAAAGTCGATTGACGATCTGGGAAATCAGTTCGTTTTGAAAACTGCTACTTGGGCATTGCCCATTTGGGAGTGGATATATTTCCGACAGGAGCAGATTGGGACACTGGAGCAGCGCCGTGATGCGATACGTCGTAAGCGCTGGGCCAAGCGGCCATTTACGCTGCCCACACTGCGGCTAATGGGTAATAAATACGGCAAACTGTTGGATATACAAGAGGATTTTCTCGCCAAGCAAATTCGTTTTGTTTACTCAGTCGAATCGGATGTGGATATTAAAAGCCTGATGGAAGACTTCGAATACATCCGGCCTGTCCACATAAACAAAGCTCTGCCCTCGATTCATATTGACTTTCATCATGCGTTCCAGATCCATTCACGTATTCATTTTCGCTCCCGCGTTCGCTTCTTTGGTGGTCGTCCTTGGTATCTGGATGGTGTTGAGTTACTGAACGGTGCTGCATCCTTGTCTGGATGGACCGAAGAGCGCCAGCGATATCGGAACCAGTTGGAGCTGAAGGTGAGCCATCCGATCCAGAACCGACAGGAAGGCATTGTAAGGGTCCGGCAGAATTATTGGCTGCTGAATGGTAGTGTTGCGCTCGATGGTAGCCGATTACTCAGTTCCACTGAAAAAATAGAAACTGTATAGGAGGTAATTATGGCTGAACAAGTATTAACGGTAACAACTGCCTACGCCAGAGAGCAGATGGCCCGCGCTCGTGCCGAAGGTGGCATGCTAACGAAGGTGGTCAAAATGGCATTCGGTAGCGGTGGAGTGGACACAGAAGGCAAGCCGCTGCCGTTGGATGGTACTGAGCAGGCTTTAAAAGCGGAGCTGCTGCAAAAGGATATTACCAGTTATGAATTTATTGCCCCTGCAACGATCCGTTATATTTGTTCGCTTGCTGAAACCGAACTGGCCGGGAAAACGATCAATGAGCTTGCTTTGGTGGATTCTGCGGGCAAGCTAACTGCTGTTCGTACCATGACTAATAAAATCAAGGATGCGGATATGGAGTTTATTTTTGAGATCGACGACATCTACTGATAAGGAGGAAATGGACAATGGCAATTAAAGAGCCTAGAAAGTTTGTCACTACGGATCAGGGTCATGCAGATGTACTCAACATCCCGATAACTACGCTTTATGAAAATGACCAGGCCTTGGCTGCGCAGTTGGAGAGCATCAAAACCGATCCAGCCGGGAACGACATTGCATCCAAGGCAGCACTGGACAAACATGCTGCCGATACCAACTTGCACGTTACAGCCGCCAAGCAAGCGACATGGAATGCAGCAGAGGGCAATGCCAAGAAGTATACAGAACAGTACGCGGCTCCCAAGGCACATACACACCTTGCATCGGATCTGCCTTCCGCATCAACACAGGCGCGCGGAATTGTGCAGATTAATACATCGGTAAGCAGCACAGCTACAGATCAGGCAGCCGCGCCGATTGCGGTAAAGACGGCTAATGACCGAGCCAATGAAGCATACAACCGGGCTGACCAGGCTTTTACGCAAGCCGTTGATCTTAAAAATAAAATCGTAGGCGCGATCAACGGCAAATTTGGAGGCGCCAGTTCTGATATGAGTAGCGATCAGATAGCAGCAGTAATCACAAATGCACCTATAAAACGCTTTGCGTCTGGTACGTTCAACGGTCAAAGTGCTCAGGCTAGTAGTTGGGGACAATCCATATCAATGGTGGTTTCTGTTGGAGGTCTTTCTTTCACGCCTTCTATGGTTTTTATAAGAGTTAGGTTAACTGAATCGGACGGCTTCCGGCACATAGATTCTTTCGCCCATCTCAGCACCGCGACCGGAGACACCATTTACGGCTGGAGAGGCAACAGTGTATGGGTTCCTCCTTTGCGTCAACAAGCCGGAGGATTTAACGCGACCGTCGAGGGTAGCAAAATAGACGCTTACGCTGGTGGCTCTCCGACATCTAAGATTTGGGCTTATGAGTGGTATGCATTTGAATAAAGGGAGGATGGTTTGTATGAAAATTGGGCCAAAGGTTTACTGGAGAAAAACAAGCGGCGAAGTTATCTTTATGACCTCACAGATAGAATCAGAATCAGCACGCGAAACGACCAAAGAAGATGATATGGGGTTTTATCCGCAATTGAAAGGTTACGACCCTGGACAAGTGGATGTGCTCAAGCTAGATTTTGATAAGTACACAGAGGATTTTCAAAAGGCGACCAGCTATAGAGTCAATCCTGATACTAAGACAATGGAGTTTACCTATCCATCGAATAGCGGATCAAAACATGAAAAGCCTCTTACGAATCAGGTAGCAGAGCTTAAACTGGCTGATTTGGACAACAAAGAAGCCATAGCTGGCCTTATCCAGATCGTCATGTCACAAGGCGATGTTAAGTAGAATCCGTGAATGGATTCTTTTTTTTGTATTATGGGAGCTCATGAGGGGAGGTGATAGCATGAATGAACAGATTAAAAAAGCTTTTGCAACTACACTTGTACATCTTATCCTTGCTGGCCGTCGTACAATTGAAGACGTACCAGTAGCATTGCGAGACTTGGTTAAAGCTGACTTAGGCGTTAATGAGTCTACGCAAGTGGCTCCAGCAGTTGAACAAACAACAGAACAAGAAGCGTAAGGGCGTATCCAATCGGATGCGCTATTTCTTTGCCCCCGGTGAGTGGTCGGGGGCTTTACTTTTACAGGTTAGGCAGGGAGCCCTGACCACGGAGACGGGGGAAGCAAGTGGACAAGTGGGAGGTTTTTAAGTTTAGCACTGCTTTAGGAAGTAGTGCGGTGACGTATCTTTATGGTGGGTGGTCGGGAGTATTGGGGGTGTTACTTGCACTGGTCATTATTGATTATGTGACCGGATTATTTGCGGCTGGCGCAGAAGGCAAGAAGGGTACCGGACCTGGTTTAAAAAGTAAGATTGGTCTTATTGGTATCGCACGAAAAGTGTTTATCTTTGCAATGGTTGCTGTATCCCATCTCATTGATGGTGTCTTAGGCGATTCGCACCTATTCCGGGATGCAGTCGCCTATTTTTATATGGCTAATGAACTGCTGTCGATAGTTGAGAATGGTGGCAGGCTTGGCGCGCCGGTCCCGTCGATCATTCGGCAGGCTGTTGAGGTGCTAAAGAGCAAAGGCGGTAACCAGGGAGGAGATAGTAAGAATGATGACACTGGAGCAGATAAAGAAAAAATCTGATAAGCGCTTGAGCGGGCTTCATCCGGTTTTTAAGATGACTCTTGAAAAACTGATAGACCGCTGTTACGCCCGTGGAGTCTGGGTGTTAATTACGCAAGGATTACGAACGTATGCGGAGCAGGATGCTTTATATGCTCAAGGGCGTACGAAGCCAGGGCAGGTGGTCACCAAAGCAAGGGGCGGATATAGCAATCATAATTTTGGTTTTGCGGCTGATTTCGCGCTGCTGTTGCGTGACGGTCGTACGGTGTCCTGGGACACCTTAAAGGACGATGATAAGGATTCGCTTCCTGACTGGAGCGAAGTCGTTGAAGAAGCTAAAAAGCTTGGCCTTGAATGGGGCGGCGATTGGCGCAGCTTTAAAGATATGCCTCACCTGCAGATGGTCTTTGGAATTACGACTGCTCAATTCCGGGCAGGCAGACGACCAAGTCAGGCGCAACTTAATGCAGCTATAGCAAAAATTAATAAAGCGGAGGATGATGAACCGATGACAGCAGAAGAAAAGACAGCGTTTAAGGCGCTACAGAAACGTGTGATCACGCTGGAAGCTGCAAATAAACTTACAAAGGTTCCAGCGTGGGCCGAACAAGCCTGTATTAATGCTAAGGCTGCAGGAGTGCTGGACACAGCGAATGATGGCAGCTATGATTTTTACCGCATGGTCACAATGCTCGACCGAGCTGGAGTATTTAAAAGGGGAGGTGTCGCATAATGACAGATTGGAAACGTAAATTGTCCAGCCGTAAGTTCTGGGCGTTACTGGCCGCACTGATCACAAGCTTGCTTACTGCTTTTGGTGCGAACAATGACACAGTTATTCAAGTGACTGGCGTTATCGGTGCATTCGGTGCAGTGATTGCTTACATTCTAGCCGAGGCTTATGTAGATGGTAAGTCGGCTGAAACATCTACTACTGACGATTTGTAAATTTACAAACGTCTGGAAATACGAAGCACCCTGCTGGCTTAATGCCGGTGGGGTGTTTTTTTGTTTACCTATAAATCCTTCCCCTAAACAATTCCTCGCATAATCTATGAGTAAACAAGGGGAGGCGCTACGTGTGAGGGAAATTGATAGAGGTTGCAGAAATGCTGTCAGGAAAGTTTGGGCGTCGATAACTGCTATCTTGGCATTGTTTATTTTGTTGATAATCATCTTGAAATTATTTCTTTTATAAAGATTTTTTAGGCTCTACCATTTTATCTGGTATGAGCTTTTGTTTTGCTTACCCGGATGCCCTGTCACAGAACGTTTTTATACATATATTGAGGTGTATAACAAGTAAAGGAGGTTAACGGCATGGGTGCATACGAAGGTGGAGGTACAGGTTCATATGGCGGTGGTGTATGGACATCTACTGCAGCAATCTTGGTGCTCTTTATCTTGTTGGTTATCATTACTAAATCACTGTGGGTTTAATTTTGTAAAAAAGAATTGTATATAATACCCACCAATCAAGTTCAATGACTCTATTTTTCTCGTAGTCTGGCCGAAATTAGTTTGAATAAAAAGCTCTCCTGACCTTATGAGATCCCCCTTCCCTTATGTGGTCAGCAGGGCTCTTTTTAATGTTCTCACACCGGAATTATTCAAGCCATGCACTGCCAGTACTGCTTAGCTCATTCAAAATTTCCTGAATTGGGCATGTTCCCCATATCGATTATCCCCCAGGCAGGTGTCCAATCTTCCGCGAATGCCAAACATACAATGTGGTATCTTTTGTGGAGGTGAAAGTTGTGAAATGTGAACCGTATCATTTGAGAAAGCAAAGGTTCAAACATGACAAGAAAGTCAGACGCTACCTTGCCAAGAAAGTCAGACGCTACGTTGCCAAAAAAGTTAGACGCCACCTTGTTAAGAAAGTTAAAGTCATTAAGGTTAAGCCAGAAGTTATGGTTAATGCTCCGCAAGGTCTTCAAGGAATACAGGGTCCTCCAGGACCAGCGGGACCTGCCGGGCCGAAAGGCCTTCAAGGATTACAGGGAGTTCCAGGCCCTCCAGGACCAAAAGGATTACAAGGGATACAGGGACCTGCCGGACCATTGGGAGCTCAGGGACCGCAAGGGATACCAGGAACACCAGGCTCAGCCGGCGCAACAGGGCCTGCTGGAGCTACTGGTACGATAGGCGCAACAGGGCCTGCTGGAGCTACTGGTACGATAGGCGCAACAGGGCCTGCTGGAACTACTGGCGCGATAGGTGCAACAGGGCCTGCTGGAGCTACTGGCGCGATAGGTGCAACAGGGCCTGCCGGAGCTACTGGCGCAACAGGTGCTCCTGGTATTTTTACCGCGTTTGACTGTACTACATTTTCAGGTCCAACTTTAACTGCAGAAGTCCCGACAGCGAATCTTGCATCTGTAACTGTAACTGTACCATCTATTACGAGTACTGTTTGGCTTACCGCTTACTCGACATGGACTCCTAGTTCTGCAAATCCGACGATCACATTTAGTATCATCCGTGATGACGCTACCGTAATCGCAACTGCAAGCGATACTCCTGTTTCAGCAAACAGTCCTATTACGACTGCCTTGACTACCTGCGACGAAGCCCCGCTCACTGGAGCACACACTTATACATTACAGGCTACTGGAAACGCCCTTTCTGGCGGACAGACAATCACTATTAATACGGGAGCTCTTACGGCAGCAGTCGCTAATACTTAATAACCAGACAGGCAGACGCACACAGAGCATAAAGACGGCGCTGCTGGTTCTTGAGAAAGATAATTATTTCTCGTGGGGTATAAGACCAACCTGCGGGATATCGTCATTCAAGAGGGGAACGCATTAAGGATCTATCTCGTACTTGTTGCCTCAATTATTTTCACCTTTAGTCTACTCTGCTGGCTTAATGCCAGTAGGGTGTTTTTTGTTTACACAGGTGCCCTTATGACAAACGTAGCTTTTCCACATGATTCGCAAAAAGATATTGACAACTGTTAATTACTGGACAAAAATAGTAAATGATTATAAAATACTGGAATTTCTATGCGAAGGGTGGCTATGACATGAAGCATACACCTACGATTCGAGCAGAATTAGACAGATACCTACAACAAGAAGGATTGAGTTTAACACAATTTGGTCATATTGCGGATATGAATAGGGGAGCAGTAAGTGCTATCGTGACAGGAAACAAGCCTTTGTCTGTTAACCAACTGGATCGAATTACTGAGGCTATGGGTTTACCGGAAGGTCACTTTTATGACTTGTTCATAGAAAACTACATCATCGACCATCCTCCGAATATGAGGCGAATCGAGCCATTTTTGTTTCGCTGTGCGGAGTTGGACAAGTTGGATGCGATCCGTCGAGTGGTGGGAGCCATCATGGACAATCTACTGTATTCGCCCAAACTATTTGACATTGCAGAAGAATTGTTGGCGCAGGGAAGACATGCGGCTGCATTGCTGCTCTATGAGGGGGTAGCTGAAGCGGAGAAATATCAACATTCTGAGCGCTTGGCAGTCTGTCAATATCGTATATTTACGATTCAGATTGGAGACGACCAAACCCAAAATCTCCACGCTGCTGCGATACTTGAAGCTTTTGTTGAGCGATTGAATGAAATAGACCAACTTGACGCATTGAAGGACTTAGCGAATTTGTATCGTTCATTGTGTAAGTGGGACAAGGTCGATGAAATGGCAAGAAAAATGAGAGAAAAAGCGGAAATCCAATATACAATTAAACATCAACAGAAGAAACGAGAGTGTGACGAACCTGCTAAGAAGTTAAGTCGTCCCATGTTTGTGTACATCACATATGCCGATTTACTATGTGCAAGTGTCTGCGAAGCCCAAGGCGATTATCAACAAGCTCTAGAATATACATATGCCTACACTGATTTAGATTGGGTATTGGAGACAGACGAAGATACTTTATATTGGCTAAATCTTTATAAGGATTGGGCGAAATGTAATAGTTACATTTATAAACTTTTGTCCGGTGATACAAGTGTGCTTCCAGATTATGTTGAATACATTGCCAAATCAAAAGTAGATAAAGAAATGGTAACTAAGATATTGAACGTACTGCTTGCAGCTAACCAGTATCAACTAGATATAGACGATATACTTAGACGTTTTGAAACTATAATTAATTCGTTTACTCAACAGGTGCAGCCATCAATGGATATGTATACTAGGCAAGTTATACCAGAACAATGTGCACGATTTGGATACGAGTTAGCTTATTATTATTTATATAGAGGATCATACGGTGATGGCTTTAAACATTTGATGTATGCAACGGTACAGTCACATATAATAAATAACGAAACTTATTTTATAAACTGCATGGGGCTATTCGTGAAGTTTAGAACACATGCAGTTCCTGAGTTCAAAGAAGAGTTTTTAAATCTTATTGAAAAGGTGTGGTTAAACAATGTTGAGAAAAATGGTTCTTCTGATCGTCGCAGCTAGTTTTTTATTTATTGTGAGTGGGCCTAATCATGCTTATAACCAGCACCCTATTCAGCTTAATGCTACCGTTGGAGGTTCCTAAGCTTAGATAAACAAAACAATCCCCGCTAACCTTAATTGGTCGGCGGGGATTTTTGTTGAACGATCTGAGGAAACAGTGTGTTTAACGAATCTAAGGACAGTGTATTGAACAGTACCCCTTTCAAAACCTCTCCTTGTTTATTTATGATTCCCAAAACTGAAGAATTAATGTGTAATTAAAAGCAATGCTGCATAATATTTTGCTAACTCAAAAAAATAGGATAGGACGGAAAATAAAGCTTAAACTATCGATGTTTCATTGAACCCGGCTCCCGTTAGTTTAAATGATTTTTTTCGTGGTTTATTATGGTTGAATCACAACGCCCATAAAGGTGATTGCTCCAACAGCATTTGCTGTTCCTGCTGTGGTCAGAGCGACTAAGGAATACGTAATATTTCCAGTACCAGGAGTTAAATCGACGTGATCTACACCTGTGGCTACAAATTGGTTGTTGTCACCTGTCTGATTAATGCTAAAAATTATAGTTGCTCCACGAAGGATTTGAAATTGTAAAACCGTGTTATTTGCAGTAGTTTCACTACCTACGACTCCGGTCAACCAGACTCTACTTGCTAATGGAACTGATGTTACAGTAATTGTCTTTAAAGTGGTGGCCACAGCTCCAATTGGGATTGTTGAACTACCAGTAGTATTTGGTGTGTTTTCGGACACTTGCAACTGTTGAACAGATCCTGTGGCTCCGGTGGTCCCAGTTTCTCCAGTCACTCCAGTCACTCCGGTCACTCCAGTGGCACCGGTAGCCCCAGTCACTCCGGTGGCTCCAGTGGCACCGGTAGCCCCAGTCACTCCGGTGGCACCAGTCACTCCAGTGGCTCCGGTTTCTCCGGTCACTCCAGTGGCTCCGGTTTCTCCGGTCACTCCAGTGGCACCATTAGCTCCGGTCACTCCAGTGGCACCATTAGCTCCGGTCACTCCAGTGGCACCATTAGCTCCGGTCACTCCAGTAGCTCCGGTGGCTCCGGTCACTCCAGTGGCACCGGTAGCCCCAGTCACTCCGGTGGCTCCAG
Organism: Paenibacillus sp. SER-28; assembly: GCF_052906305.1. Lineage (NCBI taxonomy): Bacteria > Bacillati > Bacillota > Bacilli > Caryophanales > Paenibacillaceae > Paenibacillus > Paenibacillus sp. SER-28. Next base: position 336,616 of record NZ_JBRECM010000003.1, on the reverse strand, counting down.
TAACTCCAGTGGCTCCGGTAGCACCAGTTTCTCCAGTGGCACCGGTGGCCCCACAGATATCGCTTGAATTTGTAAGTAATTCTGACGATACGAGCCGATGGGCAGCAGAAATTTGACCGAATGAATTTTTTTCCCAAACAGATACTTGTACCAAGCCTTCTTCTACGCCATTAACTAGACATATAAATTCGAAACCATCAAGATTTGCAAAATAATCTTTAGTTACCACTTGGTTCGGCTGAATATTAAATAACTCTTGAACATATAAAGTCCGTGTATCATTTAAGTAGTATCCTTGGATTTCAATAGTAGGGCTACTCATGCTGCTTTGATTGTCTATTTTGACAGTGATCCGTTGTGTATCTCTTTCGTTTGTAACTAGGGATATCCTATTTTCGATTGGCCCCGTTGCCCAGTAAATCATAATTGGTTCACACCTTTTATATTGTTTCTTTAATATATACGTCTGCCAAATGTTTTGTGAAAAATTTAGATTATTACAATCCCTAAACAGGGTACTTCGACAATAGCGTCCAGCGCTATCCTTAATTAAATATCTCCTGCTTTAGTAACTTGACGATCATCAAATACGTTAGAAAATCAACACGGAAGGTAAACTACCACGAGAAGAGGTCTAATCTATTTAGGAAGGTGAAAGAGATTACAGATAAAATGGACAATAATGAAGGATGAAAAGCATCGAGGAAAGAGGGCGATGTCTCTTCGAAGCTTTACTAGCCTGCCCGTTAGCTTAACGTCGCCGTTTAGTCTACAAGCATTCAGCAGACCGTCAGGGAGCTGGCATATTACACGCGGAAGCGCACGGAGAACATAAAAGTTAGGGTACTTGCTTTAAAACAAGATACCTAACTTTATGGGGGGGGCGGATAATTCTATGCTACGGGATATCGTCAACTGGAGGGCAGGGATCGCAATCAAAAGATCATCCTGCTTGCAGGAGACGGAGGGACTTGAGACCATTAAGGCATCTGCCTTGTACTTGTTGCCTCAATTATTTTCTTCTACCAAATCTTCTACCGAAATACGGATATCTGTAATACCTGATGGAACCCTATTTATTGTTGGACAGGCTATAGGAGCTTTGTAAAACCCATTAAAACTCTATTTCAACGCACTCGTAATGCGTAGGCCGGGGGTTCAATTCCCTTCACCAGCATAGCTATCATCTCAAGCACAGCGCGGCTTCCAAGTTTTTGGAGGGCGCGCTTTTTTGTGATTCTGGACAATCTTCTTTGTTTTTAGAAAATATGGAATTTCTATGCGAAGGGTGGCTATGGCATGAAGCATACACCTACGATACGAGCAGAATTGGACAGATACTTAAAACAAGAGGGCATGAGTCTAACGCAATTCGGGCATATAGCAGGCATGAATAGGGGAATAGTAAGTGCTATTGTGACAGGGAATAAGTCTATGTCTGTTAACCAGATAGATCGCATTACTGAGGCTATGGGTTTACCAGAAGGCTATTTTTATGATCTATTTATAGAAAACTACATCATCGACACCGCACCGAATATGAGACGAATCGAGCCATTTTTGTTTCGCTGTGCGGAGTTGGACAAGTTGGATGCGATCCGTCGAGTGGTGGGAGCTATCATGGACAATCTACTCTATTCGCCCAAACTATTTGACATTGCAGAGGAATTATTCGCACAGGCACGAAATGCGGCTAATGGTAAAAGCGCATATACTAAATAATGAGACATATTTTATAAATTGTATGGGGTTGTTTGTGCGTTTCAAAGCCATGCGGTTCCTGAAACCAAAACATAGTTTTACAATCTCATTGAAAAGGTGTGGTTAAATAATGTTGGAAAAAGTGGTAATGTTGATCGTTGCGAGTAGTTTTTTGTTTACCTTAACTGTACTTATTTTTCTGGACAGCCATAATGAGGGATTTCAAATCTTTGCAACACATGGAGGAGCTTAAAGGTAAGCAAAGCCAATCCCCGCTAACCTTGACTGGTCGGCGAGTGAAGAATTAATGTGTAATTAAAAGCAATGCTGCATTACAAATAATGTATACAAAATAAGCTCTCTGTTATGATTAATTGAATTGGCAGGTTAAGACAAAGTGACCATAAAGATCAGATAAATAGTTGTAAAATGACAAGACATGCTGATTTGTGTGCCAACCTTTGGCAGCATGTCGTGGTAAGTGTGAGACGTGTACTGGAAGCCCTAGTCGCTGTGAACGACCAGTCCGGTCACGTCTTTTTGCTTGGCAAAGGCTTTGGCGAATGTCTATACAATCAATTCGTTGTCGTTATGTTCGCTGAGTTGGTGGGCTACAATTTCATTGTTGAATTATCTTTAATCGCAGATAGATATACCCAGCAACTCCCTACACGATATTGCGTGATATCTGTGGCCCATTTTTGATTAGGTTTGTGCGCCTTGAAATCCTGTTTTAGCAGGTTTTTCGCCACACGACCTTCCGTAGAAGAAGTTTCAACCGGTGCGTAAAATCAACATGCTCATGACTACAGTAGCTGCTAACTATAAGCCCTTCTCTTCTTCTTCCGAATTAGCATGGTCAGGAAAAGGAGGACAGGCAGAGCAATTTGAAAGATAGGCCAGACTTGAACCAAGGCTACATGAAGACCGAACCACAAAAATTCGGTTAACCTGGGGGAGAGAAACGTAAGAGCGCCTATGATGATGCTTAGCAATAGTAAAGCAGGCTTATATCTAAAGGGGGTTATCGTTTGAAGCCCTATGACGGCACCAAACATAAAACCAGCCGTTTTGACTCCGATTCCAATAAATAGAATCATCGAAAACAGGACATCAGCTCTCTCAACGATCTTCGGTAAATGAATTAGTTGAGTAACCTCAAATAAGGGATAGGTGGTTGATGCTGCCCATTCCGGACCTAGAACCAGGATTGTTAGTTCATTCATTATAATAAGGAACACAGCAGTGATCCAGTAAACAATGATGATCGACCGCTGTAATTTGCGTTTATCCAAGACGATCTTGAATAGCACGAGAAAAAGAATCGTCTGACCGAAGGGAAAAGATATGATCTCGGGAATGGCAGCCTTCACTACGGGAGTTAAACCGCTCTCCAATACAGGAAACAAAAATTCAAAGTGAATGAGTCCTGTAAAAGGAGTAAGTACTAGTAGAATGCCGTAACCAAACGCCAATAGAAGCAGAAATATATGACATAGAAGGAACCAGACTCTCGGTCCAAACCACACCACATCGGCACAGACAATTAACGCTATAAACGTAATAACTTCGGTAGGGGTTCTGTTCAGCAATGTCAATGCGCCGAGTTCACCAATGTCCCTGACACTCCTGGAAGCTTCATAAGCAAAGTAACCGATGAACAGAAGTCCCCCCAGACTACCTATCCATTTTCCCCAATAATGGCACAGGAGCTCGTACAAATCTCGATGTGGATCAAGTTTATGCATGTATAAATACATGATTAGAAGGACGAAGCCCGCAAGTGCACCGATCAGCATGGCTAGCCATGCATCCTGCTTGGCTTTAGCTCCCAATAGGAATAATGTTGTACTGCCAACCTGAAACAAGGAAAAAGCAATAGCTAACCCGGATACCCTGGTGACGGTTTTATTCATACTGTTTAGGCCCCTTTTTACAAATGGGTTAGGTTTGACTTCCGATATGCTTCTGCAGGAGTCCAGGACGCTGAATTCGTGCATCTACTCGAATATCCAGTTCTATCTTTTTGAACTCCTGCCCCCAGTCTTTTTTCACAGTCTCCCACTCCCTTGGGAACCTTCGGTGAATCCGGTCAGCAAAACCAGTTGCGTCCACACCTAGTTCCTGGAGTTTATCCCAGCCCTTATTTATCGTTCTGGTCACTTCTTTTCCAATCTCTTTTTCCATATCATGTATGGTTTTCGTCTTGGAAATATCCTTAGTGCATGTGCTTTCATTTAAAGTTCCGTTAATTTTAACTCTAACCTGCATGGTGTAATGAGAACTCGCTTTTCTGGGTATAAGTTTTACATCTGCAGAATTTACTGTTAGAGAAGAGTACATTTCCCTACCGAGTTGTTCGCTGCATGGGAACGAAATTTCGGAGTTGTTAACCTTTTGGGACAGATAAGATACTCCCAGACTCTCTTCCTTGTCGAGAAATCCTTTAAGCTTTCCGTTTTGAAACACCCCTAATTTAGTCAATGCCAGCTTGAGCGGGGTCGAGGTTTTTTTAAAAACATCCAGACTCTCTGCTTCCTTCTCGTTCTCATGGTCTCTCTCTCCGATTAATTCGGCGACTGGTACCCCAATGGATTTGGAATCCGAGTTCATGCTCAATACGAAATCATAAACCCTAACTTTCGGAAACAACGATAAACTATCGCTCTCTTTGTCAACCAATTCAGCCATGGCGGCGCCTTGAAGTTTTTCAGGAGGCAACAATTTCTTTATTAGATCGGATGCTAGTCCATCCGTTATAATTATAGATACCATTTCTCTCGCTTCCGTATTACGAAGATAAAAATCGATTAAACGATCCATTCCCTTCTCAGCCGCTCTCTTACCGATATATATAACACGATTATGTGCTATGTAGATTCGTCTTGAAGTTTCCAAATTGCTGTACGATAATGCCTGGTTATAGGTTTTGGACTTTATAGAGAATACATGGGATGCGGGTTGGGAAGAGCTTCCCGATCCTCCTCCGGTTCCACTTGCAATGGCGGAGGGAACAATAATCTGATAGGACATCATCCACTGTCCGTCGTCCATCATATCTACTCCTGAAGCCGCAGTTACCCACAGCTCATTCAGTTCGACTCGATTCCAGCAACCCGTCAAACTGAATAACACGACCAAGACCATAAAAAACCTTCCTAATAGGGACATACCGGTTCCTCCTTACGCCATGGGATCTCGGCCATGTTCCCCTGCCTGTTCTGCAAATGATTCCTGTTCCGTTGCCTGCCTTACTGGATTGGAATCCCCAATCATTACCGGCCGTTTCTTCATCATCCACCAAGGTGCACGCACAAACAGGTCTTTCATATTGCTCTTATAGAAAGGTGCGATCGGTATCATATAAGGAACACCGAACGAATTCATAGATACTAATCGAACGAGGATGGGAACCAAGGCCGACAAAACGCCGTACAACCCAAATAAACCCGCCACCAGCATGAGTACAAACCTGAGCAAACGAACAGCCCCCGCCATATTGATCGAAGGTAACACAAAGTTGCATATAGCCGTGAATGATACCACAATCACCATAGCTGCGGAAACCAACCCCGCCTGAACGGCAGCTTGTCCAAGAACCAAAGCCCCAACGATAGAGATTGCAGGCCCTACAGCGCGCGGCATTCGTACTCCTGCTTCGCGGATAACCTCGAAGGTCAGCTCCATTAGCATTGCTTCAAGCAGGGCGGGCAATGGTGTATTCTCTCTCTGTGCAGCCAGAGTGATAAGCAGTGTTGTAGGCAGCATTTCCTGGTGAAACGTAGTTGTTGCAATAAAGAATGAGGGTAATAGCAATGCCAAGAAAAAGGATGCCATCCGAACGATCCGAAGAAAAGATGCCAAATCATATCGCTGGTAGTAATCCTCACTGGATGCGATAAACCGAAAAAGGGTTACGGGAGCAATCAGCGCAAATGGGGTCCCATCAACCAATATCGCTACCAGCCCTTCAAGCAAGCTACCTGCTACAGAATCCGGGCGCTCGGTGTTATGAATGGTTGGAAATGGTGTCCATACCCCATCTTGAATAAATTCCTCGATATATCCACTTTCGAGAATACTGTCAGTGTTGATGGAGTCTAACCGTCTGGAGATTTCCTTAACCACCTCCGGATCTGCAATGCCTCGAATATATGCCACCGATACCTTTGTCTGCGTGTATGATCCGATAATTCGAGAATCAAAGTGGAGTTCAGTTGATTTGATCCTTCTCCGAAGGAGTGCGATATTGGTGGATATGTCCTCCGTAAACCCCTCTTTAGGGCCGCGAATTACTGTCTGCGATGTTGGCTCCTCAACCGCTCTTTTAGCCCCGCCGCTGATAGAAGCAGCAAAGGCCTTGGTGCTGCCTTCGACAAGGAGAGCAACCTGTCCATAAAGAACGGCATGGATAAGTGCTTGCTCATTTTCAAGGCAAGTGATGCCCCCAATAGGAATACGATCCATCAACCAACTTTCAACATTACGATCAGAGAGATCCCCATTTCGAATACCTGCAGTGAGCTCCTCCAGCAGTGTCGTTAAAATTTGCTGATCAATCAGGCCCTGAAGAAAAGCTACAGCGAGAACCGGATTACCCTGTTTATCGTTCAAGCAACGAAGAATGAAATCCGTGCTATGTCCTATTTCGTGCTTCAGCATGGTCACGTTGTCCTTAAGCGTACCACTCAGCTCTTTGGATAACTCAGTCGATTTTTCGTCATTAACTGGTTTAGGACTCCTGCCATTTTTGGATCGTGAAGGCTGTTTAAACAGCCATTTTTTTAACTTATCAACCACAGCAATACAGTTCCCTTCTAGTTAGCGGTCAATTGTAATATGCTGCTATTCCACGATTTATATGTACGGAACTTGTCAAAAGATGCTTGCATATCAATTCATTGCAACTATGATTACAATTGTGGAGACCCCTATTGCCTAACGACGTATTGTAGTCTACAGGCTTATTCATACTGAAATATATTTTAAAATCCGCAGTATTAGAGCAACAGAAGTAATTTAAGATATAAGTTTAGAAAAAAGCAACACATTGCTTTTTCGAACTGTCATACCGTCCAAGTTCCATAAAATAAGTTTTAGACTGACTCTAGAAATTGAAACAGCGACAGCAAAGGACGGAGAAAATAAAGTCCTAGACTGTCGCTGTTTTCATTGAACTAACGCCTCTGTGTTAGTTCAATCTAGACTGATGTAAATCTTGTTCATCCTAAGCCAACCAGGAGTTTAAAAAAGAGTATTTTCTTCGAGCAGTTGTGTTTCACGTAGATCTCTAGCCTTCCGAACAGAGGGCGAGTAAAAAACGTCACTATGCATATGCTGAATTTTATCCCAGTTGCCAGGATTGGTCGTGTCTGGAGAACGGTGCTCCAGAATGGCCTGATATAGGGCCGTTTTTTGTTCCAAATGGGCAACGTGCTGTTTGGCTTCTTCGAGCTTAACGAGCGCCGCTTTCTTATGCTCCATCATGAGTGTGTAGCGTTGCGGAATGGTCGAATCCCCTTCGAGACAGAAATCGACGTACATTTTAATGACTCCAATCGGCATCCCGGATTGCTTGAGACATTTGACGCCATGTAACCAGTTGATCGATTCTTCGTCGAACATTCGAATGTTGTTTTGATTGCGCTGTACGCTTGGTACTAGGCCTTTATCCGTGTAAAAGCGTACAGCGTGCTCGGTGAGTCCCGTTATCTGGGCGGCTTCTTTGACTGTATACATGTGGAATCCTCCTTGGAAAAGTAAATTTTTTTGAAGACGGCTTGACTTCGTGTAACACGAAGGCGATAGGTTTATTGTAATGCAAGTCGACCGTAAGCGGAATCCCACTGAGGTGCCCGATTTCCCAGTTCCACGGCCGTTTGCTTTACATTTGAACAATGGGAGGAATTACAATGCAAACCGTGACATTAAACAATGGTGTGAAAATGCCGATTATCGGCTTTGGTGTCTACCAAGTTCCAGATGTTGAAGAATGCGAGAACGCCGTATATGAAGCGTTGATGGCTGGTTACCGCCTGATCGACACCGCCGCCGGTTATCTGAATGAGGAAGCGGTCGGTCGTGCGATCAAGCGCAGCGGCGTACCGCGTGAGCAGCTGTTCATCACGACCAAGCTATGGGTTCAGGATGCCGGCTACGAGAGAGCCAAGCTCGCGTTTGCCAAATCCTTGAAGAAGCTGCAACTCGACTATCTCGATCTGTACCTTATTCACCAGCCGTTCGGCGATTACTACGGTGCTTGGCGTGCGATGGAAGACCTGTACCGCGAAGGCAAGATTAAGGCGATCGGTGTCAGCAACTTCCTACCCGACCGCCTTATGGACCTCATCGTTCATAACGAAATCGTGCCCGCCGTCAACCAGATCGAAACGCACCCGTTCTACCAGCAGACAGAGAGCGCAGCTTTTATGAAAGAGCAGAGAGTTCAACATCAGTCGTGGGCCCCGTTCGCTGAGGGACTTAACAACATGTTCAGAAACGAAGTGCTGGTCTCGATCGCAGAAAAACACAAAAAATCCGTCGCTCAGGTCGTATTGCGCTGGCTTGTTCAGCGTGAAATCGTTGTAATCCCAAAATCGGTGAGAAAAGAGCGGATCGTCGAAAACTTTGACATTTTTGATTTTGAGTTGAGCGCGGACGATATCGAACAAATTTCGACCCTCGATACGCGGAAAAGTCTTTTCTTATCGTACCGCGACCCGGAAGTCGCCAAGATGATGGGCAACTGGAGATTCGATCTGTAAACCTTGAATCGAACCGTAAACTGATCACGCGTTTATCCTCATCTATAAAGAAAGGACAGGGCGGTCACCTCTGTCCTTTCTTTACTTGAATAGACCCTTGGATTCGGCTTTTCTGCTTTATAATGATGCCATCTTTCGCTTAATCATAATAAAACCTCCTATTAGAGCAATTATTTAGTGTTCTCTCCTGTAATTGAATCGCCAATGTTTTTTAACACTTTTAAATCTTATTGAAAAGGTGTGGATAAAAATGTTGGAAAAATCGGTACTGCTGCTTATAGTGGCTAGCTTTTTGTTTATGGTTAATGTGCCGGATCAAGCTTTTAACCACCATCATAGCATTCACCCTCAAGTTACCATTGGAGGATTTTAAAGCAAAAGCTCTGCTAACCTTATGGTTGGCAGAGCTTGTTCGTTACCGGAACTCCGTATTTGTTTTCGTAGCCCCTATCGTTAGATACGCTTAATTTATTTCATTATATCGTTCGACTGCCTTGCTTAGCTTATAATTGAAATTCTCAGGTGTGCCATCCGTAGTGTTCACGAACTGGCCGTTGAGGTCAGAATCAGATACAGGTTCCTTCTTATTGATACGTTCAATGACTTTCGAAGCAGCCGCTTTTGCCTCAGTGGCTGAATCAACATAGTTCCTGATACTGAAGCTGTTAATCCCTTCTTTTTGAACTCGATTCTTGTCTTTTGAGATTGTCATGAGCGCACTCAGATCTGCGGTCATAATGTCGTATTTGGCTTTAAACTTCGTCATATCAAGCTGCAGCACATTGCCGGCGGTGATACCCTGCTCATCCATTTCAATGGCCGTAGCCTCGGCATCTATCATGAACTTCAAGGCATTATACCTGATCTGCTGGTCTGAATCCTTGAGTTTTTTCAGTTCAGCCAGACGTTGCTCGTTACCCAACTTTTGCATAGCCGTGGAGTATTGTTTGGAGACAGTCTCGTAAGCGAGATTGGCACTTACCAGCTTGCTATGCAGCTGTTTTCCTTTTGCGAAATCATCATCCACGTAGCCTTTTGTATCATAGTAGGTTTTCATCTCGTCCAGGACGGACAACAGATCATTGATGACCGGTGTCAGTTTGATCACTACGGGGTCTGCGTTCGCAAAAGCAGGTTGGCTTGCGGTATAGCCGTTCGCTTTATCAATAACTTCCCGCTCAGTTTCAGCAACGCCGAGCATGATGAAGCTGAAGTTCTTCTCGATTACAGGCTGTGAATCAACTCCGAACTTCTCAAAATAATGAACCAGAACCTCATTGATTCTGCCTGTCATCAAGTTATTCAGCCTCACATACGCATTGTATTTTTCGATTTCTTTGCTCTCGCCGGACGTTACACCTGCAGACGCTTGATCCACGGTGGATGTAATGGCAGAACAAGCGGACAACATTGCACCTAACATGATAATGGCAATAAAGAATGATAGCTTTCTCAAAATAGTGATTCCTCCGACTGAGTAATTTAACGTGCTTTTCTTTTGTAAGATATTAGGGAGAGAACAACTGACATCTTCTGGTCGATTAAATTCCCTCTTCGCCGCATATCAATGTTGATTGTGAAACAATCTATTCAATTTTAAATTTATTTGGTGAATAGGTCTTGAGACTTGAGTAGCATAATTTTATAAATTTCTTTGTTGTTGACGATTGTTCTGCCAACTTCCTAAATGCTTGTATTCCTCTGGTCTCAGTGGTGATTTCCCCATTGGAAATATTCCTGAATATGATGTCCCTTATTTCTTTACTAACCATAATCGTACTCCTCTCCTTCACATAAAAGATGATACCTTTGTTTACCTAGACGAACTCATTCTCAGTACAGTTTTACTATATATTGGAATTATCCTGCCCGTTAGCTTAACGGCGCCGTTCAGACTAGTCTGCAACTTTTCAGCAGGCTGCTGTAATATGCCAGTATGAAGGATCTGGAGATAAAGACAGGGAGGCGCACAGAGGACATAAAGATCAGGCTGCTTGCTTTAGAGCAAGATAACTATATTTATGGGGGCGGGTAATCCTACACTACGGGACTAGGTTATCATACACTAAATAATGAGACTTATTTTATAAACTGCTTGGGTTTGTTTTTACATTTTCGGGATTATGCGGTTCCTGAAACCAAAGCAGCGTTTTTAAATTTTATCGAAAAGGTGTGGATGACCAATGTTGAAAAAAATGGTACTGCTGATCATCGCGGATAGCTTTTTGTTTATTGTTACTGTGCCGGATCAAGCCCTTAACCACCACAATAGTATTCAGCCTTACGTTACCATCGGAGGTGCTTAAACGTAAGCAAAGCAAATCCCCGCAAACCTTAACTGGTCGGCGGGGATTTTTGTTGAACGATCTAAGGAACAGTGTGTTGAAGAATTATGCTGGAATTTTAGGCTTTAACTGGTTCAGGTCTTTTTAATTGAAGAGGGGGAGGTATTAGCCAACCCTTTTCTTTGTTCATTTTTAGAATACGGACTCCCAAAGCAGTCTTAGTTAGATGATATTTCGCAAATAAAGCCCCGATGTCTTCTCTAATGGATTGACCCATAGCTTGGCTGCAAGATGTCAATCCTACAGAGGTATCTAATGCGATTTTAGCTGCGATTTCGGGATCAGTAAACCTTGCACCAACCGGGATATCCTCAAGTTTTACAGGGGGTCTTTCAGGCAAAATAGGAGCTGGGGCAATCCCATTATCAGTAAGCATTGCGTCGCATTCTTGGATTTCCAGTTTAGCTTGATCAATAAGATCATCCAGTACTTTTTTGAGCTCTTTGTCTCCTGCGTGGTTTAAACATGCTTGGTAAAATGAAACGCTGCCTTTCGCTAACGCTGAAAACTGCCACACACTATAAACTTCTCCGTAATGCATGGGCTCGTCTTTTGGATTCCCGCTTAGGATACCCATTATAAAAACCACTCCTTTTTTAATTTTAATGATGTACAAATTTATGATTCCCAGTAGTGAAGATTTAATGTGTGTATAAGAAATAAGTTCTACTGGGCATCCTAAATACATTAAAAAATTGATTGCAAACACAAATTTAAAGGAGTGGTTTAGGTATGTTGAAAAAAATGAAGATAATGGTTGTTGTTGCATTAATGATTTCAAGCTTTGGAGCGGCAGTAGCATTTGCTGAAAACAGTCAAAACAATATGGGCACAAACGACAATGGTAGAACACAAATGCTGACTACTAATAATAATGATGACGATAATGATAATGATAATTGGGGATGGCTTGGTTTGTTGGGGTTAGTTGGATTGGCAGGTTTAAAACGTCGCGAGCCTGAAAACCACAATAAAAGATAATCGTAAATACAACTCAAAAACAACTTAACAATCCCCGCTAACCATACTTGGCCGGAGGGGATTGTTTTTATTCGAACTATGTCTTTAGACGGAAAATAAAGATTAAGACACCACTTTTGATCTCTGCGATGATGGCAAGTTTCTCTTTCGCGTTCAAAATATCGGCAACCTTTTGGTTTGACACTAACTGTATAAAACCGGATATTTCACCTATAATAAGACAGCCTGTTTTATTCCAAAAGTATGATCAAGCCTTATTATGGAGAAACCGCCAGTAATAAGCTGGCGGATCTTCTGAGGGAGCATATTCTAATCGCAGGGAAAATTGTAGCGGCTGTCAAAGCGGGTAATCAAGCGGATGTGAAAAAGCTAGAGGCGGATTGGCATAAGAACGCCGATGATATCGCCAAATTTTTAAGTGCAGCGAATCCGAACTAGCAGTTTAAAACGCTACGAGATATGCTGTATACGCACCTTCAGTTGATTACGGAATTAGTTCTTGATTATATCAAAGGAGATTGGAAAGCGGGTATTGCATCAACCGACAAAAACGAGATCCATATGATTCATTTAGCGGACATCCTGACAGAAGGCATTGTCAAACAGTTCCCTGGAAAATTTTAAGTGAGCGTTATAGGCGCTGCAAAGCAGATTAGCTTTCTATAATCACCCCAAAGGGTGGTATAGAAAGCTTTTTTATCGGTTTAATGAATCGTTAATACAACTATGAATGCAGTCGGCATGTCGAACCGATATACGTTCTCCCGCAAGCTCAATTTTATTGACTCTATTTCAACGTACTCGTAATGCGTAGGCCGAGGGTCCAATTCCCTTCACCAGCATTCTATGAAACTCAAGCACAGCACGGCTACCAAGCTTTTGGAGACTTTGTTGGAGTGGGTATTATTAAACGATTAATCGAATTAGAGTAAGAGTTTGAAGATTTCACTTTAAGTAAACTTAAAAACCAGGGTAGTTCATGAACAAGAAAATTTATAATAATCCTATTTTATTTCAATAATTTTAAAAAAAGAGGAAATTATATTATCGGTTCAACAAGTTCTTTTTAGTAGAACCTTTTTTACCAAGAAGCCGCCTCGAAATGTATTTCCAATACATATACTTAGAACATGATTATATGAAGAACTAGTTTTCGAGAAAAATAGGGAAGTTCGCTTTTATGTAAAATAATATTTTCTTAATTTAAATCGTAGAATGGAGGGAACTTCTTGTGCCACGAGCTTCAGTTATACTGCCAGTTTATAATACTGTGGCTTTTGTTTGGGAAGCAATCCACAGTATTTTAGTTCAAACCTACTCCGATTTTGAATTAATTATTATTGATGATGGCTCAACAGATGGATCTGCTTTTCTTATTTCACAGATAACAGATCCTAGAGTGGTTAAAATCTTTCATAGTACCAATCAAGGTTTGGTCGCTACTTTAAACGAGGGATTCAATAGGGCAACTGGTGAATATATCGTTCGTATGGATAGCGATGATATTTCTACGCCAGATCGACTGGATGTGCAAATATCATTTATGGATCAAAATCCCTTAATTGATGTATGCGGTGCTGCTTTTACTACATTTAATGGAGGGGCACTTAAGGTGAATCCGGCTAGTCATGAAGAAATTAAAACATGGTTGTTATTTCATTGCTGTATCTGCCATCCTGCTACAATAATACGCAATAGCATGATACATCGGCTAAACATTCAATATGATAGTAGTTATCCTCATGCCGAAGACTACGAACTGTGGAACCGATTAGCCTCTCAGGTACAAATAGCGAACCTCCCCATAAACTTATTGTTTTATCGTCAACATAAAGGACAAGTGTCCATTCAGCACAGAGCAATACAAGACGACACCGCTCGGAGAATTCGGCAAAGACAGTTTAGCCAGTTGGGCTTGGAATTATCAGATGAAGAGAATCAGATTATGCTGGATATTCTTGAGTTTAAAATTAATCCCTATGATTATAATTGCTACATTAAAGCAGTAGGATTTGCGAATTGGGTGTTGGATCAAAACTGTAAGTATCAGATTTACAATCAGGAGCTATTAAGCATGGCTTTTTCACGGTGTATATCCCATCTTCCATATTAACAAAAATATCAGCAAGCGATCGGAAAGTATCCTAATATCCCGCTGGCATAAGTAATGGGGTGTTTTTATGTTTACCTGAATGCCCGGTCATAGAACGTATTTACACATATATTAAGATGACGACAAATAAAGGAGGGCTAAAGCTATGAGCGGATGTGCAGGTGCAGCTGTTTGCGGTGTGTGGACTTCTACAGCGGCCATTTTGGTGCTCTATATTCTCTTGGTTATCATCCTTAAATCATGTTGGGTTTAATTTTGTGAAAAGAATTGTATGATAATGTCCCATCAATCAAGTTCAACGACTTTCTTTCATAATCTGCCCGAATTTAGATTAGATTAGATAAAAAGCTCTGCTAACCTTAGGGCTACCCGTTTATTTAAGCTGAGTTTACGGGCCGCATTTCATGTTCTATCCCCCTGCTATAGAGGGCTGATCCTATTCCAGAACACTCGTAATGCGTAGGCTGGGGAGGGAAATGCAAACAGTTTGCCCTTTAGTAAATCTAAAAAAGGACTCTATGGGCATTTAACCAGATAGAGTCCTTCTTGTTGTTTATTTCGTTGAATACTCGTTAAAGATAAGGGCTTACTTGATTAAAATTTATTGATTTTCCTTCGTGAGAAAAGAAGCTGCTAACAATGTAGTATTCGTATAGCCACCTGAAACATTTTCATATGAAAAATTAGCGATAGGAACTCCAATAACTGAAGCAACGTCTCCTTCAAAAATCTCTCCACTTGCACCCGGATAAACTGCCATTACTGTATTATCATTTTCATCACTAATGTAAACGATCGCCGTTGTCCCTATAGGAATGTTATCTTCTTCTATGTCTATTACATCGCCGGTTATTTTTACAAATTTGTTTAAGTATAAATTCAGATTTTTATTTAAGTGTTTTGTTGTTACAGATTTGTCTACTAGATTAATGACTTTGCTTTTATCTGTGGAAGGAAATAAGTCACTATTTTTAACAATGAAGTCATAAGAGGTTTGTTCCATAGAAGCTTGATCTTCTGTTAACACGGGTGTTCCATCTTTCAAGAATTCAGCAAATAAATATTCTTTATCTGTGACCTCATTTGTAGAAGCTTGCTGAGCAGTATTTTCATTGCTTACTGTTTGTTCAGCAGCAAAGGATGTACTTGAAGACCCAGACCTTGTCGTTGTTTCTTTAAAATTGCTTCCACAAGCTGTTAAAGCTACAGAAAGTAGAGCAATAGATAGAACTTTTTTTAACATGACGAATTCTCCTGTGTATCCTCATCGGTTGAGGTAGTTGCTCATTTTATCTTGTTACCTTTATTATCGAATATCGGTGTTGAATATATAATACTTTTAAGTTTTAACAACAAGGATATACTTTATTGATAAAAATTGTATAAATGGCTCATTCTATCAAATTAGGCAATGTTGCATACCCGGGGGTTATCCCCTTCACCAATAACTTACAAACTCATGCACAGCGTGGTCTATAGGTTTTTGGAGCCGCATTTTTTTGTATAAAAATGGAGGGTGTAATGGTATTTAAAAAAATAAATATTTTATATTTTTGGTTTGTGCTAATATATCTCTATTCAATTACAACTAGAAAAGAGGATATTGTGTGCACCATGACAAGGAATTAAAGCTTGCAGAAACAAATATTGCAAAAGGTATTGCTGTAATACTACTTTTGATCCATCACCTCTTCGCT
The DNA here is from genome assembly GCF_052906305.1 of Paenibacillus sp. SER-28. Classification (NCBI taxonomy): domain Bacteria; kingdom Bacillati; phylum Bacillota; class Bacilli; order Caryophanales; family Paenibacillaceae; genus Paenibacillus; species Paenibacillus sp. SER-28. The sequence continues at coordinate 321,015 of NZ_JBRECM010000003.1, read as the reverse complement.
TTTCCTGATAGATTAAAGTATGAATATGTTTCATTATTTAGTTTATTTCATGAAAGAGGGGAATTTTATTTAGGACATTTTGGTCAAATAGCAATATCTATTTTTTTGTTTCTAAGTGGTTATGGATTATATAAGAGCAATGTTCAAAATCCACATCATTTAATTCAGAAAAGCTTTACAAGATTAAGCAAAATAATGATAAATTACTGGGTTGTTTTTTTGCTTTTTATCCCAGCGGGTCTATACTTCTTTGGAAATTCTGATAGATTTCAACATAATTCAATAATGGATTTTTTGCGGAATTTTATAGCGCTCTCAAGTTCATATAATGGTGAGTGGTGGTTTTTATATGATTATATTCTGCTGCTATTAATTTTTCCGGTCAGCTTTCAAGCCATTCAACGTAACGCATGGGTAACTCTACTCATTTCCGGTCTTGTTTTTTATAATTCATATTCACAAGGCAATTATTACAGTATTATGTATTGGCAGTTGCCGTTTATGATAGGGTTGTTCTTTGCTAAATATAAATTGTATTCATGGATGAGTAAAATTTATAATTCCATCATATTTAATAACATACTGTTTGATATTATAATAATTGTAGTATTATTTCGCTTTCGTACCACGAGTCAACTATTTGAGAAGACAACGATTGATATGATAATTGCCCCTTTATTTATCCTCGTTAGTATTCATTTAATGAATAAATTAAAACTAACCAGACCTTTTGCTTACTTAGGTAAAAATTCAATGAATATTTGGTTAACCCACACCTTTTTTTGTTATTACTATTTTCAGAGTATTGTTTTCTTCCCCAAGGTATCTATCTTGATCTTGTTGTGGCTAACGTTGTTAACGGTACTTACTTCAATTGTAGTTAACAGCATCATTAGTCTCATTAATACCAAAGTGTATACAAAGAATATTGATCTCAATCCAAACAAAGTTGGGGGCCAAGTGTAAAGTCTTACTATCTGTTTGGAAAAGACTACTGAATTGTACTTCACGGACACTCATTCGAGAGTATTTTATTAAACTTAAGCACAGCTTCCAGGCTTTTTGGAAGCCGTGCTTTTTTTATTGAAACAAACGATTTGCAAACCTTTAGTCTAGAAAAAATGTATCGTCCAGTATAGCAGTTTGGGCGTGATCTCGAGATTACAGTAAATGTAAAGAAGGACTTCATCGGCATGTTAGCCGACATGAAGCCCAGGCTTTGTAGATGGATCTGGTGTTGTAGATGTACCCGAATCTTGATAAGGTAAAAATCCTTCAGGAATAGGATATTTAAAATCACTTGCTCCAAAATTAGCAGTATATACAACAGAACCATTTAATTGATCGTTTCTTATGTAGGGATATACAGTATCGCCTAATAAAGAAGGAGTGTACTTAGAAACACCTTGTGAAACTCCATTTTTGTAAAAAATAATTGTATTATTACTTAGATCTAAAGCGACCGAAATGACATCATTTACTGTATAAACGGCCCCGTAATCATAATTTCCTGTACCAAAAGATTGGCTGGTAGGACCATGACCACCTCCATGATAACCAGTGTACCTGATTTGTTTTTTCTTGTCTGAATTTGCGACTCCAATATCGCCGCTTCCTTTATTAAGGGTTACTTCCCAATACCATTTCCCCGAGCTTTTACCTACATTAGCAATATCGGTTTGATTCCATTCAGGAATTGTTTTTGTTAAAGATCCATCTGACCAAGTTACATTTGTAGTCTCTGCTTTTGTAACAGTAGGGAACAATGAGAACACCGAAGCTCCAATGAGAAGGGCTAGCACTATTGTTCCTAGTTTTTTGAATATAATATTGTTCATGACTTCCCCTAAATATATGTAATAACAAGTGAATTATAGAATTAGATTGGGAGAATTGTCCAAACATTAAATGATATATATTCAAATATGAGTATTATTATGGAATTTAATTTTTCATCCGGTTAGGCTTCGTAAGAAACAATGGATGCATGCCAGAAATGTTTAAAGCAGAAGGAATGTACATGTGGTTCACCGAATGGAATATTTGAGGTGATCGTCGTGAAACGCACATATAAAGTAATGAGGACAGACATGGAGTTGTTTGGAGCTGCTTTGGTCCAGGCACATGTATACGTTGTATCCGTTGATGAGGAATTGCGTGTGACATTTGAGGATTATGGGGGAGTAGTAGAGGAGGTTAAGCCAGAATCAGTTAAGATAGCGGGTAAAATTTTTATGCGAGACCAGCTTGAATTTCGAATAGACCTAGTATCAGGAGAGGACCCAGAATGACTAATAACTCCGACGGTCAATAGCCAGTATAGAGAAATATTTCACGTACATAAATAAGGCAACAGAGTTACGAGTCACAATAGCTCAACTTCGGAATTAGATTGTATGAGGCGTAGGATTCGATATTCATAATGACAAGGCATATCCCATATGACTAAGTAAGTGCTTTTTTGCTCACATAGAGGAGGGATATGATTGGATGCATTCGTTTCACGCTCATTAGATGAAATACGATTTTGGTCCAGGATTATGAAGGAGCATTCATTTTTTCTGGGGTTAGGTTTTCGAGCGGAAGATACTCAACTTAAAACAGAAGCCAATCGGTTCTACGCCATTTTTGAGGATATTGAGAAAAGGTCGAATGAATTTAATACCGAGACAGACCCTTATACAATCAAAGAGTTTAATACGGAAGTTCAGAATGCAGCGACAAATATTTGGGCATTTAAGAGAATGGTATTGGGCCTTATATTACAATGCAAACTTCCTGGGCAAACCAATTTCCCCTTACTGGTAGATCACGTAAGCCGGGAAGCCAATTATTTCAGAAATCGTTTAGGAGAACTCAATTCAGGAAAGCTTGAACCATTACCCGATGCAATTATTGATGAAAATGTATTTTTCTTAAAAATCATGGCTGATCACGCAAAATTTATAGGACATTTGCTTGATCCATCCGAGCGTAAACTGGTTGAACAAGCTAGGGAGTTTAGTAATGATTTTGATATGCTGATGTTTCAAGCGATTGATTTAAGTCATATGCGGCCACAGTCACAAACCGTTCCACTCCTGAGTCAATTTGTTGATGAAAACCGTGTCTCTGTGAAGTCCTTGCGAGATTTTAAGAAAACAGCGCGTGATTTAATCGACGAGTGCCGAATAAAAAGCATTATCCATCCTTTATTGGCCGATCATGTATTTCGTGAAGCGGAGAGGTTCCTTTTTATTCTCGATATGTTTGATCAATCCTTATCAGGTGTTAAGGTGAACAAGAGAGAAATCATGCACTGAGAGAGCCCAGTAAAAAGAGTACAGTTTCTGTAAAATATCCAGTGAAAATAAAAGCTTTAGACTGAACAAAAATCAAACAGCGGCAGACTAAGACTTGAAAAATAAAGTCTTAGTCTGCCGCTATTGTCATCCAACTAACGTGTATAAGTACATAGAAAATCCAATATGTCGCATTAAGCATCCTATGGAAATGTTCGCGATCAAAGCCGGGAGGGTCTTGCGATGGGAGAAAGGCCGGAGTCCTCATCGATTCCGGGAAAGGACTCAGAAAGGAGAAATGTCCGGCGTTTTTGCGGTATATATTTAAATCCAAATATCATTGACTGCCGTTAATTCTGACTCCACTCCTCCAGTATTTACCACACCTTTCGGCTCTACTAGCATGATATGGCACTCTTCATGTGCGAATGGCTTGTGTTCGACCCCCTTAGGTACAATAAACATTTCTCCCTGAGAAACCTGTACCCGTCCATCTCTAAAATCAATGAACATCTCGCCTTCAAGTACAATAAAGACCTCGTCGGTATCTTGATGATCGTGCCATACAAAATCCCCAACTATTTTCACCAATTTAAATTGATAGTCATTCATTTCACCAATAACTTTCGGAGACCAATGATCACTAAACTTAGATAACTTTTCATGCAGTTTGATTGATTGATACTTCATAATACCCTCCTTTTAAACTAGATATCCTCTGATGGATTGATAATCGCCAGTACCTGGTGATCCTCCCACTTTCCGTTGATCTTTACGTTGCTTCGAGAGATGCCTTCTTTGTGAAAGCCAGCCTTCTCAAGCACACGGATGGATCCTGGATTCCGAGGAGAGGCTTCCCCGAAGATCCGGTGAAACTTTAGCTCATCGAAGGCATAGCGAACCACCTGCTTCACCGCCTCCGTCGTATAACCCTTGCCGTTATATGCTTGGTCTAGGCTGTATCCGATCATACAGCTCTGAAGCGGTCCTCTCACCACAAAAGATAGACCTATGCTGCCTATAATCCGGTCGTCCTCCTTGTGGCATACCACAAAGGAATATTTCCGGTCCTCCATCATGTCGGCCTTGCTCTTAATAATCGTCTGGAGCTGGTACTCCTCCGTATAGTACTTCTCTTGGTTGTTTGGCGAAAACTTATCAAAGAACTCTTGATTGCGCTTGTACATTGCTGCCAACTCTGCGGCGTCCGTCTCCTCAGAGAACCGGATGTATACCCGCTGATCCGACATCTCCACCATCCTTCCAAACTGTAATATTAAAAATAATTATATCACAGGCTGAAGATTGGGAAATTGATTTGATGATTGGTGTATATCAGGCAGCATTCCTTTGAATGTTAACTAAAAATATATACCGTAATTATTGGATTGGATATAATGTTTTCTAAAAAAGGAGGATATATTGTAATGAATAATGCTTACGAAGTGCTTGAAGAGCGTATATCCGAATGGGGACTCTCTAATGAGGAAATTATTGCGGTTTATATCGTTGGGTCCCGGGCAAGAGAGGACAAACCTTTTGATGAGTTTTCTGACTTGGATGTAGTCGTCTTTTCAACGAATCCAGATTACTATCTTCAAAATGATCAATGGTTACGAAGCATCGGCAAGGTTTGGACCAGCTTTATGTTTCGAACGGCAAAAGGAGATCCGGAAAAACTAGTTCTCTTTGACCAAGGGGCTGAGGTTGATTTTCTATTCCGTCATACTTCTGACCTTGATCATATAATCAAAAATGGACGTATTCCTGAAGGATTTCAGCGGGGGGTCAGGATGCTGCTCGATAAGACGGGAAATGGAAACCACATCATCCCTCAATCCACAACGATCCCGGATACTCCTCCGATATCTGAAGGTGCTTATCTACAGGTTGTTAACATGTATTGCTTCGCCTCTCTCTATGTGGCTAAACAAATTTTGCGCAATGATCTGTGGGTAGCTAAGCAAAGAGATATGGACTGTAAACAATTATTGCTGCAAATGATAGAGTGGCATGCAAAAGCTGTACATGGATCGGAATATGATACTTGGCATGCAGGGAAATTCATAAATGAATGGGCTGACCAAGATGTCGTTGCTGATTTGAAAAAATCTTTTGGGGAATATGATCCCAATCATAGTTGGGAAGCACTGGTCGTATCCTTTGAGTTGTTCGAACGGTTATCCTCGGAAGTGGCAGCTAAGTATAAATACGCGTATCCGGATGAATTATTTTCCCATATTCAAAACTGGTTAGGGGGACAACATGATAAGCATAGATAAAAAGTCGGACACCCTAATTGTTGTGCTGCATGAGATTTATGGAATTAACCAGCATATACAAAATTTTTGTAGCCTATTATCGGATCAGGGTTATGACGTCATTTGTCCAAATTTACTAGGCAAAGAAACGCCTTATGACTATTCGCAAGAGGAAACTGCCTACACCAATTTTATGGATAATATAGGATTTGACCGCGCTTTCTATCATATCGAAAGTTTATTATTAAGTAATCGAGCTCGTTATAAAAAGGTATTTATCGTCGGATTTAGCATAGGGGCAACGATTGCCTGGCTGTGTAGTAAAGAAAAGTATGTTGATGGAATCGTAGGATACTATGGCTCTCGTATTAGAAATTATTTAGAAATAACTCCACATGGTCCAATACTGCTTTTTTTCCCACAGGAAGAACCATCATTTAATGTGGATGAGCTCATTTCAACTTTAGACAACCGTAATATCCGGGTACATAAATTCAGTGGACAGCACGGATTCAGTGACCCGTACTCTCCCCGATATAACGTACACTCAGCTCAGCAATCATTTAAAGAAATGGTAGAGTTTTTCAAGGAAGGTTGATCAATGAACAGCTTCACTTGGTTAGATGATAGTAATGATCGGTTGAACAACTATGCCTATAACCGTCCAATGACGAGAAAACAACTGGCCTTGTCTCCAGTCATAAAATCCAATGCGGAATAAGAGAAGGACTAGAACTATGATGATCTAGTCGATTTCTATCGAAAATATCTCTTTAAAACCTCTTTTACCATCGGCTGTAATACGTATCGCTCGGGTTGTGGGCAGACGCTCGATCCAATTTAATTCGAATAATCTGTCTAGAACAGCACTTCCTAAAGCACCTGCAAGGTGATGGCGTCGTTCACTCCAATCCAGGCATTTATGTGAGAAGGAGCGGCGCTTTTGTCTTGTTTTTTTTAGATCAATCTTAAAGTCAGTGAAGAAAGCCTCTCCTGGTTCCGTGATATGAAGCCCGTCCTGATCTTCGAAAAGAATCCCCTTTTGAATGAAAAAATTCATGAGCTGTACGCCTAATTGACCCGCAACATGATCGTAGCAAGTTCTTGCCAACCGTAGGGCCTCGTTTTCAGAGGCATGTTTGAATGAATGGATAGGGACAGGCGGAGCTATAGATAAAAATGACTCCATCACCCGGGCAACTTCGGGGTCTTGAATGCCATAGTAACGGTGCCGCCCCTGTTTTTCCACAGTAACGACTTGTGCCTCGGTCATTTTTGCCAGATGGAAGCTGGCTGTTTGCGGTTTGATGCCTGCCATATGGGCCAATTCACTTGCCGTGTGGAACCTGCCGTCTAATAAAGCGGTGAGTATAGCTGCACGGGAAGGCTCACTAACAAGAGAAGCAATCATGGCTACATTTGACTTGGTACTCATGGCACGGTTATCCCCCTTTGTAATCCATACTTCGATGAAGGTTGAAATATTTATATTTTACAATAGGGAGGTAGATCTGAATAGAAGGAGAAGAGATGATGAACCCAATACATCAGATGAATGAGATGAATCATAGCCCAGACGTTATAACGATTAACCCTAGCATTTTATATTACGGAACCCCTGTAATTTTACTCAACACGCTGAATGAGGATGGAACGACCAATATTAGCCCCATTTCCTCCTCGTGGGCATTAGGAGATTGTGTGGTACTAGGTATTGGAATTGGTGGGAAAGCATTTGAAAATATGAAGCGGCATCCTGAATGTGTAATCAACGTCCCGGGGCCTTCGATGTGGGAAAATGTAGAACGTTTGGCTCCTTATACAGGCAAGAATCCTGTTCCAGCGGAAAAGAAGGAACATGGATTTATGCACCATAAAGATAAGTATGAGATCAGCGGACTAACTTCGATGGAGTCGGATAGGGTCAAGCCCGCCCGAATTAGGGAGTGTCCTATTCAAATTGAAGCCAAGGTGAAGGATGTAAGAATTCCTGACCATTCTCCTTATTTTGCGATCGTCGAAACTCAAGCCATCCAGGTGCATGTTCATCAGGATATCATCCTTGGTGAGAACCATATTGATCCGACAAAGTGGAGCCCACTCATCTATAATTTCCGTCATTACTTTGGTCTGGGTGAGCATTTGGGCAAAACATTCCGATCTGAAATCTGATATTTCAATAAAATTATAATATCCTACCTGAATAATGAGAATTATCTTCCCAAATCGTTCTTTTTGTGCGAGAATGATTGAAAAATCATCCATGAGTACGCATACAAGAAGAGACGATTCATACAGCACGTATAACAAGGGAGGAAATAATCATGTCAGAAGAACGCAAGCTGTCATTCGAAACTCTCGCTGTCCATGCCGGACAACAAATTGATCCTACTACCTTTGCCCGCGCCGTTCCGTTGTATCAAACCACTTCATATGGATTTCGGGATGCGGAGCATGCGGCTGATTTGTTCTCGCTGAAAGAATTCGGCAACATTTATACGCGTCTGATGAATCCGACCACGGATGTATTCGAGCAACGGATTGCCGCGTTGGAAGGCGGGGCTGGTGCGTTGGCAACGGCTTCGGGAGCAGCGGCAATTTCCTTCTCCATCCTGAATATTGCGGGAGCTGGGGATGAAATTGTGTCGGCCTCCAGTCTGTATGGCGGTACATATAATCTATTTTCTACAACACTGCCGAAATTGGGCATTAAAGTGCATTTTGTCGATTCGGATGACCCAGAGAACTTCCGCAAAGCCATTACAGATAAGACGAAGGCATTATTTGCCGAAACGATTGGCAACCCACAGGGAAATGTGCTGGATGTGGAAGCTGTAGCGGCGATTGCGCACGAATATGGTATTCCGCTGATTGTGGATAATACGTTCCCAAGTCCTTACTTGTTGCGTCCTATCGAATACGGAGCGGACATTGTTGTGCATTCTGCAACGAAGTTTATTGGCGGGCACGGCACGTCTATTGGTGGGGTGATCGTGGACAGCGGCAAGTTTGACTGGAAAGCGAGTGGTCGTTTCCCAGGACTGACTGAGCCGGACCCGAGCTACCACGGAGTTGTTTACACCGAGGCGGTGGGGCCTATCGCATATATTATCAAGGCACGGGTCCAATTGCTGCGGGACTTGGGAGCTGCGATTTCTCCGTTTAATTCATGGCTGCTGCTTCAGGGCTTGGAGACACTTCATCTGCGGCTGGAGAGACATAGTCAAAATGCCTTGAAGGTAGCGCAATATCTCGAAGGCCACAAGGATGTGGAGTGGGTCAGCTACACCGGGCTGCCAAGCCACCCGTCCTACGAATTAGCTCAGAAATACTTGCCAAAGGGACAGGGAGCGATTCTGACCTTCGGTATTAAAGGTGGAAGCCAAGCGGGAAGCAAGCTAATTGCGAATGTAAAGCTATTTTCTCATTTGGCGAATGTGGGTGATTCCAAGTCTTTAATTATTCACCCGGCAAGCACAACGCACCAGCAGTTGAATGTGGAAGAACAGGTCGCTGCCGGAGTCAAACCAGAGCTGTTACGCCTATCTGTCGGGACAGAAGCGATAGACGATATTTTGTACGATCTGGAACAGGCGATCGCGGCCAGCCAGCAGTAGTAGCAGTAGACCCTTCTTAGACTAAGTGTGACAGAGCAATCGTGTAGCATCGCAAGTGATTTTCCGACCCAGATCAGTATTCGTCCAGAGTTTGATCAGGCGGGGGGCAACCTCCGTCTTTTTTTGCGTGTTGACATCATACCCCCATAGGTATATATTATACCCCGTAGGGTATATGAGGAGGGGAAGAAATGGGTAGGAAAATAGTTATTATTGGCGGGGTAGCAGGTGGAGCTTCTGCTGCTGCGAGATTGCGTAGATGGAATGAGGAAGACGAGATTATTCTGTTTGAACGCGGAGAGCATGTTTCTTTTGCGAACTGTGGCCTTCCCTACTATATTGGTGGGACAATCCATGCGCGGGAGAAGCTGTTTCTCCAGACGCCTCAAGGGATAAGAGACCGTTTTAATATAGATGTGAGGGTACTGAAAGAAGTGATACAAATAGACCGCGAGCAGAAGCTCGTCCGCTTCCGCGATATGATTACAGGGGAAACAGATGAGCAGCCGTACGATATTGTGGTATTGTCGCCGGGAGCCAAACCGATGATACCGGACATTCCCGGATTACATGAAGCTGTGAATGTATTTACATTAAGAAACATTCATGACACGGACGTTATTAAGGCATATGTAGATGAAAGGTATCCCCAGCATGTCACGGTGATCGGGGCCGGATTTATTGGGCTGGAGATGGCGGAGAATTTGCGGGAGCGTGGACTTGCAGTAACTATTATTGATATGGGTCAACAATTATTGAATCCGCTGGACCCTGAAATGGCCAAATGGGTAGAACAGCATGTGAGGCTGAACGGGGTGGAGGTGCGTTTAGAGGAAGGAGTCACGGCTTTTGAAGAGCAGGGTACACAACTTCGATTGACCTCCGGGGGTGTGCTTCAGACGGACATGGTTATTCTGGCGATCGGTGTTGTTCCTGAAAATGAGTTGGCCAAGCAAAGCGGATTGGAACTTGGTTTTCGCGGCGCCATTCAGGTCAACGCCCAACTGCAAACCAGCGATCCGGCCATTTATGCGGTGGGGGATGCCATCCAGGTCAAAGACCGCAATCATGGGTTTGCAACGATGGTATCACTAGCTTGGGGAGCCAATCGTCAGGGGCGTTTGGTAGCGGATCATATTAACGGTCAAGCCATTTCTTATGATGGGGCGCTTGGAACATCCGTAATTAAGACCTTTGCATTGACTTCAGCCTCTACAGGTAATAATGAAAAAACACTACAGCGGCTGGGCGTTCCTTATCAGGCTGTTCATATTCATCCCGGTTCACATGCCGGCTATTACCCTGGCGCATCACCCATTGCTATGAAGCTGCTCTTTAATCCTGAGAACGGGATGATCTATGGGGCGCAGGCTGTTGGAGCTGATGGAGCAGACAAAAGGATTGATGTGATTGCGACGGCTATTCGTGGTCATTTGAACGTCCGTGAGCTGGCTGATATTGAACTTGCTTACGCACCTCCCTATTCTTCAGCAAAAGACCCTGTGAATATGGCGGGTTACGTGGCTTCGAATATCATGGATGGGCTGGTCCAAACGATACAGTGGCATGAAGTTGATGATTTTCACCGCAATGGTGGTCTTATAATTGATGTAAGGGATGCGGTGGAGCTACAGGCAGGAGCCATCCCTGGTTCAATTCATATTCCTCTGGCCGAGATTAGAGAGCGGATGGCAGAAATCCCTAGTAATCTGGAGATCGCGGTATCCTGCCAAGTCGGTCTGCGAGGCTATATTGCGGCCAGAATTTTGACTCAAAACGGTTATCGGGTGAGGAACGTTGATGGTGGCTATAAGACGTATTCGGTTATGGCTGAACGTAATCATCTCTTAAAATAGTTCATCACCCATCCAATCTGGTTGAGGTGATCCGTTACTTCGCCGTGCAGCGCACCAAAGAAAGTATCTTGTAGCTCCACGGTAACGGTACCTTTTTCTGCTAGTGCGCGGTAAGCTTGCTTAAGCTCGTCCTCACTTTCACAGTCGAGAATGATTTGGACATGCTGCGCTTTGAGCGGTTTACCGTAGGAATCTGAAAAATGGATATGACTGCTACCCAGGTGAAGTTCAGCGTGCAAGAGTCTGCCTTCCTGCTTGTTTAGCACTTTGATTTTCCCGCCTAACACCGATTGGTAATAATCAATGGACTGTTGCACATCGTTTACAATGACAAAAGGACTTGCACTTCTCATGGGATCATTTCCTTTCATGTCTTTGGTGTAGGATCGCTACTGTACATTATTTACATTATCCGCAGGGTTTACCCCTTTTCTGATCAAATTATGGCTTGGTTCACTGTGTGACGTCTGTTACAATAGAAGAGGCATATACGAATGGATAGAAAAGAGGTTGAACAGGTGGGCACTTCAGTGATTTGGGAAGCAGTTATATATTGGGTGATCTTGGTGATTTCCGCTCTGTGCGTGATCGCAGTATCTGGTACTCGGAAGACAGCAAGCACGATTATTTTAGCGCCCGTTGTTTTGTTCTGTACCATATTTATGATGCAGGGATCAGTGTTTACTGCCATGAATCACCCGACGATGGGGTCTAATGTCGGTTTGGGTATGGCATTTCTGACAACATGGGTGGTCAGCGGAATATTGTTTGCTGTAGCGCTTGTAATTGCTTTTATTAAATATAACAAGAAGAACAAGGCGTAATTTACACCTTAACCTTAGATGGATAAAGGCTTTCGGTGATGTGCCGAAAGCCTTTTTTGTATAACGATGGAGGATGTCTCTGCTTATCTGCGTCTTCTCATAAGCAATACAACGATCAGCACGACGATGATCACGATCAATAGGAATTTCATATTCAATAACCTCCTTGGTCTGTCTCATATTTGGTATTAACCACTTTGAGTTAGTATGTACCGATGGATCTCAAGCAAGTATCTATTGTCGAGTGCTTGGGGAAAATTAGAATGTGGGACTAAAAAGAGGTTTACAGGCTTAGCTGGAAAGTGTATACATAAAGTAAGGAGGCGATTGCCATGAGTGATCGTGCATTTCATTTGTTCTATATTATTTTCTTAACGGTTCTGGCACTTGGAAGTGTGGGTGGAATCGCCTGGTGGTTGCGCTCTATTGGTCGTCAGGAGAAGGAAAAAAACTAAATTCAACATGGGCATACAAGTCCGAATGCATCTTCCAGTAGGAGGGTGCATTTTTATATGTTATAATGGGAACGTACGTTCTTTGTAGGAGGGAAGCCGATGTTGCCAGATTTGGAACGAAAGCTGCTACGTATTTTGTATAATTATTTCGCCCAGCATCGCCACATGCCCACAATGGCGGAATTGACCGTAAAAACAGGCAAGCGAGACGCTGAAATTACAGTCGCCTTGCGACATATGGAACAGGAGCGTTACATCACTTGGGAAAACAATTCGGGTACCCAGCATGTTGTTTTACTGGAAGGGTGGGAACGTCCCTCGACCCAAAGGCGCACCCAAGCGGAAACAAGACGTTCCACTACGCAAACGATGCCGCCCGATGGTACAGAATATTGGACGAATTATTAGAAGGTATATAAAACTGGAAAATTAATGAGTTTTTAAGGTGCATATCATTTAGTTTTAAGAAAGCGAGACTATAATGACCTTATTAACCCCTTTTTGATCAAGCTATAGGCCCTGCCGATGTATCGGCAGGGCCACTTTTTTGTTCATAGATATGCTTTCCGTATATGAAAAATCCCCCGGGGATCATCCGGAGGATGGTGCAGTTTGCATATACTGCACGGCCTGCTCAAACTTCATCGTTTGATGGCATAATATATATTCAACCCCTGCTACCTTGCATTATATGGTCAGCATGTTCATAAGGGGCAGTGTGATTCCACTGTTCATTTTCCAAACGACAAAAGCCCTACCTCTCTTTCGTCCTTGCGGCTCCGATGACCGCGCCAGTGTGAATGTGAAAATCTTCGGCAAAAGCTCAAAATTCTACATTAGGGTTATACATAAAATTTGGAGAAGCTCCATACGGTGATTAGGAGTAATAGCTTGTTGCGTGGAATCTTATGGGGTTAATACATATTCTAATAGTATAGCAAGAATGATTATAAAACACAAGTCATTTTTGGATTTTTGATGATAGATTGGAAAAAATGTTGGCTAAAATGTCCATCCCTCGCGAGTTTCTTAATTAAGAATAAGATGATTTTCCATCTATAAATTGCAGATTAAAAGCCGTCCTCGTATTTATGTAAAATGCTCGAGCAAGAAGGTAAACTTTTGATGGTTGGACTCCGATATTGAATACACAAGATATTTTAGAGTGTACGGATGAAAAGAGGGGTAGCAATTTGCCGACCTATAAGCGTTTTATTCAGCATGTTATCCTGAACTATATTATAGGTTCGTTTATCGCTGTATTGTTGGTAGGTATGATTTTTGTATTTTCCACGTTAAATGTAGCCCACTATGAAATTCTGGGTCTTGTTAAAATTATTGCATTTTCCAGCGTTATTATGATTGCTTGTGAAACCATAGTGTTTCGAATGCATTTGAGACCCGTTCATCGTTTTTTTCTAGGTAACCAGGAAACGCTCAAGGATGTAGAAGCGGTGTATATCCGGGTTCATCATCTGCCTAATTTGTCCGTTTTACGTATTGTTGGACCGCATTTGTTAGGCTTCTCTATCCCGGCTACCGTTATTTCGTTATGGATGATACATACTGGACAACTTACTTTTCCCTTTTATTATGTAGGAATCGCCTGTATAGGAGCTTGTTTGGTCGCTTCCATGCACGCACTGGTTGAATTTTTCCTGACCATGAGAGCAATCAAACCGCTTCTGGAGGAAATTCGTGATCGAACCTACCAGCAATATGGATTAAACCTGTCCCTGCGAGGACGAGTCCTGCTATCGCTTCGGCATAAATTTCAGTTAAGCGCGACGCTCATTGGTGCTTTTCCTTTATTTTTATTTTGTTTAGCTACACAGATTCGCCTGGAACGTTTGGAGGCGACGGATTCTACCTCCTATTGGGCTTGGGCGGGTACGATTTTAATTTTTGGTGTAGCCTTTGCTTATCTGGGAGGCAGGTTGCTGACCCGTGAGATCGAACAGCCGATCCACCATCTGCTAGAAAAAATGAATGAAGTGAAGGAAGGCCGCCTGAACAGTAATGCCAGCGATTTGTATTCAGATGAATTTGCGGAGCTGGTCGAAGGATTTAACATGATGATCGAGGGCTTGAAGGAACGGGAAGAAAAGAACGGTCAGCTATTGGACAGTTACTTCGCCACCTTGGCGGCAGCACTGGATGCGCGAGATGCTTATACCGCAGGACATTCTTTGCGTGTAGCTGAATATTCCGTACTCATTGGACGCAAGGGAGGTTTGAATGAGACGGACCTCGACTTGCTACGCAAAACAGCCTTGCTGCATGATATCGGTAAAATCGGCGTGGCTGACGCTGTGCTGCTCAAGGACGGCAAGCTGACGGACGAGGAGTTTGATCAGATTAAAATGCACCCGGTTATGGGAGAAAGCATTCTCCGGCAAGTTGAGCCGGCTTATGCTATGGCCCCTTATTTGCCGGGCGTGCGCTCGCACCATGAGCGTTATGATGGCAAGGGATACCCTGACCAGCTCGCTGGGGAAGATATCCCCTTATTTGGGCGAATCATTGCTGTAGCGGATGCTTATGATGCGATGACGTCTGATCGTCCCTATCGGCAAGGTATGAAGGAAGAGAAGGCGGTTATGATATTGGAAGAGGGAAAGGGAACCCAATGGGACCCTTATTTTGCCGAATTATTTGTCAAAGAGTGGCGCCGAAACAAAGGCATCACAGCTGACTCTATAGGTATCAGCACTAGGGCGAGCCATTGAGGTTCGCTTTTTTTATATACGGATATAAGATCTTTTGACATGTCGAAAGATGGGGCTTCATGTTATGATGTACAAGAAAGGCAGACGCGGTTAACATAGGCCTGGCATCCAATTTTTTGCGCTATGGGAGTGTGAGTCCATGCAATTTTCAATGATGTTTTTAATGAATTTAGGGATGCTGATTGCCGTTGCCTATGTGGCGAACGTGATTTATAAATATGGTTTGAGTCGTACCTCTTCGCGGTTCAAATATGTCAGCTCGGTGCTGCTAGTGATATTTGGCGGATGGGTCAGCTCTTGCTTTGGTTTTAACTTTAGTGAAACAGTTATTTTTGATCTGCGTTTCGTACCGCTGATTATCGCGGCGTTGGTGTATCCCCGCTCTTATACGCTTATTATTATTGGGGTCGCAATCGGACTTACGAGATTTACCTTCGGCCTGCATATGGCGGCGTGGGTCGGCTTTTTGAATATGAGCATTCTGGGCGTCCTGTGCGCTGGATTGAATTACTGGATGCGCCGTTCCACCTGGCGTTTGATTATTAAGGCATCGGTAACCATTTTAGCGGTTAATATCGTAAATACGTTAAATATTGCCTGTCTAGGCGTCATTCCCTGGCGCTATTATGTAGCGGAGGTTGTTCCTCTTACACTGCCTATCGGCATCGTTCTAAGTTTTTTATTTGCTCTGATTTTACGTGACTTTCAGATGGAGCAGCAGCGGAATCATCAGATTAAGCAGGCGAATGAGTTGTTATCAGAGCAGCGAGATGAGTTGCAGAAGGCAAAGGTCATTCTAGAGGAACGTGCCAAGCAACTGATGATGGCTTCCCAATATAAATCGGATTTTATGGCAACGATGTCGCATGAGTTACGTACACCTCTTAACAGCATCATTAATCTGGCGCAAATTATCAACGAGCAGGGAAAAGAGCTGGATGAGGACGAGCTAGACCAGTACAGTGATCTAATTTATGCCTCCGGGCATGATTTGCTCCAATTGATCAACGACATTCTGGACCTATCCAAGGTCGAGGCTGGGCACATGGAAATCGTAAGTGAGCCAGTCAGTGTACGTGAGATTGCGCAGGTGATGATGATGCATTTTGAAGTCACAGCGAAGGATAAAAATCTGGAATTCAGCTTGAAGGAGCATGAGCCTATACCGAATGAAATTCGATCTGATTCCAAACGCGTACAGCAAATTTTGCGTAATCTATTGTCCAATGCCTTTAAGTTCACTCATGAAGGACGTGTATTGCTGGAAATAAGCACACAACATCTAGATCGAAAGGGACAAGAGGGAGATTGGGTTGTATTTGCTGTAAAAGATACGGGCATCGGCATTTCCAAGCTTCAGCAGCATGTTATTTTTGAGGCATTCCAGCAGGCGAACGGTTCCATTAATCGTAAATATGGAGGAACTGGGTTGGGATTGTCCATCAGCCGTGATTTTTCCCGTTTGTTGGGTGGGTTTATCCGTCTGAAGAGTGAGGAGGGCAAGGGAAGTACATTTTCCCTGTACCTACCGATGTGTCCGTCCGAAAACAAGGAGGCGGACGAACAACCCTTTAAATTAACCTAATCGCAATTGTAGGAGCAGGAGCGCTATGGCACAAAGGAGGTCTATCATGGAACGCAAAGCGGTCGTTGTGGGTGCAACAGGGCTTGTCGGGGGTTATGTTGTACGAGAGCTGCTGGTGCAAAAGGAATACAACCGCGTCATGGTTATGGGCAGACGTCCATTGGACATCAAGCATCCCAAGCTGGAGCAGGCGCTCATCGATTGGGAACAGCCACAGAAAGCGGCGTTCGCCTTCGAAGGGGTGGATGATGTTTTTTGCTGCCTTGGGACAACGATGAAAAAGGCGGGCTCCAAGGAGCAGTTCCGTCAGGTGGATCTAGACTACCCGGTGCTGACAGCCCAGTTGGGCAAAGAAGCTGGAGCGGTACAGATGCTTGCGGTCTCTGCGATGGGCGCCGATCCAGACTCACGCGTGTTTTATAATCGCACCAAAGGTGAGGCTGAAGAGGCGCTTGCTGCTGTCGCATTGCCTGCGCTGCATTTGTTCCGTCCGTCGCTGATTTTGGGCGCGAGACCTGAACGACGTTTGGGTGAAGCCGCTGCTGCTGTTGTCATGAAGGCACTGGACGGCCTGATGACGGGCAAGCTCGCTTCCTACCGCGCTATCCCGGCCTCGGTCATCGCACGAGCCATGGTACGAATTGCTCTCGCACAGGCGAGCGGCGTACATATTTATCCGAACGACATCATTCGAGTCATTGGTGCAGAACTAACATCCGATGATGAGGAACCCGGTACAGGAACGGCTCCTGATGAGAACGTGTAAAACCACGGCTAGGGTTAAAAATGAAAATAACGCCGCTGCTGCCCGATGATTCGGACAACAGCGGCGTTATTTGTGTTTTATTGGCGGTTTGTATGTTGCGGCACATCCACCGTAATCTCTAATTCATCAATATAATGACGTGTCCAGTTGCCATTAGCATCGAGTAGGGCACTGCCTCCTGGTTGTGTTGGCAAGATATAAGGCTTGAAGATGATCTTCTGGGGAGTGTCCACAAAAGGAGTAAACAGGGTGATCATTTTGCTGTTACGTTCTTTGGTAAGAGGAACTCCAGAGCCGCTTAGGAGTTGGAGTTCTCTTCCCTGCTCGTCGAATACAGCATAATCAAGCATATCCAATTCCTTTTTGGTGTACTGGATCGTTTGTCCGTTTTTGATGTCATTGTACTCTCGCTCCACGGTGTACTCATCCGGCATATGTGCAATATCGGTCAGCATTTTGAACGACGTTGTGATCTTGGTCGTGATGGGTGTGATTTCTACCTTTTCTGTCATAAATGCAAGATACGGATTAGACTTACTCATTTGCAGCTGAAGTATCTTGTTATTTATTTTAGTTTTGTGAACCGTGGTTTGTATGCGAAACGGCTCGGCTACACCTTTTAACTTTGCATATACCTCTAGCTCAAACTGATCTGGTAAGGCGGGTTTACCACTGGCAGGGTCACGCATATACGCAATCAGCATAGAATTACTATCTTTGCCTGGGCGGCCATACATGAAATTAAAGGCGCCGTTATTGCTATTGACAGATGTCCCATTGATGAACAGGTCCACTTTCTCCAGAATGTCCTCTTCGGGCTGTCCTTGCGTTTGGATCGCCGGATATAGGGTTTGATGTTGTGAATCTCCACCGCTCTTTTCCAACGCCACGACCAAGCGTGTCCCGTCAAATATGATTTGTGGTACCTTTAATGTAATACCGCTATGAGTAACACTGAGATTCGAGGAAGTTGCCAATCCTTCCTGATCAGCGGTTTGCAGCCCGATATCCCCAGCAAGCTTGAACATGCTATCTACAAGGGGGACCTGCTTTAATGATTCTGCCATTGTAGGTGAAACAAAGGCGCTACCGATGATCATAACGCTAATGACAGCCGCAGAAGCAGCGGCAATTGCAGTTCCCCGGAGAAATTTTTTGCCCGGTCGATGTAAGGAAGGAGACTTGGATAACGGATCCACATCCGATTCCATTTGTGTGTAAAATGCATCTAAGCGTTCTCTTACCAAATCGGGAATCATTACCGTGTCTGCGTCCAAGTTTACCTTTTCTGATTGTAATTTCCGATCCAGCTCTTGATTCTGTTTCTCAATCTCTGAAGGGCTCATTGAAAGGTCACCTTCCTTTCTCCACGATTTTGTAGCAGGTCCATTAATGTTCTGCGAGCACGGTGTAATCGTGTTTTGACGGCCCCCTCTGATACATCCAGTACCTCCGATATTTCTCTGATCGGCATATCGCGCAAATAGTGCAGGGAAATTACGGTTCGCATGGATTCCTCCAAGTGGTCGATGGCCTCGCGCAGCTCGATTTTTTCATATCCACCTGAGGTGGAGGGTTCCTGCACAAATTCCGCCACGGGGACGATCCGTTTTTGCTTGCGGATAATGAGATGGCACTCATTAATGAGGATGCGAAGCAGCCATGTTTTAAAATAGCGAGGTTCACGCAGTTCACCCAGAGACTGGTATGCCTTGAGCATCGCCTCTTGCATCGCGTCCGCACAATCTTCATTGCTGCGAAGAATGGAACGCGCCATGCCATACATATCGGATTCCATATGTTTCATCAAGGCGACGAATGCCTTGCGGTCTCCCTGACTTGCTTGGTGTAAGTTTGTTTCGAGATTCAAAGGATGGTGCCCCTTTCCCGTCTATACTAGCTATGTTCATTGTACCTGTATCTGGATTTATAAAATTTATTTTGTAGCTGGTTATAGGAGTTAGATGATACATAGGTGCTAAAGGTTACAGCGGAAATAAAAAAATATAGCACCTTCCCAATGAGGTGTCTTAAAAGAAACCCTGTGCGTTAACCCGTCGCACGGAATAGTGGCTTTGGACTGCACATGCTATAATACGGTGAACCAGTATCAGGAAGGAGAATCCATCCCATATGAAAAAAACAATTGCTACTGAAAAAGCACCCGGTGCTATCGGCCCTTATAGCCAAGCGGTAGAGGCAGGCGGGTTTATTTACACTTCGGGACAGCTTGGACTGAATCCGACAACAGGTGAGTTTGGTAAGGATGTACAGGAGCAGGCACGCCTGTCCTTGAGCAATGTACAAGCCATTCTGGAAGAGGCAGGCAGCAACATGAACCAGGTTGTGAAAGCGACTGTATTCCTGAAGGACATGAACGATTTTGTCAGCGTCAATGAGGTGTACAGTTCTTTCTTTGAACAACCCTACCCAGCACGCAGTGCGGTGGAGGTAGCTCGTCTGCCTAAGGATGCACTGGTAGAGATTGAAGTCATTGCATTGAAGGGCGAATAATCTGAAAGATCCGTTCATAAAATAAAAAGTTTGCATGGCAAACGGGTGTCCCTATTAAATAGAGACACCCGTTTGCTCAAATTTAATGTGTTTTGTTTGGAATCTGAACGATTTGTCGACATAATACTTCGTTTGTATGAAAAAAGGTCGGATTATATTATCAATATGAAGAAAATCAATGCAGATCACTCGACAAGCAAGCTTATAGATTTGCTTAAAGTCCATACCTAATCACATGGTTAAAATGAATAAACGAAGCAAGCGAGCTTGGGCTAAATAATTCAGACCCAAACTCGCTTGTTCTTGCTAGAGATCATATTCGTTTTCTTTAATCCCGGTCTCGATTACGGGCAAAGAATAGCCATAGCGCGTACACCAGAATGATTGCCGCCAAGATCAATGCGGCTAGCCGTACATTTTCATTGTTCGGATGCTCGACGGCGATGGCGACATAGGCCCATACAAATACGAGAGGATAAATGCTGTCGCGATAAGGGAAGCTGACCATGATCGCCATTGCGGTGCCGATGAGCAGGATAATGATCGCCCATGTCGTATCGCTGAGTCCCCAGCCACTCCATTCATTCTTTTCCAGTGCCACTGCAATGTTGATAATAGTAGCAACGGATACCCAACCGAGGTTGAGGCTGAACGGTAGTTTGACGAACCACATTTCTCCAAGGGTTGGCTGCGGCGTGCGGGTACGTACATACACGACGCTCAGGGAAAGCAAGTATAGAATAATGACGATGACACACAGCTCTACGTATACATACTGCCAGAGGAAAATCCAGATGATATTGAAGAGACAGCTTAGAATAAAAAAGATACCGATGGACTGAACGCTTGTCTTGGTTCGCCCTGTAGGTGTAGCTTGGTACACGACAAAGCAGGCGAGCAGTACGTAGATGACCGACCAGATTGAAAAAGCGTAACCCGCTGGTGTGATCAAGGTAGGGTACATGTTGGATACAGCAGCAGTGCTTCTGCCGCCGATAGGAAGTGTAGAAGCCAGAATGTTAACGAGAACGACAGCGATAAATGCAATAATATTCCACCATTTATACGGATGGCTTCGTGACATAGGGATATCTCCTCCTCAACGAATGATGATCCAAAATGACCGACTGGTCACAACTTCTATTATGAATATACCCACTTTGCTTTCGAATATGTCCTAACGGGAAAAAGTTTCTTGATCCCGGTATAATCATAAAAAGTAGTATGTATATGCAGTCATATGTAGTACAATGGTGAAAATTTTAAGCACTATATAAGCTGAAATTCCTCAGAATCAACTTATATAGAAGTAAGGAGATAAGTAGAATGAATGGCTTGGAGAAAGTAGGGAAATTTGTAGGAGGAACCTTTTCCATCTGGGTACTTTTATTTGCATGCTTGGGATTTTTCTTTCCTGCGGCGTTTACAGGGTTGAAAGGATACATACAGTTATTTCTGGGCATTGTCATGTTTGGGATGGGGTTAACTTTATCTGCGGCTGACTTTCGTGAAGTATTCCGGCGCCCAGTGGATGTGGCTATTGGTGTGGTCGGGCATTATCTGATTATGCCGTTTCTGGCCTTTGGATTGGCATTAGTATTGCAGCTGCCACCGGATATTGCGGTAGGTGTCATTTTGGTAGGCTGTTGTCCGAGTGGAACTGCCTCTAACGTAATGACGCTCTTATCCAAAGGCGACGTGGCATTGGGCGTGTCGATTGCTTCGGTGTCGACGCTGATTGCTCCACTGGCTACTCCGGCCATGATTAACCTGCTTGCTGGACGTTGGATGAATATTGATGCGAAGTCGCTGATCATGGATATTCTCATCGTAGTTATTGTCCCCATAGTGCTGGGTGTTATCGTTAAGTCGCTATTTCGCAAACAGGCAGAAGCCAGTGTTCAGGCGCTGCCGCTCATATCAACACTGGCGATTGTACTCATCGTGGCTATTGTGGTTGCAGGCAGCAAAGGCAAGATTTTGGAGACAGGTCCGATTATTTTTGGTGTGGTTATTTTGCATAATGGTATCGGGTTCCTGCTTGGATATTGGTTTGCCAAGCTATTCGGTATGAATCTTTCCAAGCGTAAAGCTGTTACGCTGGAAACAGGAATGCAGAATTCCGGACTGGGCGCTGCGCTTGCAGCAGCTCACTTTAACCCGATTGCTGCTGTACCGAGTGCGATTTTTAGCGTGTGGCATAATATTTCCGGCTCGTTGCTCGCGACCTGGTTTTCCCGCCGGGAGGAGAAGAACAGCACGGCCGGGAACCATTAAGCTTTGTCAGTGGCTTGTGATAAGTAGCTGCGGTTCAGCTTTTTCGAACAGTTTAGAGAAGGTCAGAAAGGATAGATTTGACTTTATAGTTGCGGATCTTTATACTGTGGTTATTACAACCACTGTATTTAAGTAAGCAACAGTAGTTTAAGTTCGTTATGGAAGGAAAACTGCATCGAATTCGTATTCGGCTTTATGCTCAACAGCCTTATATTATCTGATCTGATTTAAACTGAAGGAGAGAGAACGAATGAACCCAAAATATAAGTCTCTATTTGAAACTTTTACCCTGCCATCCGGTGTTACGTTGAAGAACCGTATTACCATGGCACCTATGACTAACTTTGCTTCCCACGAAAATGGTGAGGTCAGTGATGAGGAGCTGGCATACTACCGTGAACGTTCCGGTGGTGTAGGCGCGGTTATTACCGCTTGTGTGTATGTAACTCCAGATGGCAAAGGCTTTGTCAATGAGTTCGGTGCGGACAAGGATGAAATGATTCCGAGCCTGCGTCGTCTGGCGGATACGGTTCATCAGGAGGGCGCAAAAGCAATCCTGCAAATTTATCATGGTGGCCGCCTGTGTCCACCAGATCAAATTCCAGATGGACAGCCGATCAGTGCAAGCGCAGTAGCCGAGGAAAAAGAAGGTGCGCCTGTGCCGCGTGAAATGACCTCTGATGATATCCACCGCGTCATCCGTGCCTATGGCGAAGCAACTCGCCGCGCGATTGAAGCAGGCTATGATGGTGTGGAGCTTCACGGAGCGAACGGTTACCTGGTCCAGCAGTTCTTCTCCCCGCACTCCAATCTTCGTACCGATGAATGGGGTGGAAGTCTTGAAAAACGATTGACCTTTCCGCTGGCGGTTGTTCACGAAGTGAAGAAAGTGATTGCAGAACATGCAAAGCGGCCTTTCATCTTTGGATACCGCTTGTCTCCTGAGGAAGGACACACACCAGGCATTACGCTGGAGGATACGATGGTGCTTGTAGACCGTCTGGCGGATCAAGGGCTGGATTACCTGCACATTTCCGTAAATCATTTCTTCGGTGGTTCGTTCCGCGACCGTAGTGACGAACGGTCACGTACCGTTCTCATCCATGAGAAGGTAGGTAACCGTGTGCCGATTATGGGAGTTGGATCGCTGAATACACCGGACGAGGCGCTTGCAGCACTGGAGACAGGTGTACCGCTTGTATCGCTGGGACGTCCGCTTTTGATGGAGCCGAAATGGGTTCAGAAGGTGCAAAACGGCACAGAAGATACCATTCGCACGACATTATCCAAGCAAGCCCAGCAGGAGCTAGTCATTCCTGACTACTTGTGGGGTGCGTTGACGACCCTTCCAGGCTGGATGCCTGTTACGGACTAAATTTTGAACGATGGAGATACCCTAGGCTGCTCTCATGCACCTGGGGTATTTTCCTGTCTCGTGACCGTGAACAATAATAACCGTGAACAATAATATAGGAATAACTGAGAAAGAAGGAAAATGACAATGTTACATAAAGCTAATGGCGCCATTTTGATAAAGTCCACCCATCCGGGGCTACAGATTCGATTGTTACAAGTAAGTGATGCAGAACGTTTATTAGAGATCAGACGTGAAAATTTTGATTTTTTCAAACCGTTCGAGCCAGAACGACCTGAAATTTACTTTACGCTGGAAGAACAGGCGCGTCTGATTTCTAACGGTTTGGAAGCGGCACAAGCCGGACAGGGATATACGTTTGGACTTTTTTTGCCGGAAAATGGTAAGTTGATCGGCAGAATGGAGCTGTCGGGTATCGCTAGAGGCCCCTTTCAAAACGCCAATCTGGGCTACTTTGTAGATCCTGCATACCACGGACAAGGCTATGCCACTTCCGCAGTGAAGGATATTGTACGCTACGCCTTAAATGAGTTGGAATTACACCGTATTCAAGCTGGAGTGATGCCAAGAAATACGCCTTCCAATCGAGTGATGGAAAAGGCAGGATTTCGCCGCGAAGGGCTGGCTCTCAACTATTTGAAGATTAATGGTGTGTGGGAAGATCACGTGTTGTATGCGGTCACGGCTGAGGATTTGCAGAATGGCGTTTTCTGAATTCGCCGGGCGTGACCCCCTCCAGTTTTTTGAACACCTTGCCAAAATATTTTTCATCCTGATACCCGACCATACCGGCAATATGATGAAGGCGCAGCTTGTCATTCAGCAGCAATAGCTTTGCCTTGCTCATCCTGATCTGACACAAATAGTCTGACAGATTAACCCCGTACTCCTGCTTGAATTTACGAGAAATATATTCGCGACTGAGATAAAAGCGACTCGCCATATCCTGTAGAGAAATGTCCTCGTCATAGTGTGCATCCAGATAGCGGGCAATATCACGGATGGTCGGGTTGTTTGGGCTATGGCTTGGTGTAAGTGCCTGACCGGCTGCCAGCAGTCGGTTTTCAACCTGTCTTTGCCATAAGGGCAGGGAAAGCATACCACGGTTGTCGACCGGCAGTGCATGAATGGAGCCGGACTCATCTGCCAGTTCCTCGCCATCGGTATCTCCGGGTCTGTCATTCAGCCAGCGGGCCAGCATCCAGTCCAACTCCTGATTCCAACTGGCTAGCTGCTCTGCTGTCACCGAAGGCAGCTCGGCTACGGCTGCTATCCAGTGGCCTACCGCTATCGACACACGATTGGCATTACAGCTGAGTGCACTAAGCCGCAGTTCCTCTTCCATCTCAGGCAACTGGGGAAGACGAATGCTTTGCCGTGTCTGGGAACTCTGGTGCATCCAGTCAACGGTTTGCAACACATCCCGTTTCCACAACGCTTGCCGTGCCTCTTGGTAGGCAGTGGCTGCCGCTATGGGAAAAGCGCCAAAAGAGCCAAAAGAGCCAACCCCGATGTGCATGTAACACCGTAAAGCCGTTTTGATCCCTGTGTGAATATCCTGCAAGAGCAGCGGCCAACGAGATGGCTCGCCCCAAAATAGCAGAATAATTTCGTCCATACGCTCCAGATGACGGAATGCAATTCCGGTTTGAGAAGTTCCAAGAAATTCGTTGCAGATGTTAATCAGGGAAAAGCTCAAAAGCGCACGACGCGTTTTATATTTGTCCAGTATATCGGCATCCAGCTGCGTGGTACTCATCACAGCTGCATTACATATCTGAATAGCTGCAGGAAGACGTAACTCCTCACGTAAGGGCGTAATGGAAAGAGGGGTACTCGCTATACCGGAAACGATCTCAGTCAGGAGCTTATCGGCATAGTGCGGCCTCATCCGGTTGACCTCCATGGCCTGCATCGTCTGCCTGTTCCGGTCTTGCTCCGCTGTCCGCCAGGCTTGAGTGGCTTTATTTAGAGCCTCGTTAATCTCCACTGGATCTACGGGCTTAAGAATATAGTCCATGCCTCCCCGGCGGATGACCTGTCGAACCAAATCAAAATCATCATAACCACTGACCACCACGACTCGGGTTGCTGGGGAATTCACTTGAATCCACTCCATCAGTGCTACTCCATCCTTGCCGGGCATCCGCATATCCGTAAGTACAACGGGTGGGGAAAGGGCGGTAATGACCTCAATCGCCTGATCGCCCGACTCAGCTTCAAGTACCTCGCTCACACCGCACGCTTCCCAATGTACGAGCATCCGAATGGCATGGCGTACATGCTTCTCATCATCCACAATCAGGACTTTCATTGATAGATCACTCTCCCTTAATATGAATTTCTGCAGGGGCTTCAGTGCGAATTTCGAGTGTATAACGGACACCATGAGGCAGGATGTTGTCTACGCACAGGGTGTTGGAACCATCCTCCGAGTGAAGCTGAATACGCAATAGAACATTACGAAGGCCAATGGAATCCTGCTCGCTAGTGTCCGGCTCTTCGTAGGCTTTCAGCGGACGTTTTAACATATGCTGGAGCTGCTCCAATTCGGCCTGTGGAATGGAAGTTCCGTTGTTTTCCACGGTTATTTTCACAATGCCTTCCCGGATTCGGCTGCCTGTAATGCGAACTTCACCGGGCCCCAGCCGGGGATCGGCTCCGTGTTTAAAGTAGTTTTCCACCAACGGTTGGAGAATCATTTTAGGCACCCGATCATTCAGGACCTCATCTTCCCACTGGTAAGTGACCTCTAATTGCTCACCGAAGCGTTCCTTTTGTAAATCAAGATATTGTTTTACATGTTCGGCTTCTTCCTTGAGTGTAACGACCGTATGGTCCCGCATGTTATAGCGCAGCATTTTGGCAAGGGAAGAGAGCAGAGAATAAATCCTCGGCACTTCATGCTGTAGAGCCAGGGTTCCAATCGATTGTAGCGTATTATATAAAAAATGAGGATTAATCTGTGCTTGAAGCGCTTTCAACTGATGTGTCTTATTAGCCAGCTCCAGCTTGTATTCCCGCAAAATGAGGTTATTGATGGTATCCATCATCTGTCTGAAACGGCGCGACAGTACTCCGATCTCATCGTTACTCATAGCCCGAATGTCTACATCCAGTTGACCGGACTGAATCTGGTTTATGTAGCGAGTCAGTCGCTTAATAGGTTCCGTGATTTTTATCGAAATCCATAACGTGGCCACAATGACAAGTAGCAACGCTGCGCCTGTAATGACCGCATTAATCTGAGTCAGGCGGGTAGCCCGTAAATACAGCGTACGATGTGGAATTTTCTTGACGAGCGTCCAGCCTGACAGGTTGGCATCCAGCTTGCCGTACACGTGCAGTGCCGTATCATCCTCAATCACTCCGTGCTCGCCTTCTTTAGAAATTCGATTGAGCAGGTCAGATTCCTTCCAGTGTGTTCCAATCGCTGCTTCTTTTCCGCTATATATGATTGTTCCGTTCCGATCGATCAAAAACAGCTCCTCTGTATCCGCATCATACAATTGACGGCAAATACTGCGCAGCGGCTCCAGATCAACATCTATAGCCAGTACCCCAAGCGTCTCTGAGGCAGGAATGTTCCGAATCGCCCGATGAAGTGTAAATACCTGCCGCTTTGTGCTGTGCTCCGCATAGGAAACCGCCGAAAAGCCGTACAAATGCTTCATGTGCGAAGGCTGTATGAATAGTCCGGAAGGGCCGTAATGAATAGAACCAGTAAAGGGCTCCAGCCGGAATTCCCGTAGCGGGACTGTACTGGTAATCAACGTGGATTGCCCAGCCTCAAAAGAATGCAAATACACTTGGTCAATGCCTGACGAAGCATTCATCATCGTTTGCAGTGTGGTGTAAATTTCAGCGACGGCCCGGTAATCATCCGGAATTTTGGCCAGATTACGCAGAAAATGGGGGTCATTATAGACTCCGATGGACGCCCGATTCAGTCCCTGTAAATAGTTATCCAGATTCGTAATTCCCTGAAAAATAAGCCGTTCATTTTCTTGTGTGGCCTGCTCCCGCAAGGATTGCTTGGTGAGAACGAAGGTCATAGTCATCGACAGCAGCAGCGGCAGAGTGACCGCAATGAGCAAAAACCAGATCAGGCGGGAACGAATACTGTGAAATTTCATGCAGTGAGCTCCTTTCACAATTCAAGGCGAGCCAGAGGTCAATATTTTCCCCCCTAATGGTTCACGATCCTACGTGTTCTCCAGAGCGCTTATTCGACATAATGAACATGTGAATCGCATATCCGTACGGCCCAAGCATCATGCTGCTGAAAGAAAGCCGTAAGGGAGCGTTCCAGACACCAACAGACAACAAAAAGGGGGGATCGGATTGAATCGCGCCAAGTCGTCGCAATGGCTCCAGCAATGCATTTTTGTAGGGCCGTCGACGTTATTTTTCGTTATCATTATTGTAATCCCTTTTATGCTCGGAATGTACTATTCTTTTACAGAGTGGAATGGGGTAGCCAATGAGGCAAAGTGGGTCGGGCTGGATAATTTCAGTCACATTTTATGGAATGATGACAAATTTGGGACAGCGTTCTGGTTTACGGTCCGTTTTACGGTGGTAGGAGTGGTGGCTGCGAATATTTTTGGCTTTCTGCTGGCGTATTTTCTAACCAAACCGCTGAAAACAAAAAATGTACTCAGGACCATCTTTTTTATGCCTAATGTGATTGGAGGTCTGTTGCTGGGCTTTATCTGGCAGTTTATTTTCGTCAAGGGATTTGCAGCAATCGGAGAGAGCACGAACTTGTCCTTCTTCAATCTGTCCTGGTTGGGAGATGAGATCACGGCCTTCTGGGGTATTGTAATCGTGTTTATCTGGCAAACTGCCGGGTATTTGATGGTTATTTACATCTCTTCCCTAACCAATGTGCCCCGCGATATGCTGGAAGCAGCCGAAATTGACGGAGCAAGCCGGATGCAAATTTTGCGGTCGATTATACTTCCTTTGATCATGCCTGCCGTTACGGTATGTCTTTTCCTGGCGATATCATGGTCATTCAAAATGTTCGATCTCAATTTGTCACTGACCAAAGGCGGTCCCTTCGGGTCCACAGAGTCGGTTGCACTTAATATTTACAATGAAGCGTTTGTGAATAATCGTTATGGGCTGGGAACAGCTAAAGCGCTCATTTTCTTTATCATTGTTGCTCTGGTTACGAGCCTTCAGGTACGACTGACGAAAAGTCGGGAGGTAGAAGCGTAAATGGAAACAAGCAAGCGCTACCGCTTTGGAACATGGGCGACCGAGATGGTGATGATCCTCGTCGCATTGTTATTCCTCGTCCCGTTTTACTTTTTATTCGTGAATTCGGTCAAAAGCTTTGGTGACCTGCTCACCGATTCTGCGGCCTGGCCACAAACCTTTGTATGGAGCAACTATGCTAGAGCGTGGAGCATCACGCGTTTTCCCGAAGCTTTATGGAATTCACTTATAGTTACGGTAGTTAGTAATCTACTGCTCGTACTGATCAGCTCAATGGCTGCTTACCGAATGGTCCGGCGTCCGACGCGTTATAATCGAGTGTTGTTCAGCCTGTTCGTAGCTGCCATGGTCATTCCTTTTCAATCGGTGATGATTCCTTTGGTCAAGGTTGTAAGTACACTGGATTTAATGAACAGTATAAGTGGTCTGGTAATCTGTTATCTGGGATTCGGAGCCCCTATGTCGATCTTTCTCTTTCATGGATTTGTCAAAGGTGTGCCAGTCGAGGTGGAAGAGGCAGCTACGGTGGACGGCTGTACGCCTTACGGAGTGTTTTTCCGAATTGTGTATCCGTTGATGCTACCGATGATGGTAACTGTTATTATTTTAAATACGCTCTGGATTTGGAATGATTATCTCCTGCCTTCTCTGGTACTGCAAAAGGCTGAACTGCGCACGATTCCGATTGCGACCTATGCCTTTTTTGGACAATACACGAAGCAGTGGGATTTGGCTTTGCCTGCTCTGGTGCTGGGCATCCTGCCAGTCATTGTATTCTTTCTGGCCATGCAAAAATATATTATACAAGGTATTATGGCTGGTTCGGTCAAAGGTTGAGTGTGGCGATGAGCTGAAAATGTACACGGTGTGCCACTCCGCAAACGGAGGACACTTTGAAATTTAGAATAGAAAGGAACATAAAAATGAAAACGCATACTTTTAAAAAGAAAGCTCAAGCACTAATCTTGCTTCTCGCGGCCTTTGCCCTGGTTTTGGCAGGTTGTAACAGCAGTGGCGGACAAAACGCAGGTAAAGAGGAAGTGAAGGAAAAAACAATTCACATTTTTCAGTTTAAGGTAGAGATTGCAGAAGCGCTGAATCGCATGAAAGCGGAATACGAAGCTTCTCATCCAGGGATCAAGCTCGATATTCAGACCGTGGGCGGGGGCAGTGACTATGGAGCGGCGTTAAAGGCGAAGTTCGCCTCCGGGGAGCAGCCGGATATTTTTAACGTAGGAGGTTACCGCGAGCTGGATACGTGGATGGAATATTTGGAGGATCTGTCTGACCAGCCTTGGGTTGGCGATGTGGTCGAAGTCGCCAAAGAACCGATGACCAAAGACGGCAAACTGTATGGCCAGCCGATGAATCTGGAGGGGTACGGCTTTATTTATAACAAGGATTTGTTCAAGAAGGCGGGGATTACGGAGACCCCTAAAACATTGTCCGAACTGGAGGGAGCTGCGCAAAAGCTCCAAGCCGCTGGGATTACTCCATTTTCTAATGGATATCAGGAGTTTTGGGTGCTGGGCAATCATTTGCTGAACGTGGCATTTGCCAATCAGCCGGACCCTTCGGCCTTCGTCAAAGGACTAAATGATGGAACAGCAAAGATTCCGGGTAACGCTGTATTCGCCGAGTGGATTAAGCTGTTCGATCTGACAATGAAGTATGGCAATTCGAAGCCGCTCACGACCGATTACAACACGCAGGTAACGAACTTCGCCACTGGAAAGGCTGCCATGATGCAGCAAGGGAACTGGACTCAGGTCCAAATTGACGGTATTAATCCGAAGCTGAATTTGGGTATTTTGCCTATGCCGATTGGTGAAGATGCAACAGCCGGAGATAAGCTGTTTGTAGGTGTCGCTAACAACTGGGTGGTTAATAAAAATTCGACTGTCAAACCCGAGGCGAAGGAGTTCTTAAACTGGATGGTGACATCCGAGCAGGGTAAAAAGTATATCACCAAGGAATTCAAGTTTATTCCAGCATTTAAGAGCATCGAAGGGGCAGAGGCTGATATGGGCCAACTGGGTGCGGAAGTGGTGAAATACAGTAAGGAAAACAAACTGTTGGGCTGGTTCTTTAGCCGCTATCCTGAAGGAGCACAGCAAGAATTCGGAAGTCAGATGCAAGCTTATGTGGCAGGTAAATCGGATGCCGGGAAGCTATTCGAGGATTTCCAGAGAACATGGGATAATTTGAAGACCAAATAATGAACAAAAGCACGCGATAAAGCCTTCATATTTCAGGGAGATTGCATGATCCTGAAATATGAAGGCTTTTCTGTAAATAAAATTATAAATGGTAATGGAGCAGAGCGATATCCCCACGGCGTTCTATTTCTTTGAGCTTAAATGTACTTGGTAGCGTTCCTTCTGGAAATAACGGTATTCCTTGTCCAAGCACCTTGGGAATGATCGCAATGATAGCCTTCTCCAGCAGTCCAGCTTGTAAGAAGGCCTGAACTAACTGGCCTCCACCGACTAGCCATACCGCACCTTTCGATTGTTCTTGTAGACGTGGAACCAGTTCAGTCAGAGCTTCGTCCGTAAATGTAACATGTGGCGCTTGCTGTTGTTCCGTTAATGCTCGTGTGAGCACATAGCATGGCTTGCCAGCATAAGGGAAATCATCTGAGAGCTTCAACACTTCCTCATACGTCAGCCTGCCCATCAGCACTGTACCTACGGTGTCGTAAAAGTCGGCATATCCATTGTCCCCGCCATCCCCTTTAACATCATACAGCCAGTCCACCGAACCGTCCGGCAAAGCTATATACCCGTCGAGACTCATGGCAATATACAGCACAACTGCGTTTGATTTCAAATCTTCCATAGTTCATTCACTCCTTTCTATTTCCTAATGTTACAATGTATTTATGACATAGTATGTCGTAGTTAAAACGGTCATTTTAAATTAATTTTGGATTCGAGGGGTACCTTATGAACGAACGCAGAATTGCTCTTATGAGGATACTGGATTCCCGAAAAAAATATACGGCGCGTGAGCTGGCTGAACGTTTTGGTGTCTCCGTCAGGACGATACAAAGAGATCTCGACTATTTGCAGCAGACCGGGTTACCCCTTTATACCGAAATGGGTCCTCATGGCGGGTATCGGGCACTCCCCAATCGGCTTCTTCCTCCCTTTCATCTTGCTCGCGACGAGGCTCTGGGTCTTTTCCTCATGCTGCAACTGTTGGAGAACATTCCAGATATCCCTTTTGGCTCGGTTCGTGGACATTTATCCGAGCACTATTATGCCGAGCTTCCACAGGATGTGCAGGACAGTATTGATCAATTAAAGGAGTACATTTCTTTTCGTATGCTACCCACTCACGCAGAGTCACCCTACACCTCAATCATTTTGGAGGCTGCGTTGAATAAGCGCCGGGTGAACATGTTTTACCGCTCCGCTTCCGGTGAAAAGTGGACTGAAGTATATCCGATTGGACTGTATTTTGATCACGGATATTGGTACATGCCAGCGCATAGCAGAGACCGCATCATTCTGTACCGTTCAGATCGGGTGATTACAATAACGATGCTGGACGAAACCTCAGACAGCCTTCCCACACTTCAGGAATGGTTGGCTTCGGAGGATTCCCGTATAGGAATTCCGTCCAAAATAAAATTTACCGCATTGGGTGCCAGGCTGGCTGGATCAGATGCCCTCTTCCAAAATGTTTCCCATCAAGAAGGGCAGGATCAGGAATGGCAGGGATATATTCCGGTCGAAGAGTTTAGATATGTGTCCCGACTTTTGCTAAAATACGGGCCAGAGGCCGAGGTCATATATCCGAAAGAGCTGCGGATGAGGGTCAAGGAATTGCTGCAAGACAGCCTGCATCCTTATCTGAAGGAGGATGACGAATAGGAGAGAGTATCCATAGCCATTTCCATGGCTTTTCGGACTCCCCTTTTTTATAGTTAATCACATGAATATTTAAGGTTATTAACTTATGACTTTCCATTTATTTTTGTGATAAAGTTTTGAAAAGAGCCCGTTTTCGTATATGATGAAGAGTAATAATTCAAAAGGCTGGACGGGAGACAGATATGAATCAACCGCTTTATGGAATATGGCTCGGAGATGTGTTTTTTTGCTTTTCTGGTGAGACGTCGGAACCACGTATCGATGCGTGGAGCAGTGTAATCCGCAGGCTGACGCTAAAGGGAGACCTTCGGCCGTTTCGGCAGGCTGCGTTGCGTCTTGCTGAGGTACGGATACCGAACACTGCTCGTGTGGAAACCGCGGGCAGAGGTGGCAAAAGACGTTCCATGTTGGGGCGTACATTGGAGGGTTTGGCGCTGGAACCGCGCGAGACGATGGCACTGCTGACTCGCATGGACGAGAAGGGCTGTGCGGCATCGGGCATTACGCTGGGCGAGGAAATGCAATATTGGCAAAAAGCCGCTTATTTTGCGCTAGAGCTGATGCAACGGGGCGAAATTGCGCCATCGCTTACAGAGGCGCGTCCATCGGGACCGCGTCGTCGTGGTCCGGAAGCGGCTGTCGGGGTGTGGATTCCTCGACTGTGTCAAGAGGAGGACATACGCCGCTTTCATGAGCTGGCTGCTGCGATGCCAGCTGTTTGTATGGCAGCTCCGGCCGTTTTTGCGGGTAAGGAGCCTGAAACACGCGAGGATGCAGCCGGAATCGTGCTGTACTCCTTCTTGTGTGCGGTCATCCATGCGGAAACGACCGCGGTGCTGGCAGCATCAGACCGTGAGCTGGGTCGATATCGCGCAGAGTATCGGCGCGGAGGATCACCGCTGGCGGAGCTGTGGTGGAACAGTCTGCTGACAGGTTCCCGCCCGGTGGCGATTCAGGGAACGCCCGCGGAGATGGAGGAGCTGGTGCTTCAAGCGTCCTCTGTTGAGGGAAGCGCAATGCCTGTCACGGAACGGGAAGACAAGGAGCCGATAGAAGGGCAACTGCGGTTGTGCCTTCGTTTGGAGCCTTCCCTGGAAGAGAGTGTCAAGGATTGGCGCATTACCTTTTGGGCAGAAAGCGATGCTGAGCCGGGGTTGCGACTGCCTGTTCTGGCACTGTGGGCGCATCCTGAGCGTGATCTGGTTCGAGGCGGAATTGTATATCGTCAAGTGCAGGTGCAACTGCTAATGAGGCTCGGACAGGCGGCTGAAGCAGCACCTATATTGCAAGAAGCGTTGAATCGTCCTTATCCCGAGGGGCTGACACTGGAGCCAGAGTTGTTCTTCCGCTTCCTGACGGAAGCCGTTCCTGCATTACAAAAGAACGGTATCACCGTGCAAATGCCTTCACGCTGGAGCCGGGAGGGCCGAAGACGTGCAGGCTTGCGGCTCAAAATGCGTTCGACAGAGCAGGGTGCCAAGCCAGATGGTGTGATTGCCGATACATCGTCTGTCGGCATTAACCGCATGATCTCGTTTGATGCCGAGGCTGTGCTGGGTGATACGACTTTGACGATGGAGGAACTGGAAAGCATCGTCGCGGCCAATTTGCCGTATGTACGTCTCGGAGGGGAATGGATCGAGGTCGATCCCAAGGAAATCCGTCAGGTGCTGCGCTTTATCAAGCGCGGGGAAAACGGTGAGATGAGCTTGTCCGAATGGATGCATCTGGCTGCAGAAAATGAAAGTGCAGGCGAGGCCTCATGGAAAGGCTTGTCCATCTTTGGCGCGGAATCCGCCGGATTGCTTGCGTCTTTGGCTGAGGGCGGCGTACTCCGTTCGGTAGAGCCGCGGCCTGTGCCGGAGACACTGCACGGCGCATTACGGCCCTATCAAGAGCGCGGCTTTCAATGGCTGGCTGCGATGCGTGGATTGGGCTTTGGCGTCTGCCTTGCGGACGACATGGGGCTTGGTAAAACGATTCAGGTCATCACCTGCCTGCTCGACGGTGGCATCGGTGCAGATGATCAACGTCCGGCGTTGATCATCTGTCCGACGTCCTTGCTCGGCAACTGGCAGCGCGAGCTGAAGCGCTTTTCACCGGATTTGTCGCTGTATATTCACCATGGCAACCAGCGACTCCACGGTGAGCTGTTTCAGGAAAGTGTACGTGAGTATGATATCGTCCTCACTACCTATCATTTGGCGGGCCGGGACGGCAGCGATTTATCTGCGGTATACTGGTCCTCTATCGTGTTGGATGAGGCGCAATATATAAAAAATGCACGAACAAAGCAAGCACAAAGCGTCATGAAGCTGTCTGCTCCACACCGGATTGCCATGACAGGTACTCCGGTAGAAAATCGTCTGAGCGAGCTGTGGTCTATTTTTCAATTCCTGAATCCAGGTTACCTCGGTACGGCGTCTTCGTTCCGCCAGCGTTACAGTTTGGCGGGAGAAGAGCGGGGGTCCGCGTTGCGCGAGCTTCATCGGCTCGTCTCCCCGTTCATGCTGCGTCGACTCAAAAGCGACCCAGATATACGCAAGGATTTGCCAGAGAAGCTGGAGTTGAAATCCTACTGTGTACTGACACCAGAGCAGGCCGGATTGTATCGGGGCGTGGTGGATCAATTATTGGGAACACTGGATGGGCAGATCGGTATGGCTCGCAAAGGACTTGTTCTGTCTTCACTGACCAAGTTGAAGCAGATTTGTGACCATCCGGGTCTGATCATTCCGGGTCGGGCTGATAGTGGTAAAACGGAAAACTCGGGCAAAATGGAGCGACTGCTGGAATTGGTAGAGACGATTCGCGAGAACGGCGAATCGGCGCTGATATTCACCCAATATGTGTCGATGGGAGAATTGCTGGTCTCTCGTTTGGCCAAAATCTTCGGGGAAGAGCCGTATTTTCTGCATGGAGGACTAGCGAAAACCAGACGAGATGAAATTGTTCACAACTTCCAGCAGGGAGAAGGCCCGAATATATTCGTACTTTCCCTGCGTGCAGGTGGTGTGGGTCTGAACCTGACACGTGCCAGCCATGTCATTCACTATGACCGCTGGTGGAATCCAGCAGTGGAAAATCAGGCGACGGACCGTGTATTCCGTATTGGTCAAAGCCGCAATGTACAAGTGCACAAGCTGATTTGCCAAGGTACACTGGAGGAGCGGATTGACGAGCTGATCGAGAGCAAAAAGGCACTTTCCGAGCAGGTTGTCGGCTCTGGTGAACATTGGCTCACCGAAATGTCTGATGATGAATTGCGTGGTCTGATTGCGTTGCAAAATGATGTATGGATTGAGTGAGCAGAGAAAGGATGAAGGCGATGACGAGGCCGCGAGTGAAGCTAAAAGTAACTGACGGTCAATGGATAGCGGAATTAGACAGAAATGGGTTGGAAGGCGAATCAACGGGGGTACCTTCCACACATGCTGTCCAATGGACTGGCCCCGCGCCTGTACTGAACCCCGAACAGCGAAAAGCATGGCTGGAGCAGCTAAAAGCAGATCCTTTGGACATCTACCGTTTTTTGCAAGGGGAAACCTGTCTATCGCTGGATGAAATCGTTCAGCTAGCAGCTGAGACAGCCACTTCTAGCACGGAGGATGGCGTGGGTGTAGTCGACGAGGTGAAGAAAGCTCTTCAAACCGGTCTGGAAAGCGAGCCGCAGACCTGTCTAGAACTGATCGGAATGACACGGGAAGAGCTGCTGGAGTACGTATTCAGTGCTTGGGCCGGGGAGTTATCCCATGTGCAGGGGACATCCCCTGCGCTTGAGTCTACCTCGCGGCCAGAGGGCGGACGCAGCGGATCGGCAGCGATTAGCGAATGGATTGCGGAGTCTGCCGCAGAAGGAGCATTGCATCGTCCCGGTGCGGGCTTTCATGCAATTGAGATTCGTCTGCCGCAGAAGCTTGCTCCTAAGAAGGAAGCGGATATTACAGCTTTGCTGCCGGGTTTACCCCGTGCGGAAGAGGCATTGAAACTCATACGTGAACGGGTAGCTGAGCGGGCCCGAGCTGCAATCCCGCAAAAACGTCATACTCCGTAACAATTCGGGTATATACTTCCTTTTTCGAGTTTATTCGCCTTCATCGAACGGGATAATGGCTTCGAAGAGTGCCAAAAGTTCAGTTACAATGGGGAAACGGAAAAGTCACAGCAAGTCATGCATCAAATGCAATATTGGAGGAGATACCAGCATGAAACGACATATACAACAGACGCGAGCATCTAAGCGCTGGACCAAAGCGCTCATTCCGGGTCTGATCCTGCCAGGGCTATTACTGGCAGCCTGCCAGCAGGGGGGATCAGGTGGACAGGAAAGCGAGCCGTTGAAGTCATCTACAGCGGTACAGGAGAATGTACAGCCTTCCGCCCAGCCGGATGCGGGCAATGGCAGCACTAGCGCTGGACAAGCCTCTGCGGGTACAGGAAGTGGACAGGCCGAGCCTGTGATGGCGTTGCGAAGCCAGAGTGCGCTGCAAGCCACGGTTAAGGAAGAGGATGGAACTGCGATTGTCACCAATGCGACTTCTGATACAGTCGTTGTGAACAAAAAGCGTAGCTTGCCTGTAGGCTATGTCCCCGATGACCTGGTGGAGCCGCAGGTGCCTTTTTCCTTCGAGGGACCGCATGAAAAGCGGCATTTGCGTAAGGAAGCGGCAGAGGCACTGGAGAAGCTGTTCGACGGTGCGGAAAAAGACGGTATTGAGCTGCGTGCGGTATCGGGATACCGTTCCTATAAGCGTCAGGTATCTATTTTCAACAACAATGTAAAGACAAAGGGACAGGAATATGCCTCTAAAGTTAGCGCTGTACCGGGTACGAGTGAGCATCAGACTGGTTTGTCCATTGATGTATCCAGTCCAAGCGTGGGTAATGTGCTGGAGCAGTCCTTCGGAGCTTCCAAGGAAGGCGAATGGCTGGAAAAACATGCACCGGAATACGGATTTATTATTCGTTATATGAAGGGTAAGGAAGATGTAACCGGCTATGTGTACGAGCCTTGGCATATCCGTTATGTGGGAATAGACATTGCGGAGGATGTAGCCAAGCAGGGAATGACGCTGGAGGAATATTTCGACGAGAACAATATCAAGCTGTAGCAGTGAAATCCAAGCCGTAATCCTAGGGATTGCGGCTTTTTGTCGTATTTTTCTTCCAAATTGAACCTTTTCAAGGTAGAATCTCGTATAGTGAACGACGACATAAGCGCTTTGATTTGTTGCAAACCTCATGACAGAAGCGTACAGGAAGGGAAGGGAATCATCATTTATTATTCATTAACGTATCGCGAATGGTCGGAAGACACTCAAAAGGAACTGCGCAGCCTGACACGGGAATCCGTATCGGGAGATGAGCTGTTTCTACGCAAGCTTGTAGACGCTACGCGTCTCCATGACAAACTATGGTCGCATATATCGAATGAAAGTGAGGAACATACGGATCATTCCGTCTATGTGACTGAATTTACAGGGGAACGTGCAAAGCCTTACGGTGCGTCCATCACAGACCTCGTGCTTGCCAGTGAGGGAGGTTACACTTCCACATACAGTGCAATGTACTGGATATGGCATGAACCTGCATTCCGTAGTATGGATCAGCGGGAAGGTTCGGTATTTACTTTGGAGTTGGCCCAACGGCTATTAGATCACTATACAGTACAGGGTGGCAAAACATATGAATTTATATATTCGGTACTGGACCCTCAGCTGAAAAAGGTACATCTGTTTGTGAAGGAGGTCGATCTGTGATGGAGCATTCTTGGGAAAAGATGAAATCTAAGCCCGGCTCTCGTACACGGATGGCGGCTTTTGCCCTGATGTTGGCTGTCCCAGCTGCTCTGACGGGGTGCGGTGACGACGAGTATTATGACTGCGATGAGCTTCCTGTATCGGAACAAACGGCGTGTCGGGATTCAGGCAGCAGCGGGTATTACTATGGCGGATCGACTTATTATAGTGGAGGCTCCTCATACCATAGCAGTCGTTCATCTTCCAGCTCATACCGCAAAAGCTCATCCTCATCTTCCAGCTCACACAGCGGTTTTGGCAGCAGCGGCTCACGCAGCGGCTTTTTCTCTGGGGGTTAAGATGAGCATGCGTACGATTCGGCAATTGCCTTATGAACATGATGAGCTTTTTAAGGGTGAAATCAGCCGTATCATCCCGTATCACCGCATGTATGGCAAATCCTATTGCGTGCCGGCCTTAACGGTATATCGGGAAAGCGAGCTGGCAGAGCTTCAGGTTGCTTCTGAGGCGGTACATCGTATTTATCGCAAGGTTCAGCAATTCGTTCAGCGCTATATGCCGGATGAATACCTGGTGGAACGGTTGGGGATTCATCCGGGCTTGCTACGTGCTGCACGTATGGAGGCCGAGCCGGATGGGATAACCCGCCAGGACTGGATTGTGGGGGAAGCGGGTATCAAGTGCATTGAGAATAACACCGATACCCCAACCGGGATTCCCGAGGTGGCTTATCTCGAAGGAAAGCTGCTGGAGGTGCTGAGTAGGGATGGAATGTCGGAGGATGACAATGCACTACATGGACCCTCATCTGGAATGGACGAGGCGATTCAGTCTGCCTTGACGGAACTCATTCATTTTTATAGCCGCAAGGGATTAGGGATAAAGGTGTATTTTGCTTGCTATGACTGGCACATCGAGGATCAGACGAACACCAAATATATTATGCATTTATGTGAACAAGCCGGATTCGAAGTCGTTTATGCTCCTTTGGAAGAACTGGAGATTATCCCGAATGAAGGATTGTATCACCGGGGAGAGCAGATCCACATTCTCTATCGCCTGTATCCGCTGGAGTATCTAATTGATGACCGGGAGGAGAATACGGGGCTTGAGGTGGGGCAGGCGCTAATGGATATGGTGGCAGACGGGAAAATAGGATTAATCAACCCGCCGCAGCATATCATTACCCAGAGCAAAGGGTTCACCGCAACCGTGTGGTCACTGTATGAGCGCAATGAGCAAACACCAGAGTTCTGTGGCTTTCGTTTGTTTGACGATCGCGAGCTGGAGGTGATACGAACCTACCTGCTGCCTACGTATTTTGAGCCCTCGGTGTTTATGCAAAATAATGAGCCTTATGTGGCCAAAGGTATATGGGGACGGGAGGGTAAGGGGACGCACTTGATTGAACATCCTCAATCCGAGGAGATGCTGAAAGGCGCCTTGGGAGAGGTTGAACCTGCGGAGATTGACAACCCTGATCTGCTTCACCAAGCTGACGCTCCACGAACGCCTGAGCAGGAGGAAGCCGCACATATTGCCGCTTATTACGAGGGACAGCCTAAGATTTATCAGCGGCTGTGGCCGATGCAGAGTGCAGAGGTACAGACCGACGAAGGATTATTTCATGGCTATGTGTTAACAGGTATATTCGTGATCGGGGGGCGTTTTGCGGGTGTCCTGCCGCGAATCGGTGAAAAGGTAACAGGTGATATGGCCTACTATTGCGCCGCCGCCGTTGCTACCGCACCTCCTAATCCGCACGTTATATAAGCTGAATTAAAAAATGTACAATATTCGAACATATCTGTTCATTTTCACAAGTGAGGATTTGGCAAAATCCTGAAGTATCATAAGGAGGAAGAAAATTGGACTCTTATATCAGTTTGGGGAACGCATTGGGCAATGTAGGTGTCGGCCTGCTTATCCTATTTGCTATCTTAATCGTAGGTTATTTTGTGTTCAGTTTGCTGACACGTTATAACGATAATCAAGAAATCGCACGCGGCAATGAGGCGGCAGGCATCTATATGGGTGCAAAGCTGCTAGGTCTGTGTATCATCGTGGGGATGGTGTCGTACAGCAGTCATTCATGGCTAGATATGCTGACCTGGTCGGCTGTGGGTATTGTAGTGCTGTGTCTGGTCTATGTGATTTTTGATCTGGTGACGCCGCGTACCAAGGTGTGCGAGGAAATTGCCAAAGGCAATGTGGCTCTGGCACAGCTGCTGCGCTCGATCATCGTCGGGGTGTCTTTTGTGGTAGGTACATTTTTGATGTAGTCGATATAGAGAAGGAATATCAAGGATCTGCAATACCGGATAACGGAGCTGCAGATCCTTTTTTTATGGAACATTGCATTCACTGCCCGGCATCAGACTGTTGAATTGAAGGTTGCAACGATCACTTCCTGTGGGACTATTCTATAAAGCAACGGGTGATACTGCATAGCAAAAGGAATTTGCTACAGAGTTCAAACCAAATAGAAGAGAAGGGAATTCTGAACATATGAGTACCTCCACCTCCCCAACCAAACAAATTCGGATGGGTATCATTGGCCTGGGTCTTATCGCTGAATATCACATAAGATCACTGCACAGCATCTCGGGGGTATCTATTGTGGCCGTTAGTGATGTGAATCCCAATCGCCTTCAAGCCATCGGAGAACAATTGCAACTGCCTGCTTCCAAGCGGTACTCCCATTATGAAGCATTAATCCGTGACCCAGAGGTAGATGCGATTCTGTCGCTGACACCCAATGATGTGCATTTTGACATTATTCGTATTGCGCTGGAAGAACACAAAGCTGTACTGGCAGAAAAACCATTGACTCTCACATGGGAAGAAGCGGATCAGTTGAAAAAGCTATATACAGCGAATCCTGTGCCTTTGCTGGTTCACTATAAGCATCGCTACGGCGCAGCCTTCCAATATACCAAGCAACTGCTGGATGAGCAAAAGCTGGGCAAAATCTATAACATTCAATTTCGTTATCTAATGGATGCATTTGCGCCGTATCGTCAGCATCCGTATACATGGCGTCACAATTTAGCCAAGGCTGGTTCCGGAGTAGTGGGGGATACAGCCTCACATATCATTGATCTGGCCCGTTTTCTGGTGGGTGAATTTAAAAGTGTCGCAGCGCTGCTACATACCATTACACCCGAGCGGTTCGATCCGATCACGGGTCTGCCTGTAAAAGTGGATGTGGAAGATCTCGCTGCCTTTCATGGCATCGTAGGCGACAATACCGTGGGAACCTTTATCACTCATAAAAATGCCATCGGCATACGGCACGATATCGAAGTCGATATCTATGGAGAACTTGGTACGCTGCACGCCAGCCTCAATAACCCGGAAAGTATCCGCATTGTGCTGCGTGACCTGGAACACCCAGGTGCCGAATACGAGAGTTGGGCTGTCCCTGCAATCTATAATCATACGGCCTATGAAGATTTTGTTGAGCTGGCAAGGGGGAAGTCTGTCGATCGTGCTCCCTTATTCGAGGACGGCTACAAAAACCAGTGGGTACTTGAGAAAATACTGCAATCCTGGAAAGAGAATGGACGTTTAGTAGAAATGTAGGGATGTGAGGGGAGTCGCTGAAATTCCAGCACTGACAAAGAGTATAAACATGCTGTGACCCGCAAGAGGG
The DNA here is from genome assembly GCF_052906305.1 of Paenibacillus sp. SER-28. Lineage (NCBI taxonomy): Bacteria > Bacillati > Bacillota > Bacilli > Caryophanales > Paenibacillaceae > Paenibacillus > Paenibacillus sp. SER-28. The sequence goes on along the minus strand of NZ_JBRECM010000003.1, from coordinate 278,954 downwards.
TTCCTTGGAAAGAGCAGCCATCTTGCGGTTTAGCAATTCAATATCTGTAAAGACATCTTTTTCATCATTTTCGCATCGCCACGCTTATATCACTTCAAATCAATCCTGCCTCAATCTTTTCAATAATGGTCAGCAAGAAGGATTCAGCTAAGCTGTTTTTCAAAATAGCTTGCTTGGCTTCCTCCAGTGTAAACCAAAGTGCTTGATCTACCTCCGTACTAAGAACATCCAACTGATCGTCATTCACAATGGACACAAAATTCAGCATCAGTGTATTGCTTCGTTCAAAATACTCGCTGCGCATATATTGATACTCATCGACTTGTAATCCTACTTCTTCCTTAACTTCACGCACCAATGTCTGCTCGGCGGATTCACCCTTGTTCACATAACCTGCCAATAAAATGAAACCCTGAATATTGTACTGCTGTATGAGCAGCACCTTATCTCTCTGACTATTCAATACAGCGGTACTGATCGCAGTGCTGAATATCGGGAAACGAAAGACCTGGCATGTATGACAAAAGGGGATAGGGCCTTCGCCTTCACACTCCTTCACCATCAATTTTGTTCCGCATTCATAGCAATATTTCATGTAAGCTCCACCCTTGTATCCCATTTTTAAAATTGTAAATGTTGCTTTTAATGCCGTGTTTGTACTGCAATACTCATCATCTTAATTCTACGATCATTGTTCTGTCTACGGACGCTTTATTTCTTCGCTTGGTCTTTATCCCTTTTCTTGCTGCGTTCTTGCCCGTCTAGCCCCGATCAGCCGCCAGCCTGTTAACAATGCCGCCACAAGACAGATGGACGCGGACGTCATAAAGACTACATGCATGCCTGCCAGAAAAATTTCTGGATGACCCGGGACCAAGCCGGTGACCCGATAACCAGCCTCTTTACTCATAATATAAAAGAGGATCGATGTGGCCAAAGTGATCCCCACAACCATACCGACGTTGCGAACCAGCGAATTAACACTCCCGGCTGAGCCGAGCTGTGTGCGGGGTACTGTAGACATAATCAGCGAGTTGTTCGGCGATTGGAATAAACCACTGCCAATGCCCAGCATGGCAATCCACAGACCCACGAGCGGGATGGAGCTGCCTGCATGCAGTTGGGCCAATCCAATCTGGGCAATGACCATAACGACCAGCCCGGCGAATGTGAGCAGTTCAGATCCGATTTTATCGGAAAGCGCACCGCTGAGAGGGGCCACAATAACCATCGAGATGGGGAGCAGCATCAGCAGGAACCCGGCATGAAAAGGCGACAAGTTCAGCATATTCTGCGCATAAAAGGGCGAAATGATGTTAAAGCAAAAATTAGCGACGAACACCAGAAAAGCACACAAAATACTGAGCGAAAATAACGGATTTTTGAATAGCGCGAGCTGTAAGAGCGGCCCAGGACGACGAAGTTCCAACCTAATGAACATGGCAAAAGCAACTATAGCCACCACCAGCGAAGCAACGATACGTTTGTCGCCATACCCGACCTGCTGTCCCAGCAACAATCCGACGAACAAAGTGAGAATAAAAATAGCAAATACCAAGCTACCGGGAACGTCAATTTTATCTTTCACCTTGATCAAATCCTTCGGCAGAAGCTTCCAGCCAAGAAAGACAGCGACCAGCCCTACCGGTACATTGACCCAGAAAATGTACTGCCAGCCCAGCGACGAGACAATAATACCGCCCAAGCTTGGCCCGGCGATACTGCCCAGAGAAACGAAGGTTCCAATGAGGCCAAGTGCTTTGCCCCGTTCATTGGACGGGAAGATATCTGTCACGATCCCCTGGCTGTTCGCCATGGTCATGGACGCTCCAAATGCTTGAATAATACGGGAAATCAGCAGCATAGAAAGCGAAGAGCTAAGACCGCACATTAGGGAGCCAAGAATGAATACGATTGTGCCGATTTTGAATATTTTGATTTTACCGACGATATCTCCAAGCTTGCCAAAAAATAAGATAGCGGTACATATCGCCATTAAATAGGCGGTTGTCACCCATTCAATCTGTGCCACGGGTAAATGTAACGTGCGAGACAACACAGGAAGAGCGATATTGACGATGCTTCCATCCAATGTGGACATAAATGTAAACAGATTCAAAACAATTAAAATCAGCCAACGTTTCTTCTGGACTTCGATATTCTCTTGATAGGTTGTAGCCGTTGTAGCTGTTGTAGCAGTTGAACTCATCATTACACCTCGTTATCGTTAACAATTTCTATTTAGTTGCACGCGCAACTAAATGAACGGTTCTAGTGTACAGCAAATTAGTTGCGTGCGCAACAATATTGTTGTAAACTTTGCTTTGGTCCCAACTGGGGATTTGTCATTTTCAAGCCAATGAGGTGTATTTGATGAGAAAAAAACCGATTGGAAAGCTAATTTCCCACTTGTACCGTCGAAATCAAAAAATACTGTCCAAAAAACTGGGCCCTTACGGAATCGGCAGTGGAGGACAACACAGCTTTTTAAAGCTCATTTTGCAGCGACCGGGCATTACACAAGAGCAGTTGACGAATGAACTTAAATTTGACAAGGCAACCACGGCACGCTCTGTGAAACAATTGGAGGAATCAGGCTATATTGAACGAAAAACGGACCCAAATGACCGCCGTTCCTATCTTGTATCTCCCACGGCCAAGGCGTTAGAGTTTGCCCCTGTCTTACAAGGAATATTGGACGAGCTCAATGTCAGCCTTGTCCATAAACTATCCGAAGAGGAAGAGGATCTTCTTATCGACTTACTGCAAAAGATTAGTATAGACCCTGACGAATAAACAAATAAAGAGTTAGCCAGAGGATCGTGGCAGGTAAAAGAAAAAGCAGCCCTCACAGAGGATACTCTGTGAGGGCTGCTTGATACCACTCATTCAGTCCATGCCAATTCCTTTGAACGCATTCATGACTAATTGTCGCACATAGGAATCGTCTAATGGATAACCAGTTACCAGCAATCGATAAAAAACGGGCCCATAAATGAGATCGATACATAATTCAATATCGAGATTATCCTTCAATTCTCCGCGCTCTATTCCGCGCTCAATAAGAAGCCTGGCCTCAAGTCGCCGAGGGTGGAAATATCGGGTCCGGTATGCCTCTGACAATCCTGAATCAAGTTGCCCTTCGCCTATTAACTCCGTAATGATTTTACCCTCTCGGCTTATTAAGAACCGCACTAAATTTGTGGCATGAATGAGAATGTCATCTAATACACAACCCGTGTCGGGCACGGGCAATCTTGCTATGGTGGCTGACAGGAAACCATCCATTACTACTGCAGCTTTGTTAGGCCACCATTTATAAATGGTGGCTTTGCTCACTTTTGCTCGCTCAGCAATTTTTTCTACCGTAACCGCCCCAAAGCCTTGCTCCAACAGTAGATCATAGGAAGCGTTAAGGATAGATTTTTGCGTTTCCATATTACGTGGACGTCCTCTTTTACTCTGCATTGGAATGCTCACCTTCTTAACAGATATAAGTAAACGCGAAAAATAAACTATACGTTCAGTATATCAAATATTATGTGAAATAAAAAAGTTGATTTTGCCTATTTACAAAACGAAACGTTCAGTATATTATTTGATTATCGAATTAGTGAACTATACGTTTAGTATTTAAATTAATGAGGAGGATTATTATGCAAAGAGAACAACAAGTCTTAAAAAGTAACCGTATCTCAAATTGGATGATGTTTTTGTTGGCAGCCGCATGCGGCCTTATTGTTGCCAACCTGTACTATGCTCAAACCCTTGTAGGACCTATTCACGTTGCTATGGGTCTTTCCTCTACAGCAGCGGGCTTCATTGTCACCTTAACTCAAATCGGTTATGTGGTGGGATTGTTATTTATCGTACCGCTCAGCGACATTATTGAAAATCGACGGCTCATGGTCATATCGCTAATTATCACAGTCTGTGCATTGGTTGTTGCCGCTTTTGCCACCAATGCCCCGTTGTTCCTGACCGCATCCTTATTCATTGGAATTGGATCTGTGGTAGCCCAGATACTGGTGCCGTACGCTACCTATTTAGCATCCGAAGAGCAGCGCGGCCGCGTTGTTGGGAATGTCATGAGCGGACTCTTGCTAGGCATTATGTTCGCACGGCCAGTAGCAAGCTTTATCACCAGCATCTGGGGATGGCAAGCCGTATTTATTTTGTCAGCCATTGTCTTGACGCTGTTGACGATTCTGCTCTCGCGAGCTCTTCCAGAGCGCAAGCCTGTGCCTACGGTATCTTACAGTAAATTAATTTTCTCGCTAGGCACTCTTTTAAAACAAACGCCTGCACTGCGCCGCCGTGCCCTGTATCAAGCCTGCCTATTTGGTGCCTTCAGCCTATTTTGGACTGTTGTTCCTCTACGTTTGGCGGATGATTTCGGAATGTCTCAACAAGGGATTGCATTGTTTGCTTTAGTAGGCGTAGGCGGTGCAGTAGCTGCCCCGATTGCCGGGAGATTGGCTGATAAAGGCTGGAGCAAAGGTTTAACCGGGTTAGCTATGATCATTGCAGCCTTGTCTTTTTTGCTCATCTATCTTTTTCAAAGTCATTCGACGGTTGCGCTCGTACTTCTCTTTATTTCAGCGATTACACTGGATATGGCTGTATCGGGAAATCTTGTACTTGGACAGCGTGTGATTTACTCCTTGGGAAGTGAGGCGAGGGGGCGTCTGAACGGATTATTCATGTCTATTTTTTTCATAGGCGGAGCGATTGGATCATCATTAGGCGGTTGGTCGTATGCGTTAGGAGGTTGGAATTTTAGTTCTCTGATTGGAGTCGTCCTGCCTGTGCTGGCTTTGCTGTACTTTTTCACTGAGAAAGAAACGAGTGGAGACGTGCGAAAGAAACAAACCACCTGATAGAGGTCGGCTTTAAGCTATGCCGTACGCAAAAACATAATAATTAAAATGGCTGTTCCCAAGAGAAAACAAAGGGGCGAGTAGAGCACAGTGTCCCACTTTGCAAAAACAGTTCCTTTTTTTCTCTTGAAGAACCCTACCCATTTGAAATCTCCTATAGAACGTAAAATAAATACGCACGACAACAAGCCTACACCGTAGGAATGAAAGGTACTGAAAAACGGCTCAAAGAGCAAAGCCGTTCCGCTGCCTTTGCACCTTTTTGTCCGCCGAATACCCAATAGGAGGCATGAAATTACATAAACGCCCACTTGAAATACCTGCGAATTTGATCTATAATGCTGTAGCATATAGTGATATTCAAGGCATTGACCAAAGACATGATTTCCTTGAAGGGCCGTTCAGAGAGAAAAGACGAGGCTGAGAGCTTTTCCGGCAACCGCATGTGAAGTTACCCCTTTGTAGCCGTGACGTTGAACATGTAGCTGTGCAATCTGGCAGTAACATCAGTAAGCGCCTACCGCTTTATCCCCGTTAACGGATACCAATGGAGGGTCACGCATGTCGTGCATGAGCATGTTCCGATGAACATAAATGTACGCACAGGAGCGGGCCGAACTAGGGTGGAACCACGAGCTGAACGCACTCGTCCCTTGAGGGAGAGAGGCGTTTTTTTTGCGTTCAATTTTGATATAGAACACAATTTGAAATGGAGGCTTTAATCGTGAGTATTCAAGTGAAATTGCCAGATGGAGCCGTACGCGAGTACGAGCAGGGCGTAACAATTGCCGACGTGGCGGGTTCGATCAGCTCCGGGCTGAAAAAGAACGCCGTAGCAGGTAAAGTGAACGGGAAGGCTGTAGATCTGAACACCGTTTTGGATCAGAACGTTGACCTTGAAATCATTACGCTGGACGGTGCAGACGGTCTGGAAATTTATCGTCATAGTACAGCGCATTTGCTCGCTCAGGCGCTCAAACGCATTTACGGTGAGAAAAACGTGAAACTGGGTATCGGTCCGGTCATCGACAGCGGCTTCTACTATGACATTGATATCGAAAACCCATTGTCTGTTGACGACTTGGCCAAAATCGAGAAGGAAATGACGAAGATCGCACAGGAAAATCTGCCGATTACACGTCGTGTGGTCAGCCGTGAGGAAGCCACTCGTATTTTTGGAGAGTTGGAAGATCCACTGAAGCTGGAACTGATTCGTGATTTGCCGGAAGAAGCGGAAATTACAATCTATGATCAAGGCGAATTTTTTGACCTGTGTCGTGGCCCGCATTTGCCATCAACTGGCCGCATCAAAGCTTTTAAACTGTTGAGTGTAGCGGGCGCATACTGGAGAGGCGATTCCAACAATAAGATGCTGCAACGTATCTACGGAACAGCATTCCCGAAAAAAGCACAACTAGATGAGCACCTGCATTTGCTGGAGGAAGCGAAAAAACGCGACCATCGCAAGCTGGGTAAAGAGCTGGAACTGTTCATGTTCTCCGAAGAAGCACCGGGCATGCCGTTCTACCTGCCTAAAGGTATGGTTGTCCGCACTGCATTGGAAGATTACTCCCGTGACATTCAACGTCTGCATGGCTATGAGGAAGTACGTACACCGCTGATGATGAACAACCGTCTGTGGGAACAATCGGGACACTATGAGCATTACAAGGAAAACATGTACTTCTCCGAAGTGGATGAAACTACATTTGCTCTGAAACCGATGAACTGCCCAGGGCATATGCTTGTGTTTAAAAATGAGCTTCACTCTTACCGCGATCTGCCAATTCGTATAGCCGAATTTGGACAAGTGCATCGCCATGAGCTGTCCGGCGCGTTGAACGGTATGATGCGTGTTCGTACATTCTGTCAGGATGATGCGCATATTTTCGTCACACCAGGTCAGATTGAACAAGAAATTACAGACGTAATTAAGCTGATTAACGAAATGTATAGTGTGTTTGGCTTTGACTTCACAGTGGAATTGTCCACACGTCCAGATGACTTTATGGGCGAGCCAGCACTGTGGGATCAAGCGGAACAAGCTCTGCAAAACGTGCTGGATCACCTGGGCATCAACTACCGTATTAATGCGGGAGATGGAGCATTTTACGGTCCGAAAATTGACTTCCACATTCTCGATGCGCTCAAACGCAGCTGGCAGTGCGGAACGATCCAATTGGACTTCCAAATGCCTGAAAAATTCGACCTCACTTATGTGGGCGAGGACAACCAGAAGCACCGTCCAGTCGTTATTCACCGTGCCATCTATGGTTCGATTGACCGCTTCATGGGCATCCTGACTGAGCATTTTACAGGTGCATTCCCATTGTGGTTGGCTCCTGTTCATGCGAAGCTGTTGCCAGTATCCGAGAATTATATCGAGACTGCCAATGAGATACAGGATACGTTGCTGAAAGCAGGTCTGCGCGTCGAAGTGGATACTCGCAATGAGAAGCTTGGTTATAAAATCCGCGAGGCGCAATTGGAGAAGGTTCCATATATGTTCGTTATCGGGGAAAATGAAAAAACAACCGGTACTGTAGCGGTTCGTAAACGCGGCGAAGGCGATCTGGGATCACTCAGCATTGCGGATATCGTTGAGAAAATCAGCACAGAAATTCGCGAGAAGCAGTAATATTTGAATCGAAAAAATGTGTAAAAGAGCCATCAAAACCATGATGAACGTGGTTTTGATGGCTCTTTTTTGTACCCAATACATAAGAATCCAGCGTAAGACTGAACCATAGTTTTTGCAGCCTCAACTGAATTCTCAAATTATCTTGTACACAAATACTTAGCAGGTTTGTGGCCGTGAAGTGGCGTGATCTGCAGGGAGGGAGAGTGTCTTCAAGGACGTCTCTTCGGATTGTTTGGCCGGGGATTCTTCCGCATCCTGTTCCTCGCTAAGCGATAAAATTTCGCCGCGCAACTTCAGCATTTTCTGATCCAGTTCGTAGGTTGCACGTGCAGCTTCGGTCAATCCATTAACGACATGTTCAGGTACTTTCTTATCGAACTTATAGTACAAAATATGCTCCATACTGGCCCAGAAATCCATAGCCAATGTGCGCAATTGAATTTCAACCTTGATCCAGCGTGTGCCTTCAAACAGGATCAGCGGAATTTCCACAATGACATGCAGGCTCTGGTAGCCGTTGGGCTTAGGATGGGCTATATAGTCCTTGACCTCCAGAATACGAATGTCTTCCCGTGTGTGAAGATGATCCATCAGACGATAAATATCTTTCACAAAAGCGCATACCACGCGCATTCCAGCGATATCATGAATTTCACGCAATATATTGTCCAAGGTGACTTCATGCCCTTTGCGCCGAACCTTTTCCACGATGCTGTGGGGCTCTTTGATCCGGGTTTTAATATGCTCAATCGGGCTAAAACCGTCTAACAGCTTCCATTCCGTCTGAATCAGCTTAATTTTATTCTTTAATTCCTCCAGAGCCAGCTGATAAAGGACGGGAATCTTTCTCCACTCCTCTAGTTGCTTGGCGTCGACACTGTTTTGATCCAGCTGTAGCTGAAATTCCTGCAAGGGTAATGGGACAGCATTCAGGTGCTTCCAATCCGGTTCATTCACAGAGCATTCTCCTAAATGAGGCTTATGATGTCCTCGATCTTTTTCGTAAAAATGCATTATCGTATACATTGTACACTATGTCAAAACCTACAGGCAAAGGAGAGACGATCAAAGAAAAAAGAAATACGACAAGAATTATAGTGGTAAAACCGAGTAATCCGATGTATAATTACAAAAATGCTGATTTGGAGCATTTAATTCTTTGAAAAAATCACAAATGTAGAGTATCCATCATTAGATTAAAAATATAAATTACAGAAAAGAGGAAAAGAAAAATGGCAAAAGTAGAAAGTTTTCAATTAGATCACACGATTGTAAAGGCTCCTTATGTAAGAGCGGCGGGAGTAGAGCATGACGAAAAAGGAAGCACAGTACAAAAGTATGATTTGAGATTTTTGCAACCCAATGAAGATGCACTTCCTACAGCTGCTGTACATACGCTGGAGCACTTATTAGCAACGTATCTGAGAGATGAAATCAAAGGAATTATTGATATCTCTCCTATGGGATGCAGAACGGGGTTCTACTTGATTTTGTGGAATGAACACGAGCCAGAGGAAATTGCACTCGCTTTGGAAAAAACTTTGAAAAGAATTCTGGAAACGACAGAGGTTCCGGCTGTTACTGCTTTGGAATGCGGGAACTACAAGGACCACTCTCTTTTTTCCGCGCAGGAATATGTGAAGATTGTATTGGAAGCTGGTATTAGCCGCGATCCTTTCGAAAGAGTACTTTAAAATCTATGATTTCGATTGACCTATCTCATCAGACAGCGGTAGTGACAGGCGGCAAGTCAGGCATAGGCAGGGGAATTGTAGAGCTTTTCATTCAAAGCGGAGCTAAAGTGATTTCTGCTGATATTTCTTATGAAGAGCCGTATAGAGTGGTCAATCCACAGTTGGTTGAAACGCAATTGGACATATCGAAACCGGATGATATCGAAAGATGGTGCGATCTACTAATCAGCGAAACGGGAGTTCCTGACATATTGGTGAACTGCGCAGGTACTTCTACGATGGATTATGTCATTGATAGTGAGTTAGCTGATTGGGAGAAAGTATTTTCGATCAATTCAACTGGGCTGTATGTAGCGTCCAAACGGTTTGCCAAGGAAATGGTGGATGCGCGCAAACCAGGACGAATTATCCAAATTGCTTCGCAGGCTGGAAAAAATGGATATCGGGCCATGGGCGGATATTGTGCATCCAAACATGCGGTTCTCGGCTTGACCAAGGTGATGGCCATTGAGCTTGCCCGGCAAAATATTTTGGTAAATGCGGTCTGCCCCGGCATTGTAGAAACGCCGATGAAACATCGTGAACGGATTGAAGGGGGCGTCATTCGCGGAATGACCGCTCAAGAAATATACGAAGAAGATTGTTCACAGGTACCTTTGGGGAGAACGGCTGAGGTGGAGGATGTCGCCAATGTGGTGCTGTTTCTGGCCAGTCCGCTCTCTGCATATATGACAGGACAAGCGATTAATGTTACAGGTGGAATGACGATGCACTAGCATACATGATCTGGGGGAAAACAACATGAAGAAATCGTTCGTTTTACTATTAGGGATTAGTTTATTATTGGTTGCCGCAGGATGCGGTAATAAAAGTTCAGACAGCAATGGCTCCAGCGCCGCTTCCGGTTCGGAAACGCAAAAAGTAGTCATCGGCTCCATGGGCTCTGACGCCCAGATCTGGAAGCATATTGCCCAGTCCCAGGCCGCCAAGGATGCCAAGCTGGACATTGAAGTGAAAGAAATTAACGGCGGAATCGAAACGAACAATGCGACCAAAGAAGGCGAAGTAGATGTGAATGCATTCCAATCGTGGGCGTACCTGGTTAGCTATAACAAAGAGAGCAAAGCTGATTTGAAGGCTATAGCCACAACCTACCTGGAGCCTATGGGGATTTATTCGCAAAAATTCAAAAGCATCGATGAAGTGACCGACGGGGCCCTGGTAGCTTTGGCAGATAACCCAGCCAATACGGCAAGAGGTTTAAAGTTATTGGAAGCATCCGGTTTGATTAAGCTTAAGGCTGACTTTAATGATGCCTTGGGTACAGTCAATGATATTACTAGCAATCCTAAAAACCTGAAATTTGAACTAATTGATGACAAAACAGGACCACGTGTGATTCAAGATGTAGGCTTGGTGCTGATTGGGAATACGATTGCTTTAGAAGGGGGTCTGAATGTACTGAAAGATTCCTTGTTCTATGAGGAGATCAGTCAGGCAACCAAAAATAATATTAACGTCCTGGTTACTTCATCTGATAAGGCGAATGACAAAGGGCTGCAAAAGTTAGCGGATCTCTATCATAACGAGGATACTCAAAAATACATTAAAGATGAATTTGGCGGCACCAAAGTAGAGGTTAAAGAGCCGGTTTCTTATTTGGAAGGACAAACTACAAAATAAACTTATGAGGTCAGCCAGTTTTTTGGGTTGACCTCTTTTGTTCGTTAGTAGTCGACTTGAGTTTGAGTATGGGTTTCGGTTCGATAATGTTTGGGGGAGAGTCCCTTTACCTTTTTAAAAATTTTCGAGAAGAGTAAAGGGTCGTTATAGCCGACTGAACGGGAAATATCACCGATCGAAAGTTCAGCGTTTCCCATCATTTCACATGCTCTGTTGATCCTATAGCGAACCAAATAATCCTGAATACTTGTGTTCACTTGTTGTTTGAATAACGAACATAAATAGCTTCGATTGAGTCCGATAAAATTTGCAATGTGCTCAATGGTAATTTTCTGAGCATAATTCATTTCGATAAAATCCTTCACTTTTTCCACGTAAATTTCCGACCGGCTTTCCTTTTGTTCGGGAGGTGTTACCGGACCGAATTCTATAAGCTCCGATAACATTAAGCAAAGCAGACCGGTCAGTCTGGTTTCCCGAGCTTTATGGCATTCACTTGATTCGTTCATTCGCTGCAAATACTGATGAATCAAATGGTCTCCTTCAAAGTTGAGGATTGGACGCGTCATCGTTAGGCCTGCTTGCTTGAGGAGTGTTTCTGCCAGTGCCCCGTCAAATCCAAACCAGCAATAAGACCAAGGATTCACTACATCGGCTTGATAATAAGTAATGACCTGGGGGCAGATTAGAAACCACTGTCCTTTTCGCAAGCGATAACTGAACCCACCGACCTCGAAGGTACCTTCTCCGTCCAAAATATAATGAAGCAGATAGTGATCTCTTATCGCAGGTCCAAAAAAGTGACTCGGTATGCATTCCTCTATGCCAAACTGAGTTAGATACAATTCAGAATGCTGTTTACTACGCGGCAAATATTCTATCACGCTAAATCTCCTTATGTAAATTATCAAGCATTATAACATAAATATTGAGCACCATGCCATGTACTTCATAGCTAAAATTAATATATGATTTCTGTAGAACCTACTGCTATATTGTTGAATCTTATCAAGCTTTACACCATATGAACATAGTTGATGGCTGTTACAAAATGCTTCTTCTGAGTGTCTTTTTGGTGTGGAACTCCGATGATTATTATCTAAGAGAGGGGTTATTTTCCCAATGGGTATCATTGTTCAAGAGCAAACAGGGCTGTTTCATTTGCAGTCGTCGGGCATGAGTTATATTATTCAGATTGTGGATGGATTTCCTGTCCATGTATACTGGGGAGACAGGTTGAAGCACCGCGAACCCATGGCTGACCTATTGCTTCACACTCCCGCGAAGGCTGGATTGGATCGGTTGCCGCAAGAATATCCGCAGTATGGGAGCGGGGACTTCCGTAACCCGGCGTATCAAGTAGAGCTTGAGGATGGAACTCGTATCACGGAGTTAAAGTATATTGGCTACCGGATCACTAAGGGAAAGCCATCATTAACCGGGCTTCCGGCCGTATATACCGAAAATGAAGACGAAGCGGATACGCTGGAACTGGAGTTACAAGATGACTTTTCAGGCCTTAAAGTTGTTCTTCTTTATACCGTCTTCGCAGATCGAAACGTAATCGCTCGTTCGGCTCGTTTGAGTAATGCGGGAGCCAAGAATCTTCGGCTTCTCCGTGCTCTAAGTGCCAGTGTCGATTTTTCAGGTAAAAGCGATGTAGAGTTCATGTATCTTTCGGGAGCATGGGCTCGGGAGGGGAATATTACCCGCAAACCGATTCTTCAAGGTGAAACCCGAATTGATAGTAAAAGGGGCATGAGCAGCCATCAACTCAACCCTTTTGCTGCATTGGTCACTCGGGGAACAACGGAAAGCTATGGTGAGGTATTCGGCTTTAGCCTCGTGTACAGCGGGGGCTTTGAGGCGGGAGCAGAAATAGATTCATTCGGCTCTACACGGTTTAGCATCGGCGTGAACTCCTTTGATTTTTCGTGGTTACTGAGCCCAGGTGAGAGCTTCCAAACGCCAGAAGCCGTTATGGTTTACTCTGGTCAAGGGCTGGGAGAAATGTCGCGTACATATCATCGCTTGTATCGGACTCGTCTTTGCCGAGGGAAATATCGGGATGAAGAACGCCCTATTCTGGTCAATAACTGGGAAGCTACCTATTTTGACTTCAATGCAGATAAGCTGGTATCGATAGCGAAGGAGGGGGCAGAGCTAGGCATCGAACTTTTTGTCTTAGATGACGGTTGGTTCGGAAAACGGGATTCTGACAATTCGTCTCTTGGTGATTGGTACGAGGATCGTCGGAAGCTGCCAGACGGACTTGCCGATGTTGCGAAACGCATCAATCAATTGGGGCTTAAATTCGGACTCTGGTTTGAGCCGGAGATGATCTCTCCAGACAGCGAGTTGTACCGGGAGCATCCAGATTGGTGCCTTCACGTTCCAGGACGGCGACGCAGTGAAGCCAGATGGCAGTTGGTGCTGGACTATACTCGCAAGGAAGTACGCGATTACATCTACGATTCGCTGGCTGCCATTTTCTCCAGCGCCCCAGTTTCTTACGTGAAATGGGATATGAATCGCTGCCTGACGGAAATCGGTTCCGCAGCTCTGCCGCCGGAGCGCCAATCTGAGACTGCCCATCGCTATGTTCTTGGATTGTATGAGCTGCTGGAGCGCGTCACCACCGAATTTCCGCATATTCTTTTCGAGAGCTGTTCAAGTGGCGGAGGACGTTTTGATCCAGGCATGCTTTACTACATGCCTCAAGTCTGGACTAGTGATAATACCGATGCGGTGGAACGTCTGAAGATTCAATATGGAACTAGCCTTGTCTATCCTGTAAGCGCAACCGGAGCACATGTGTCGGCAGTTCCGAACCATCAAGTTGGACGCATAACACCCCTTGATTTTCGAGGTGATGTGGCCATGTCAGGAAATTTTGGATATGAGCTTGATCTCACGAAATTTACCGATGAGGAAAAAGAGACGGTCAAACGCCAAATCGCAGTATACAAGCAGATACGTGGCTTAGTACAAAAAGGTGACTTGTATCGCTTAAACAACCCGTTTGAAGATAACGAATCGGCTTGGATGTTTGTTTCTGAAGACCAAGAGGATGCCATCGTCTACTATTTCCAAGTGATGGCTGTCCCGAACGCGCCTTGGCGAGCCCTGCGCCTTGACGGACTAAATCCAGAGCTCGAATATGAAGTTAAGTCAGGAAATAGCGGGCAAAAGTCTATCCATGGGGGGGATCGGCTTATGAAGTTGGGCCTCCCTCTTCTCTACAGACAGAAAGACTATGAAAGTGGATGGTTCAGGCTTCGGGCAATAAAGCCTGGTAAGGCTTAAGGATCAGTACAACAGTATAATTGCCGAAAGAGAGAAAACAATCGATGGAGTTATGCCCCTTTTTATATGAAAAGGGGCATTTTGCGCGCATCAGCGTACTGATTGGGGAGGGGCAAACCATGTTTTTTATACGAATGATGAATGACATGAAACTGAGAAAGAAGATGACGCTTACATTCATTTCGGTAGCTGTTCTTCCCTTGCTGTTGTGTGGCCTGTTTCTGACGGGGAAGCTTCGAGAGGCCGTTATTAAAGACGCCTTTATGCAAGTGTCCAACAATGTCGAGCGGGTCCGAAATCGTACAGAAGAATTGATCAAAGTGCCGCTGGACATCTCGTACCGGCTGACCAATGACAATCGGATGAAAATGGTAGCCAGCCAGAAGTATGACAGCTATATCGAAGTCATTCAGGCATACCGGGAGTATACAGGTATTCGTGACTACCTCCAGTTGTACAAAGAGATATCCGGCATCCGTGTCTATGTCTCTAATCCTGGAGCACTTAATAATTGGGAATTTATCCAACCGGATGATAGGATCACAACCGCAGATTGGTACAAGGAGGCCATCGCGCAGAAAGGATTGGCCGGCTGGAATTTAATTAAGGATGAGAGGGACGATGCCGATTATCTCAGCCTGATTCGATCATTTTCAGTGGATTCACCAGGACGAAAAGGGGTTCTGGTCATAAATGTTAACCAGCGCCAATTAAATTCAATCCTGAATCAGGAATCGTTCCCTACCTTGATCGTGGATAACCGGAATCAGATTGTCGCGTCCAATGAAGCAGAGTTGTTCGGGAAGAATCTTTCTGAAATTCATGCCGACGAAAATATACTTTTCCATCAGGGAGGAAGTTACAACATGCTCATCGATGGAAAAGCGTCGAAGGTGGTTATCGCTAATCTAGCTCCACAGAATAGCTGGAATGGACTTCGCATTATTTCCATTTTTTCCGTTTCTGAGATTACCCGAGATGCTAATCAAGTGATATGGCTCGGCGGAATCGCGATCACAGCCAGCCTGATATTTGCAGCCTTGCTTATCTATGCTTCTGCTTCGCTATTATCCAGAAGGCTTCTTCGCTTGAGCAAGCATATGACCCAAGTAGGGGCTGGCTCATGGGAAACCTATCTCCATATCGATGGGAAAGATGAAGTGGGTCTATTATCGAGGGAATTTAACGCGCTCGTCAGCAGCGTAAACCATTTGGTCCAGGAGGTCCAAGAGACGAATCGCCAGAAAAGACTCGTGGAGCAAAGACAAAACGAGATCAAGTTCAAAATGCTGGCAAGCCAGATCAATCCGCATTTTCTCTTCAATTCTTTGGAGTCTATCAGAATGGAGGCCCACATTCGCCAACAGGACGATATCGCTAAAGCAGTCTGGCAGTTGAGCGCGTTGTTGCGCAGCAGTCTGGAGGCTGGTAACGACAAGATTCCACTGCGTAAAGAGCTTGAACAAGTGTGCTGTTATCTCGATCTTCAAAAGTTTCGGTATGAAGACCGTTTGGAGTATCGCTTAACCGTTGATCCAAATTTGGAGGAAATGTTGGTTCCACCTCTGATTATCCAACCATTGGTGGAAAATTCTATTGTACACGGTCTGGATAATCAAGCAGAAGGAGCTGTCATTGAAGTGAAAGTTAAGGAAATCCCGGAGGGGGTTCGAGTTATGGTATGTGACAACGGCGCTGGTTTCACGGCCGATCGTCTCGCCCTAGTACAAGCAGAGCTTGCTGCATCCGTACATGAACAGGAGGTCCAGCGAATTGGACTACGAAACGTAAATGATCGTCTCGTCTTACTGTATGGGACCTCTAGTGCTTTACATATTGAGAGCGAGCCTGGGAAAGGCACTTGTATTCAGTTTTTTATACCTGGGGGTGAATCCAAATGATTAAGGTAGTCATCGTTGACGATGAGCCGAAGCTTCGTCAAGGGCTTCAAACGCTGATCCCATGGGAAAGCCTCGGATTTATCGTTACAGCTACGGCAGCCAATGGAAAGGAAGCACTGGGAGTCATCGAGGAAAAAGCTCCTGATGTTGTAATCGTCGATATCCGCATGCCGGTTATGGATGGTTTACAGTTGATTGAGCGCTTGACAACCGACGGTCATCATTTGCACTTTATGATCCTCAGTGGATATGCCGACTTTGAGTATGCCAAACAAGCGATCAAATACGGGGTGTTCGGCTATCTCGTTAAACCGGTCGACATTGATGAAATGTCGTCCAGTTTAAAACGGATACGCGAGCGGATCGAAGAGGAGCGTCTTCAAGGGGAGTGGCGTAAGAGAGAGGTTATAAATCGAGATTTATACCTGCATAGCTTGCTTGTCTCTCAAGAGAGAACTGAAGATCCGGCCAAGTTGAGAAGTAAGGCAAAAGAAGCAGATTTGTTGTGGAGCAACTACGAAGTCGTGGTCGTCTACCCGCGTGTTTCTGAAGTGGACCGTTCTGATGTCGCATACCAGCTTTCGAATGGATTGAAGGCAAAGATAGAGGGGCAGATGATGGGACTTGTCACAGTAATCCCCCCGTATACAGTCCTGTTGCTCAACGCGCCGCTGCGCGGAAGAGAACGGCGTGAAATTCTGCACAATGAGATTCGTAATGTTGCGGATAATGTCCGGTTCGCCGCTGCAACCGGAGGGGTAGTATCTGCTCCTGAAGATATTTGTAAATCTTTTTTAAAGGCCCAGGAAGCGGTAAAACAATCCTTTTTCAGCGAGAAGAACCGACTGCTAGGTCCGTATCCTTTCTTTTCTTCTTCGCTGGATTCTCCCCGATTGTCTGCTGATAAAGCTGAGGAAACGATGGAGGAATTCATCTTCCGCCTGTATT
The DNA here is from genome assembly GCF_052906305.1 of Paenibacillus sp. SER-28. Classification (NCBI taxonomy): domain Bacteria; kingdom Bacillati; phylum Bacillota; class Bacilli; order Caryophanales; family Paenibacillaceae; genus Paenibacillus; species Paenibacillus sp. SER-28. Next base: position 261,901 of record NZ_JBRECM010000003.1, on the reverse strand, counting down.
ACAGTCTGGAGGTAGGAAACCAAACCGCAATACTGCCATTATTGAACGAGGCGGCTGCATTTTTACTCAAACAGGGGCAAGATGAGAAGTCGATCAAAGAGTCCTTCTTTTTTCTGTCCAATGCAATCATTCATAAGCTGACCGCGGGTTTCTGTATCGAGTTGAAAGAGACGGAGGAAGTTTCCCGTTTTTTAAATGGGATATACCAGCATGATCATCTATATGATCTTTTGGAAGAGACCCACCGTTTCCTGCTAACATTGGCGCAAGACTCTGAACACCGTGGAAAGGAGCTGGAATTCAAAAAAATGATCGACTTCATTCACAAGCATTATGCAGACAACCTGAGGCTGGAAGCGTTAGCCGGACTACTAAACTATAGTACCGCCTATTTGGGTCAGCTTTTCAAGAACAAGACGGGGGAGTACTTTAATACCTATCTGGACCGAGTCCGTATTCAAAAGGCCAAGGAGCTGCTGGGTCAGGGAATGAAAGTATACGAAGTCGCCGAAAGCGTCGGCTATACAAGCGTCAACTACTTTTACAGCAAATTCAAAAGATACGAAGGCCGTTCACCGTCGGAATATAGAAATCCATAATTTGTGGATGATTTTTTCCGAAATCCGTTGTATGGGTTCTGACTCTCCTCTGTTTTATGATTGGTTTTAAGAGAGGGGATGAAAAAAATGAAAGCGGTAACAGCAAATTCGGAAAACGTATACAAAAAAACGAAGCGGAATGCTTGGAAGGTATTTAAAAGCCAGAGGTATCTTTACTATATGTCCATTCCGTTTGTTATCTGGGTCTTTATCTTTCAGTATTTGCCGCTATGGGGCTGGACAATGGCATTTCAGAAATACAGACCTGGTTTGAGTTTTTTTGAACAGAAGTGGGTGGGCTTGGAGCATTTTCGTACATTGTTCCAAGATGATCATTTCTACCAAGTATTGCGGAACACGCTGGCTATGAGCCTTATGGGACTGGTCGCTGGCTTTATTGTACCCGTTGTCTTTGCTCTATTGCTCAACGAGGTCCGCATACAAGTGGTAAAACGATTTGTTCAGACCGTATCTTATCTGCCGCACTTTGTTTCATGGGTGGTTGCTGCAGGCATTGTCACCAAAATGCTTTCAGCGGATGGCGGTGTCGTAAACGATATGCTCATGGGTCTAGGCATCATCGATCAGCCAGTCCAGTTTATGGCCCAAGGTAAATTATTTTGGTGGGTTGTAACTTTCGGAGACATCTGGAAGGAAACGGGGTGGAACGCCATTATTTATCTGGCTGCCATCGCCGGGATTGGTCCTGAATTATACGAGGCTGCGCGGGTGGACGGCGCTAGCCGATTACAGCAAATGTGGCATATCACGCTGCCGGGGATCCGGCCGACTATTATCATTCTCCTGATTATGTCTATTGGTCATCTGCTCGGTACAGGATTCGAGAAACAATTTCTGCTGGGCAATCACCTGGTCATTGATTACTCTGAAGTACTTGATTTGTATGCGCTTAATTATGGTCTGGCGATGGGACGTTACTCTTTCGGAACGGCCATTAATATTTTTAATTCGGTGATAAGCCTGATCCTATTGTTTGCGGCTAATGGAATCTTTAAGCGCTATACCAACGAGAGCATTATGTAAGGAGGAGAATGGACATGGAGGCTGTCAAAAGCACTACGCCGGTCGGCGGATTAAACAACAAGCTTCAGGCGAAATCACCACAAGACCGAATCCTGGGGATAGTTGTTTATGTTTTCATGATTGTGGTCACCGTTCTGACGATCTACCCGTTCTTAAATGTGCTAGCTATCTCTTTTAACGATTCGGTAGACACCATTAGAGGTGGGATCACCATCTGGCCAAGGCAATTTACTTTGAAGAATTACGACTTGATTTTCACCTATGAGGGGTTAATCACTGGATTCAAGATCTCCTTTCTGCGAACCGTCATTGGCACCGTAGCGGGCTTGGTCAGCGGCTCGATGCTTGCCTATACGCTTGCACGAAGTGATTTTCAAGCTAGAAGGTTCATCTCAATCTTTCTGGCCGTCACCATGTATGTTTCTGGAGGGTTGATTCCAGGTTTTATCCTGATGAAGGAATTGCATTTAATTGATACATTTGCCGTCTATATTTTACCAGGTCTTGTAAGTGCGTTTAATGTCTTCATTATTCGTTCCTTCATTGATGGTCTGCCTTATGCGTTACAGGAATCAGCCAAGCTGGATGGTGCCAACGATTTCACGATCTACTGGCGCGTTATTCTTCCTCTTTGCAAACCGGCATTAGCGACCGTAGCGCTTTTCTTGGCGGTAGGGCAATGGAACTCTTGGTTCGATACTTATCTGTTTAATGGGTCTAACGAATCGTTGACGACTCTGCAATATGAATTGATGAAAATTTTGCAAAGTACGACAACAAGCGCAACCAATTCCCAGGACGCTGCTAATATGGCCGAGCGTATGGCACAGGTTTCCCCGGAATCGGTCAAAATGGCAATCACCATCATTGTTACAGTGCCGATTCTTATCGTCTATCCTTTTTTACAAAAATATTTTGTTAAGGGTATGACGCTCGGAGCGGTAAAGAGCTAAACGAAGCAAACATTCATTATAATGGGAGGTTTCGCTCCATGAAGCCAAGAAAAAATAGAATGGTCGTATCTTTCGTAATGTCACTGACTTTAGTCGCGACCCTTGCAGGGTGCAGCGGTAATAATCCGTCTGAGGCTACCAAGGCCGTAACAACAGGAGACATCACACTTACTTATTTTTCGGAAGACTCCAGCACAAATTGGAATAGCATGAAGGATCAAGTCGGTAAGGTCATCGCTGAAAAAACCGGAGTAACTCTAGATGCTGAATTCGCTGTCGGAGACCCGGTCCAAAAGATTTCGTTGATTGCAGCCACAGGAAACTATCCTGATTTAATCGCTGCTAAGGCGGATGTCGGCAAACTTGTCGATGCTGGCGCAATCATTGATTTGACAGATTTGATCGACAAGCACGCACCGAACATCAAAAAAATGCTGGGTGACAAGCTTGTTCGGACAAAGTACAGTTTGGACGACCCATCCATCTATGTGATTCCGACTTGGTCCGCTGTCGAAGAGAAAAAAATCAAACCCGACGTAGGATTTAAACTTCAACACCGTGTCGTCAAGGAAGCGGGATACCCCGACATTCGTACGGTACAGGATTTCGAAAAAGTCATTAAGGACTATATAACCAAGCATCCGACGGACGAAAATGGCAATAAAAATATCGGATTGTCCCTTAATGCCGACGATTGGCATATGTACCAGGTAACAAACTCAGGATTCCAAACGACCGGGGGACCAGACGACGGCGAATACTACATTGATCAAAAAACACACCAAGCGACTTATCATTTCCGCCGACCGGAAGAAAAGGAATATTTCCGCTGGTTGAATCACATGAACTCCATTGGATTGCTTGATCCGGAAAGCTTCGTGCAGAAGACCGATCAGTTTAAGGCGAAGGTGGCTTCAGGCCGCGTACTTGGCCTTGCCGATCCAGAATGGGACTATGGCGACGGGCAAAATGCGCTAAAAGCGGAGGGTAAATTCGACCAAACGTACGGTCATTATCCAGTCACCATGAGCAAGGAATATAAGGACACCAACTTTTGGCTTCCTGGCTTTGATGGGGGATATGGAATCTCGATCTCTAGCAAGTGCAAGGACCCGGTACGCGCTATCCAGTTCCTCGACTTTCTGGCATCGGAAGAGGGGCAAATCCTGAATAATTGGGGGATTGAAGGAAAGCATTACACGGTTAAAGACGGCAAACGGACGATTATTCCGGCTGTGCTGGAACGGATGAACAATGACAATGCAGCTTTCCAAAAAGAGTCTGGTATCGGTCTATATTGGAACTTGTCGGTCCATTATGGTGATGGCATCAAGGATTCAACAGGCAACTATTTTACTCGTAGTTATCCAGAACTGCTGACAGCGACTTACAACAAGTCGGAGAGGGAAGTCCTGAAGGCCTATAAGATCGAGCACTGGAAAGATCTATTCCCGAAGGAAGAAGAATTCCAGCCGAGAGCATACGGAGCAGCCTACACGATGTCTCTTCCCAATGACGATCCAGCTGTTATTCTGGGAGCCAAGATGAAGGATATTACATGGAAACGAATTCCGGAAGCTGTCATGACCAAGCCGGAAAACTTCGATAAGGTTTGGGATGCCTATATGGCAGAGCTGGAGAAAGCCGGAGTACAAGAAATGGAACAATCCTTTACCAAACATATTCAAAACCGGATTAAGCTATGGTCTACTAACTAATTCGTTTTGCAAAAAGAACGGGGCCGTTTCGACTTTCCTGCCGGAGAGAAGACGGCCCTTTTTTATAATGGTTTATCATAGACTATATTGTTCAAGTTACAAACCAACAGCGGCCGCCTCGGTTATTTTCTGAGGTGGCCGCTGTTGGTTAGGGGCAGGCTTATGCGTTACTTCATGGTGCTGGGTGGGACGGTAAAATTACAGGCACGTTCAAAGTAATTACCAATTTGTCGACGTTGTTATCAGAATCCAGCCACATACCCATCGTCCGAAGTATCTGCTACCTTCCGTGGTACGGTGAGCCCCGTAAGAGCGCCTTACTCCGCTTCATTCTTGGAGGAAGTAAATAGGTCTTGAGGAAGCTCATCCCTCGTGATCACGTAATCGCTGTTGAACACTTTTATGAGATGATCCAGGGAGTTATATTGTCCGTTGCGGACGAAATCGCCCGTCCATGTGGTGAAAAAGAGCCAATGCGCTGAATATGCTTGAAGCAATTCGGGATCGCCAATCGGGCCGTTTTCGGACAGACCAACCAGCTTCTTGCCTTGCACGAGATTTACCAAGCTGTCGTACTTGCCGATACTTGGGTGATAATTAGCCGCCGGGTTGTAGATATCCACACTTACAATATCGACGACATCGTCCCCCGGATACCATTCGGGGCTCTCGGAGTTCCATACCCAGATCAGATTGTTCAGGTGATGGTAGTGTGTTAGACGGTCGTACATGATACGGTACAGCTGCTTGGCGGAGTCTGGCCCTTGGGCGCCCCACCAAAACCATTTGCCTTCCGCCTCGTGCAGTGGTCTCCACAGCACCGGAACGTGAGCGTCTTGGAAGCGTTTCAACTGAGCGGCAATGGCATCAATGTCCCGCAGGATTAGCTGATATTCTTCCGACTTGGGATGATTAAGCGCATATTGAACGTCGAATGTAGTCGCCTCGGTGTAAAATCCGCGATACCATTCTTTGCCTGGAATGTCATGCAGTCCCTTAGGGGCATTCCAGTGCCATACAAACGTGACAATTCCACCTTCTTTGGCCCATTGGATCGCCTTGTCCACCTCAGTTGAGGTGGCACCATGCTCGACGCGAGAGGGGGAGTAATCCATCATGTCCGTTGACAACATCGCAGGATACTTTCCAGTCTGGTCTTTAATCCACTGGGCATCCTCAAGAGTGTGCTGACCGGAAAGAATTTTGTCTCCGTAAACATCCACGAGATAACCCATGAGTGCCTTGGTTTCCGCAGTCGCATTCGGGTTTACCGGCTTTTTCTCAATCTGATGCAGTTTCGGGGGGAGCACTGCTGCCAGCTTGATGTAGTCGATATGATACTGGCCCAAGTCGACATTGAACTGTATTGTGTTGTTTCCCGAATTCAGCATGATTTTACCGCCGGATACCTCGGAATAGCTTGCTGTTGTCGGAAGGGATATTTCGCTTGTCTGACCGTTGACCACCATATGGGTCTTTTTGTCACTATTTGGATTACTGTAACCGATTGCAATATTGTAAAAGCCACTTGAAGCTGCGTTATAGGCAAGGGTTAACGACCCTGTGCCTTTAAAGGCTGCGTAACCGGTACCAGAATAGCCCGTGCTGGCGGTTTCGGTGCTGACCTCACCAGTAATGACTCCGTCTTCGGCTTCAATTTTGCTGTTTGTAGCAGGCAAACTGGCGAATTCAACCTTCACGTATTCGATCCCGTAATATCCCCAGCCTCTTGAAAAAGTAACCTCGTTTGTACCGGCATTCAACATGATCTTGCTTACCAACTTCTCGTTTACAACCGCACCTCCCGGAGGGGGAACCAGCGTTATGCTTTCAGCCATTGTACCATTGACCTCGAAGCTGGTATCCTTGGAGCCGGTGTCCGCCGGAATATAGTAACCGAGGCTCAGCTTATATAGACCTGCTGTCGGCACATTCACTTTAAACGTAGCCGTCCCGTCAGACTTGCCCGAATTTGGGTCATAATCATAAAAGAAGGATACATAGCCGTCGCCTTTATAAAGTGTATCGCCGGTATAGGGAGTATCCCGTTTTTCTACGCCGTAACCTTGAATAATTGCATCTTTGGAGCTGACAACTGTAGAAGGAGATTTGCCATTAGTGGATAAATCTTGACTTGCACCCATCGTCGTTTTGTCTTCAACATGGGTGACCAAGTTAGTTGATTCTGCTTTTGCTAAGCTTGGAATTAAATCGAGAGATACCAACAAAAAAGATAAGAGAACAAAACTAAGAATGCCGAAAAACCTTCTTTTCCATGGATCTGGCATATGACTCACTCCTTGAATTAGATGTTACCACCCTAATTGTCCTGCGGCGCAGATTTAAGAAACCGTTTTCAAAAATAAAAAAATTAAATAATAAACAACTGCTTCCATAATCGCATCTTTATTTGTATGCGTTTTCAATATTTCCTTTTAAATTTTTTAGTTCATCACCTCGCTTTAATTTCATCATAAATTAGAGGCGAGGCAGGAACCATACTATGAATTTCGGAAGAAATCATCCTTAAATTATGGATTTTTAACTCCGATGGTAAACAAACTTCATATCTTCTGAATTTGTCTGGGCGAAATTTGCTGAACGAATTCTTCCTTAATTGATGAATTCATTTCTAAATTTCCGGAATTCTTTAGGTGTTTTTTTATGATGTTTCTTAAAAGACTGAATGAAGTGATTTACATGATTGAACCCCACTCTGTGGGCTATTTCAGTTATTGTAGAATCTGTTGAAATTAATAACTCGCTGCTTTTCTTGATACGGTACTTAATTAAGTAGTCGTAAGGTGTCATATGAATAGTTCTCTTAAAACTACGAGTGCATTCCGAAATACTTAAATGTGCTATAGCAGCAATTTCTTGCAGTGTTATATTGTCTGAGTAGTTTTGATGGATAAAGCTGAGCATCAATTGAAGTCGCTCCTGTTGCAATTTCATGTATTTAGGTGCTTCCTCAGAAGACAGCGAAATATTAGATATTAAGACTAACCATAATTGTGCCGTTTTGATGGAAACCTCGTATTCCCAGCCCCACTTTTTTTTTATATCAAATTTCTGTTTCATATCCCAAAGCATTTGCAGTATTTGAATTTGCCATTCAACATCTCCTTTGATTACGAATGACAATAAGAGAGAGTTTGTATAAGGAAGTACATAGTTTTTTTCCATCGCACTATCTGCATAAAAGGCCAACAGCTTCTCAGGGAAATTAAAACTGACATATTGACCGTTATGTGTAAGGTGTGTAGTAACGTGAAGAACACCTTTATTAATTAAAATGGCCTGACCTGTTTGTAATTCATGATCAATCCCGTTAACTTGTATCACTAGCTTTCCTTTGGTAACCAAAGTGATTTGTAGTTCCTCATGCCAATGTAAATCGTTGAATCCTCTACCTTCAGGATTACTTGCATGAATAGTATGGGTGTACATGATGTATGGAAATGAAACATCGGGATATAGAATGGTCTCATGCAATTGTTTTTCCATTTTAGCGAGGTCCTTTCTGATGACGATATTTCTATATAAATTAAAGATATAGTTACACAAATAAAATAAAAGTGGTGATATTATTATACCAGATCTTCGGCTTATCATTAAAATCCTGTGCACAGGCGATTGGATAAGACATCTTGGAGGCGTACATGTGAAAATAAATCAATCGTCGTTACCGTTTCATCCGTATATCTTGCTTTTAATCAGCATACTGTCTGTTTCTATCTCATCCATCATGATAAAATCCTCCGATACTCCAACCTCTGTGGCTGGGATGTACAGATTGTATATGTCAGTACTCATAATGCTTCCTTTTGTCCCTTGGAAAATGTTCCGTTCCTTAGAAATGAACAAAAAAGATTGGAGTACTGTTTTCATAGCTGGTCTTTTTCTCGGGTTGCATTTCTTATTCTGGATGGAATCTTTAGTATATACCTCAGTTGCGAGCTCCATGGTCATCTTATCCTTGCAGCCTTTATTTGTAATGATGGGTTCATACATTATATTCAGAGAACGAGCAAATATATTAACCATTCTTTGTTTGATCGCCGCTCTTGTCGGTTCAATCATTATAGCTTGGGGAGACATTGGGATTTCGAGAGAGGCATTAATCGGAGATGGATTATCTTTAGTAGGAACAATTTTGGTTTCAGCATATATGTTGGCAGGACAGAAAGTAAGTCACAAAATAAATGCAAATGTATATAGTGTTATTGTTTTTTTTATTGGTGGCAGTGTCATGCTGGTCTACAATTTGTTGAATCATTATGCCTTGATCGAATATGGCTCGTCGGATTGGATGTATTTCTTGTTACTTGCAGTAATCCCAACTATTTTTGGACAATATATTTTTAATCTGTTGTTGAAATCAATGGGTGCAACTACGGTCTCAGTTGGTATTATTGGAGAGCCTGTTCTTGCCATAATTCTCGCTTACTTATTCTTGGGAGAAATAATCTCTGCATTTCAATTCATAGGTGGAATCATGACTTTATTCGGTATGGGGATGTATTTTTGGGCAAAATCTTTAAAGTATACTACGGTTGCAAAATATTAAATTTGAAATTCATTATCGCGAAATTGAAGAAAACAATCGATGAGGAGAATGTTTAGATGGCAACGATTGATGATTTTTTGAAACTAGATATTCGAGTTGGAACCATAATTAAAGCTGAGTTTTTTGCAGAAGCAAAAGTACCTGCTATTAAACTTGAAATTGATTTTGGACAAGATATCGGAATAAAAGCTTCGAGTGCACAAATTACAAAAAGATATGTGGCTGAAGATATTATAGGGGAACAAATCATAGGTGTAGTAAACTTTCCACCTCGACGGATAGCAGGCTTTAAGTCAGAGGTATTGGTCCTTGGAGGAATTCCCGAAAAGGGGGATGTGGTGCTATTGAAACCAGATATCAAATTACCTGACGGAACACCTATTGGGTGATAGAGCGCTTGTTTAATGATTAAAATATATAACTTCACAACAGGCAAGGCATTGAACTAACGGGATACGATCGTTCGATAGCAAGTGAAAACAGATAGCGGCAGACGAGGATTTTATTTTCATATCCTAGTCTGCCGCCTTTTCTTTTATTGGTCTGTCTACAACTTAACTTTTTTGATTCATTAATAATCTGCAACAGGTAGGCTGGAAATCACGAGTGTCACCAGTCCAGCAAAAGAACAATTCTCCATACCAGCTATGCGCCTTATGCCTATCTGGCTGGGATGCTGCGTGTCCCCTCTGTCATCGGGGAGGCGCAGAGCGGGCACACCGGCGGCGTGCCTGTGCTAGCCGCGCTTGTACGGCGTCCGCTTGTTGTGTCGCGACGCATCCACGCTTTGCAGGCACCGTCGGTGCATTTCCACACAGGCACGTTGATGCGTGGCTCCGCCGGAGGCCCTGTCACCGACGAGGTCGTCCGTACCGTAGCGCTGCCTGGTCCCGGCCTGCTGCTCACGCGGGTCGCTGTGCCAGGCGCTGGCGATCCAGCGCCAGCACGGTTGCTATACCCGGAAGCACCCTTCGGTTGGCCGAAGCTGCTGCGGCGTGTTTCCGGTTTGGAAGCCTCAGGGGTGACCCCATAGGCTTCCAGCAGGAAGCGTGACACGGCGGCAGGCTTGCCATGATTAGAGGCGGGAGAGGTGATGTACAACAACTCCTTCGCCCGGGTGACGGCCACGTAAGCGAGGCGGCGCTCTTCTTCAAGCGCTGCATCGTTATCCACAGCCGTAGTCGGGGCGGCGCCTGCCCGCCGATCCTCTGGAAGCTCGCTGTGCAGGGCCGAACTGTGGGGCAGGATGCCTTCGCTGGCCCCGATCCAATAGACACAAGGGAATTCCAGCCCCTTGGCGCGGTGAATCGTCATGAGCCGAACAGCATCGCTGTCTTCTTCTCTGCGCAGCGATTCCATTTGGCGGTGACGCTCGGAAAGCTCGTCCGCAAAGCTGACGAACGCCTCCACGGTGTCAAACCGCTTGGCTGCCGTTTCGAGCTCCTCCAGACTTTCTTGCATCGTTTCCTTATAATGAGTCCACGCGCCCGTATCTCCACTTTCCAAATATTTGTCATAAAAGACGCGCCGCATTTCTTGAATGGCATAGGCAGGTTTCATTGTAGTGAGACTGCGAATCAGACGAATACGCTCTTTCACCTGCTCACGCTGAAAATCACGTAGTCGATCCCAGCGGCTGAGATGAATCAGCGGGTATTTTTTAGCCTGCTGTTTCTCCTCGCGCATAATCCATTCCATCCCCGCCTCACGGGATACGTACAGCGGCCCGAGGGTGCTCGGAATGGATTCCATACGCCGGGGATTTAGCGACAAGCGCAGGTGATCCATTAAGGGACGAATCAGGGACTGATCATAAAATACAGCCCCTGCTCCGTACTGAATAAATGGGACATCCCGCATAATTAATTGCTCAAAAATAGAGCGGCTTCCGCTGGCTGTCCGGTGCAAAATAGCGATATCCCGGTAGCGCAGCCGACCTTCCTCTACCTGTCCGAGTAGATGGGTAACAATATGCCCCGCCTCTTCCTCGGGTCCGGATGGGGTGGCAAACTGCGGCGGCAAGCCTTCACGCCCGGCAGCCGAAAGACGTTTGGAGCGTCGATGGACATTTTTGGCGACAATGTTAGAGCCCAGCCCCAAAATCCGCGCATCGCTGCGATAATTAATATCCAGGGTAATGACCTTTGCATCCTTATAAACCTTGTCAAACTCCAGAATGGATTCCTGGCGTGCCCCATTAAAGGTATAGATCGTCTGATCATCATCTCCGACGACCATCAGATTGCGATGTCGGGCAGCCAATCGCTGCACCATCTCATATTGCAGGGCATTCGTATCCTGAAATTCATCGACCATGATATGTGAAAAACGTCGCTGAAGCGGCTGAAGCACATCCGGGTCACGCAGCAGTGCGGAGGCACGCAGCAGAATATCGTCAAAATCCATTTTATTGCGTTCCTGTTTCCACGCTTCATAGGCGAGCATGGCACGCTTGGCATCTGATTCCTCACGCACGCTTTCCGGCAGTTCGTCCGCGCTGCGGCCTTCCGCTTTCCAGGCGGAGAGGGCAGACAGCAGGCTTTCTGGCTGGAAAGCCTCGCTGAGCCCAAGCTGCCGCAGCATCATTTTCATGACGGTATGCTGGGCCTGCGTTTCACCGAACACTTCATCTTGCACGCCGCGATGACGCAGCATCGCCAAAGCGAATGAGTGAAACGTGCGAGCCTGAACTGCACGTGCAGCGGCAGGGCGCACACCGGGTAATCCCGCGATGCGCAGCTTCATTTCGGCAGCTGCCTTGCTGGTGAAGGTCACCAGCAGAATGGACGATGCAGGGACATCCCGCATCGCCATGAGGTAGCCTGCACGGGCAGCCAGCACTGTGGTTTTGCCGCAGCCCGCCCCTGCAAGGGTCAGAAGGGGGCCTTTGCCGTGTCGGACGGCCTGGATCTGCGGGCGGTTCAGGTGAATGCCGGCGTTCTCTAAAGCACGAAAATAGGCCGAGTCTTGGTCGGTGTCAGGCACCAGCGTCATACTGGTATCCATGGAAGCACGACGTGCCTGAGGGCTCGACGTTGAGTAAGGAACCCCGATGGGTCGGGGGTAAAAAGAAGGATTTGGGTCCATAATCCTGAAACCCCTTTCGTTCTTAAAATCTTCCATTTTCACAAATGGGGGTAGTTTTTGGTATGATAGAGTTCTAGTCAGCTTTAGCTGACGAAAAGAACAAGGCGATGGACTAAAATAATGCTGAAATTCATGCGGATCATGCCGGAGTGACAGAACGTCAATACGTTGAAGCTAATGCCTATAGCCTTCAAACAGGCGATATGACCGCATTCCATTATACAGGAGTTCGACGTTTGCCAACAGAAAAAAACTTTGGGATATACGGACGGTACAGTGAAATCCGGCTGGATATGGGGAGGAAATAACGATGAAGCTGATTCAACGTATAAAGGAAGGCGCTAATCGCGCAACAGAAAAGGCGCAGCATGCTGTCGAGATTAGTAAGATCAATTCACAAATTACAACGATTCAGCAGGAAATGGATGTTCATTTCTTGCGAATGGGTCAGATCTTTTACGAAGGTTACCGCGCATCCGACATGTCGGTGGCAGAAACCGAGATGACACAGCTATCCACCGCATGTGATGAGCTTCAGGATGAAATTGACGAGCTGCGCAGTAGAATTGCAGAATTAAAAAACGCTCATTTATGCACCTGTGGAGCAGTTGTGCCACTGGATGCCAACTTTTGCCCCAAATGCGGACGCAAGCTGAATGAAGGGCAGGCTGCCTCCAAGCAGGTGGCTGCTGTGCGTGAAGAGGTGCCAACGGACGTCTATTCTTTTGATCTGCGCAAGCCAGAGGTAGTGAAGGATGCTACGCCTGCTTACACGGAGTATGCAGAACATGAAGTAGTCGATCGGCATGAACAGGAACAGGATGAGCGGTACGAAACACACGAACCAGCGGGACTAGACCGCGATTACACAGTATCTGATTTTACACCGGAAGAAAAAGCGGCATTCGACGCTGAGTGGGAGCGCCGTCGTCAGGAAGAGCTGGAAAAAGAACACCGTCGTCTTGAAGAACTGGCACGTGAGCGTGAGCGTCAGGAAGAGCTGGACGAGCGGATTCGATATTGGAAGGCCAACAACTCCGGGGCTGATAAGCCGGCAACGCCGTCTGCACAAGTACGTGAAAATGTAAAATGCCAAATCTGTACTGCAGAACTACCCAAAGGGTCCAAGTGGTGCCCGCGTTGCGGAGCTGAACAGATTTGACGCAGCCGAACAGGCTGCTGCAGGACACAGACATAACGCCGGGCAGCATAGGGGGAACAGAATATATGGAGCGTTTGCTGCATCATCTGCGGAATCTGGGTTTTACGGAAATGGAAGCCAAGGTTATGGTCGAGCTTTCGAGGCAAAATGCGGCTTCCGGCTATGAAGTGGCTAAGCGTCTGGGTGCATCACGCTCCAACGTGTACGCGGCTTTACAGCGTTTGGCCGGGCAGGGATACCTCAGAACCAGTGCTGGAGAGCCTGTTCGTTACAGCATGCTGCCACCGGGTGAATTGACCCGGATGATCGAAGGACAAATGCAGGAGTCCCTGCGTGCGGTGGAGAAGGAAATGCCACGAACAGAACCAACCAAGCCGACCTTTTATAATGCGGAAGGCGATCGGAAGGTGCTGGAAAGTCTGACACGTGAATTGGAACGGGCAGAGCATGAGATTGTGTTGGATTTGTGGCGCGAGGAAGCCGAACTGCTGCGGACAGAGTTGGAGAAAGCCGAGAGTCGAGGTGTGCGTCTGCTCTGGTCCTGCGATAACGGAGAAAGCATGATGGGACCGTGGTTACCGTTTAGGTCTGGTACAGACGGACAGGAACCAGCAGGGCGCAAGTTTTCTTTTGTTATTGATCGGCGTTGGTGCATGCTGGGTATGCGGGGAGAGAATTGCCCGACACAGGCGCTTATTACCGAGCATCCGGTAATGACAGGCCTGCTGCTTAATCATTTTGCTCAGGATCTTATTCTGTATGAGCTGGAGCATGATATGGGCAGAGAGCTGTCGACCCGGTATGGCTGGCGGTATGAAGGCATTATCGGCAAATATATGTCAGCTGGAGAATAGCTAAAGATTACTGGCTAGGAAGTTCCATCAGTGCCCGGCATATAGATGTAATATAGCCCGCCTTATGAGGCACGAATTGATCCGATGTAATCAGGCGGCGGGTTTTTTCTGGGTTCGGCCCTGACGTAATGCCTTGGGCTTCGATAAAGGGAATATGGCCTTCAAAAAGGGCCAGTGCTTGGTTAAGATCTGCTTCGTACAGTCCGGCTACTTCTTCTTGCTGGAGGTGATAAGCTTCCAATGGCTGGTTCGATAGCAGTCCAAACACCGAGCTAACCTCCCGGTCCCAAAAAGAGGTACCCTGTGCGGTACCTTTGCTTTCATACCGAACGGTCATCAGCGGTGTTAATGAGGCAAAGGGCACATGAATACCCAGTTCTTCCTCCAGCTCACGAGCCGCCTGAGACATATCTTCGCCTGCCGTCAAGTGACCGGCTGCTGTAATATCGTAGCATCCAGGGAAGGTGTCCTTCGTATCCTGACGCTGTTGGAATAGTAAGCGACGGCCTATCGAAGTGTCTCGTGCTAGCCAGCAGTGAAAGGTATGGTGCCAGTATCCCTTGGCATGTGCGTCTTGTCGGGAAGCTGTGCCAAGGGGGTTGTCTTCATCATCGTAGATATCCAGAAGCTCGCTAGTCATCGTGGTTCCTCCTATAGTAAGCAGAAATCAAAGGTCTACTTTACAGTATAACGTGTTTTCCTTCCTGACGATATGAAGGCGGGTGTGGAATGTGGAGTGGCATTTGGGGTATGCTGGGAACATGAGGATTTGTAACATCACACAGGTTTATGATTGAAAGGAGCGATTTTACATGGAATGTATAGTACATTTTCGAGTCATGCATCCGGAGGAACCCAAGGAACTTCGTGGGTTAATTATGCTGGAAAGTGGGGGCAAGCCGGGGATTGATCAAATCACGGATATGTTCAAAAATATGGGCTATGATGTCCGTCCAGACAATCCGGAGGAATTGATTTTTAAACCAGTCGATGTCAGAGCCAATTATACATATATCCGGGTTATTGAGCTGGATACGGGTGAGGAAGTCTACCAGGAAGACAGGGATTTGCGCGCGATTTTGGAAAATTTGCTGAATAAACATTAAACGTTAAAGATCAGGAGAACTAATCGATGGAATGAGATAAAGCGATCCTGTCGCCATTCATAGGAACGGAGAACCAATGATGAGATTGTATATTATCCGACACGCAGACCCCGATTACCCCAACAACACCATCACGCCGGAGGGGCATTTGGAAGCCCAGGCACTGGCCAAACGGCTTTCCAGTCACGGGCTGGATCGAATTTATGCCTCTCCTTTGGGGCGGGCTTTGGATACGATGCGCTACACTGCCGAGTCTTTGGGTATGACTCATGAAGTGGAACACTGGACGCAGGAGCTGGCCCTAAAGCTGGAGGAAACCCCATACGGCCGTCTTTCCCATTGGGATTTGCCTGGTGAAGTGATCCGTTCCGAGTTGCCCCTGCCGACTCATGACTCTTGGCAGGAGATTTCCTATTATCAGGGAACGCAGAGTCCCGAAATCTTCGAACAGCTGAAGCTTCATTCTGATGAATTCCTGAAACGGCAAGGCTTTGAGCGGGTGGAGGGCAGGTACCGGATTCTGAAGCATACCGAAGATCAGGTGGCCGTATTTTGTCATGGCGGCTTCGGGCTGACCTGGCTTGCTCATCTGTTGGAGCTGCCATTGGCTTTGGTCTGGTCCGGTTTTTGGATGCCGCCTAGCTCCGTAACCACGATCTTGTTTGATGAGCGCTCCCAGGAATGGGCAGTTCCCCGTTGCATCGGCTTCGGTGATGTTTCCCATCTGTACGCTGAGGGCTTGCCCGTCAGACCCCGTGGCATTATCACCAATTTCAACTAATCAGATCTCCTACACCATACCAAAACGGCTTAAGACGGTATACCGTCTTAAGCCGTTTGTTGTAGTCATATAGGTGTGGGTTGAGTCAGCGTGCTTCGACGTACCCTTCCAGCTTGGAAGTGCAATGTGCGCAACGGGTTGCGGCTACAGGAATTTCGGACAGGCAATGTGGACATTCCTTAATCGTTTTTTCCTGAGGAGGTTTTTCTTCCTCTTTGCGTTTCAGCATGTTAATTCCCTTGACCAGCATGAACACACAGAAGGCCACGATCAGGAAGTCCAGCAGGACGTTAATGAACTGCCCATAGGCGAGGACCGCAATCCCTGTTTCTTTGGCCTGTGCCAAAGTCATGCGTGTACCGTCAGCATTTACAGGATCGGCATTTTGTAAAGCTACATACAAGTCTGGAAAATTCATGCCGCCCAGAAGTTTACCAATCGGAGGCATGATAATATCGTTTACCACAGAAGTGACAATCTTGCCAAACGCTCCACCGATGATAACACCGACCGCGAGGTCAATCACGTTACCCCGTACAGCGAATTCTTTAAATTCTTTTATAATACCTTTTCCGCTCATGTGAGTGCTCACCTTCTTTGCATAAAATCATTTATCTATAATACATGCTATGCCAATTGAGGGCAATTCCAAATTGATGTATTACACTTTGTCACAAAGTCACATGTTCATTTGTCTTCTATATGTAAACCAATAATGGAGGCGATGTATCGTGAGTTTAAGATTTAATTACAGTGCAGTGAGTCCTAGTACGTTCAAGGCAATGATGGAGATGGAAAAATATATTTCCGGTCGTTTTACAGACAAAGTATTGTATGAACTACTGAAAATTAGAGTATCCCAAATCAATGGATGTTCCTATTGTCTGGATATGCATGCGAAGGATTTGCTCAAGCTGGGGGATTATGCTGACCACATTTTGCAGCTAGCCTTATGGCGGGAGGTTCCTTTGTTCACGGAAAAAGAACGTGTTATGCTTGAATTAGCTGAAGCGGTCACCCGTATTTCTGAACAAGGGGTACCTACGGATTTGTACAATCGAGTCAGAGAACATTTTACAGAGGAAGAATACGTAGATTTGATAACCGCGGTTAACGTGATTAACAGTTGGAACCGGATTGCAATTGCAACGGGGATGTATCCGGGCATTCTTTAATGAACAGGGGGCTATGCTTTGTCTGGCAAAGAACATAGAATTGAACAACAATCGGTGGATGTAAATCTGGAGGAGCTGTATCAGAAATATCGCAAATATTCTTTTGCCATTGCATATCGCATGCTTGGAACGGTTACAGATGCCGAGGATGTAGTTCAAGACTGCTTTGTCGAGCTGAAGAATAAGCCCCTGGATGATTTACACAATCCCAAAGCCTATGTAGCCAAAATGACGATGAATCGGTGTCTAAATCTGTTGAACTCTGCACGCAAGCAAAGAGAGACATATGTAGGACAGTGGCTGCCGGAGCCGTTGGGTGAAAGTGCAGATCTTCCTGCGGATTGGTTAGAGCGTAAAGACATGATATCTTACGCTTTTCTGGTTTTGCTGGAGCAGCTAAAGCCGATAGAGCGGGCTGTTTTTGTGCTGAGGGAAGCTTTTCAATATGATTACAAAGATATTGCAGAATTGCTAGGGAAGACTGAGAGCAACTGTCGTCAGTTGTTCAGTCGCTCCCGTCGTATTCTATCTTCGGGAGAATCTGCTCTTGAGGCTCAGTCCAGTCGCAATGTGAACAACTCTTCCCGAATAAAACTACTAGAACGTTTTACAACCGCCTTTCTTGCCTACGATGTGACTGCTATGCTGGAACTACTGGCTGAACAACCTGTATTCGTGTCAGATGGCGGAGGTAATGTGCATACGGTGATGAGACCGATGGTTGTACGCAAAGGTGTTCTTGCCCTGTTGACTTCTCGTCGGGTATTAACCGTTTTACGAGAAAGAGATGTGTTCCACACCGTCATCAATGGCGAGGTTCAGCTGGCATTTCTGGAAGACGGAAAAGTGAGAGAAACCTTATGTCTCAGACTGACACCGGACGGGGAGCATATTCAGAGTTTTTATTTAATGGTCAACCCAGATAAGCTGGGATACATTCATATAGGACAGAAGAAGCGAACATGCGATAAAAAGTAATCATCGAAACAGCAAAAACCTTGAATCCTGCTAAGGATCAAGGTTTTTTGTTGTTTTCACAACTGCCGGGCTTGATGAAGAGCCAGATCGCCTACCCAGGGAAGCTTGAGCCACTTGCCTTGTCCCGCGCGAATTAACAGGATGACCCACAAGGCAAGGCTTGCCAGCGTTAGCAGGGAAGCGAGGAAAGGACCGAGCAGCGGAATGAATCCAACAAGCACATGCCCGATCATGAGGGTGACAAACAAAAATATGGATTGCAGCGCGTGAAATAATACGAATCGACTTTTCTTTTCCAGCATGACAAAGGCCAGCGCGCCAATAAAGGCGAACAAATAGCACAGGACAGCTGCTATATTTTCATCCAATCCTGTGGAAGACTTATAGACTGACATGTCAGGCATATCCTCCTTTATAAAAGATTCAAGCTAAGTCTCCGTACTATACAAACTATGAGGACAGGATTGAAGGATATGCCCGATCTCGGTAAAAAAGTTGACTCTACACAAAGGATAAGCGGTCAGCGAATGGATATACTCGAATTTGCGATAACCTTTTTTACTTTATTGGTTTGCAAATGACCGATAAAGTGCCACGTTCTGTGGTTGAAGGGCCTCCCATTTGGACTGCGCTTCTGTCGCATCGCCCACAAGCTTCGCAGATTCGATGTTCGACTGCAGCCAGACGAGCTTGCAGACTCATTGAACCACTTCCACCTTACGAATTGCCTGATAGTCTTTCCCGAGAATCCGTTTCGGTTCCCGCCAAACGTTTTAGAAACGTATTTCTCCAGTTTAAGGACAATTCTTCCACTTCGAGAATTTGTTTAATACCCTCGATATGAGCCTTCTCTTGATGCATAATTCGATTGGCAAATGAAACCGTAATTGCTTTCGGATGGCGATGAAGGAGGGATAGTCCGTCGGCTTTAGAGGCAACTCCCTCTTCCAGAACGCGGAAGTAGAATCCCGTGTAGCCTGTTTGCTGTACCTTCAAGGGCATGTCCGGTACGCCGTACTTGATGGACAACTTGTAGCAAGGCTGTCTCGGCTGGCTAACTTGAACGATAGCTTTGCCAAGCTTAAAGACGTCTCCAATGCAAACGTCGGATTCTAGCAAACCCTTTATCGTTAAATTTTCCCCGAACGCGCCGTAATCGAGCGGTCTCCGCAATTCATTTTCCCAGAACGGATAGTGCTCGTACGGATAGACGCATACAGCTTTCTCTTTACCCCCGTGATGAACTAGATCGCCCTGCCCATCCCCTTCGAAGTTTAGATAAGATAAATACAAATATTCATCTGTGGCCGACTTGAATATCCCCGTAGAAACGTCCTTCTGATTAAACTGGATCTGTTTGGGCATGCCGACATTAAGTGAAAGGATTTTAATAGATGCCATTCGGATCACCCCTACTCCAAATTTTGGTCAACGAGTTTTGCTAGATGCTTCTATATACCGCGTTCCTGCATATGTTCGCCCGCCTGAAGCGAGAATTTCTATGATGACTACGCCTTTTTACATTTCGGTAATTCCTCTTTTGACTCTGTTCGTCCCCGTTTCCATTTTACACTCCTCTATGCGCTATTTGCGAATTTTCGATTAGTCTTCGTTAATGGGATAGAGTCCTTTTTGGGCAACTCATCGTTCTGGGAGCGATGTTCTCGTTCGAACATACCCGATCTCGGTAAAAAAAGAATTAGAGAATGTGTATAAAAATACGAAAAAGGCTGAACGAAAAGGATTCGCTCAGCCATTCACACGGTTATGCACAGGTTTTGCACATCTTGTACGCACTTTATCCACCGCACATTACTATTTATCCACAAAAACAGCATGCTTTATGCACAATTTGTGCACAAACTGTAGACAATATAACGATATCTCACACTTTGCACACAGATTGTCCACAAACTATCAACATATTGGGAGTAACTGTGGATATACTTCCGTAATTATCGGTCGCCAGTTTTTAAATGGCGGCGCGGATGTGTGATTTTCCCCATTTTATTCTTGTCATCCTTTTTGGGGATAAGTCGTTCATCAGTACGTCCTTCATGATGATTATCAAAGGCGTATTCGGTCATTTTCCACTCGGAAGTACCCAAAACAACATCAGAGGGAAAATGCTGACCTCTGTGCAAATGCTGTTCATGTCCATCCTCATCAATATAAACACCATCCACTTCTACCTTTTCACCCGAAAGCGGGAGCAAATCCTTTCCTTCGCGTTCCATTGGTATCCCCTCCGTCTGGCTTATTCTTCGTTAATTTGTCCGTACGGAAGGTCTTTTATCCACAAGCTGATGCAAAATATCCTCGGCAATCTGGTCTGCGGGATGAGGCTTGCGAAGCAACTCAATCGCCTGCGTCATCTCTTCGGCAAGAGAGGGGATGGAAATCAGGTCGAGACAATGCTGAATCAGCTCCTCCGTAGTGCGCGCAATACGGGCAGCTCCTTTTTGCTGCAAATACAGAGCATTATTTAGCTCCTGACCGGGCACGGGCTTGAACACAAGAATAGGCAAACCGGATGCAATGCTTTCCGAGAGTGTAATGCCGCCGGGCTTTGTAATCACCAGATTGCTCGCACGCATAAGTGCTGGAACAAAGTCCACGAATCCATAGGTGTAAATGTCCGGGTCGTCTGCATACAGCGCATCCAATTCTGCTTTCAGTTGCTGGTTACGTCCGCAGACGATGAGTAGCCGCAACTGAGGAAGCTGGCTTAATTGCCGACAGATATCCAGTATGCCGGATAGCACGCCATAGGCGCCAGCCATTATGAGTAGTGTAGTAGTCTCAGCCTGTTGCGATGGAATTACCTGTTCCTGAACAGGAATTTCGTTAGCAAACATGTTATAAAAAGAAGCGTGAATCGGAATCCCCGTAGCGATAATGCGATCGATGGGTATTCCCCGCTGGGCGGCTTCCTGCTGGATATCCTCAGTGGCTACATAGTAGCGGTCAATATCAGGATGTAGCCAGCGCCCATGCAGATCGAAATCTGTAACCACGTTGACAATAGGCAAATTCATTCCCATTTTGCGGCGTAACGCCGGGAGCGCGAGCTGCGGGAACGTATGTATCACGAGATCCGGCAACTCCTTTTTCAGTGTGAGCGTAAGTTGACGCATTCCGAATGAATGCAATACATGGCCGAAGGCGGATTTTGCCTGCATACCGCGCGTAATATTATAGACCCAGCCGTAAAGCTGAGGAATGGTTTTGAAGCTTTGCATATATACAAATTTGGTCAGACCGTTCAACCAGGGATGAGATTCAGCCATCAGATCGAGAAGTTGTACCTCGCAGCGTCCAAGTCTTCGCAAACTGTCCATAATCGCCCGAGCGGCCTGCACATGGCCTTCCCCGTAACTGGCGTATAATATTAGAATTTTTGGTGCTGAGACTTCCATGTTGTTTAGCCTCCTATATTCAATAAGCACATTAAAGCTCATTTCAGGAACGTTCCAAGTTGAGGGAGGATACGGCTGGCAAAACGTAGCGCTCCAGCAGTGTTCGCGGATTTTTCCAACGGCTCACCTTGCTATCTGCTGTAAATACTGCGACTGCGTTCGCTTCTGGCACAAGATAAATTTGCTGTCCTCCATGTCCGTGCGCACACGCATAGTTGATGCCGTGGAGCCGTCCTGTCCACCATTGGAATCCGTAATCTCCGAATTCTGGATACCCTTCAACCTGTCGCTGTGTCGCCTGATGCAGCCAATCGGCCGGAATCAATTCTTTTCCGTTCCAGCTGCCTTGATGAAGGCAGCAATCGCCGAATTTAGCCATGTCACGCGATGTCAGATATAGCCCGATGTGTCCCATGGTGTAGCCCTCTGGATCTTGTGCCCAACCACTTCTCCCGAAACCTAAGGGTTCGAACAGGTGCTGGAGAGCGTACGCATAGGCGTCAATCCCACAACAATGGGTCAGCAGCACGGACAACAGGTGCGAATCAACACTACGATATTGGAATACACCGAGTTGATCCTCCTGTACAGGTAAGCGTAGGGCAAAGGACGGCCAGCTTTTGCTGCGATGAAAACGGTGGATAAAGGCTTCTCCGAGCTTTTTACCCGTCTGCCAATACAAGCCGGATGTCATGGTCAACAGATGGCGAATCGTAATCTGCTCTAGCAGTGTTTCCTTCCGCCTAGGTAAATACTCAGGCAACAGCTTATGCACAGCCGTCTCTGGCCCGGGCATATCACCACGAGCCATAGCTATGCCGATGAGCGTGGAAGTGAAGCTTTTGGTCGCGGATCGCAAATCGTTCAGAGAGCTTACTTCATGCCCGTTATAATAGCGTTCCCAGATCAGTTTGCCGTGGCGTAGTAGCAGGAAGCTGTGCATTTTAGGAAACTTGGCTTGGATTTCACGGTCTGCCTGATCAAGTAGGGAGACATTGACGCCCTCCTCTTCACAAGTTCCTATGTTCAGGGCAGACATACGGGCAACAGGTGCAGTGAACAGCGGAGCAAAGCGGCTCATCCTTTTCCCTCCTTGTTATGTTTATTTATTTTACCCCAAACACATACACTCCAAAAACCGATAAATAAGGTATACCCCCTGTGCAACAGCTGATTGAGTACCCAAAATGACATGATGCGTAAAAGATAGGTAAAATCAATGTAAATTTACTGGAAAGCTGAAAGCTGTATCTGAATATGTTATAATGGGGTAGTGATTCAGCCAAAAGAAATTCGGTTAATAATAGTGTCAGGTACATGCCTTGTATAAGGTGTTCCCGACCTAAGCTGCAATTAGACATACTACTTCACTGCATAAGGACATCAATACTTTTCGGCATTCTCTTCAACGGAGCACTTATTTTCAACGTTTTGGGAGGGAGTTACATGGCAACGAAAGGTCACAATGAAGTTAAGGAAAGTCTGCGGGAAATGACTCGAATTTTCCGGCCTAAGGATCCCAAAAAATTTGTAAAGGAATATGTGCGAAAATACCGGATTACAGGAGGGTATGAGGAAGAGTTGACCATGGTGGTGGAAAACGAACTCGGTCGCATAAATTCTTCAGTATCTTAAAGGGTTCGATTACCCGAAAAACTAGAAATACGACTTTTATAAACCGTCTATCCACAGAGGAGACGGTTTTTTTGTGTCCGCCTTGCATACAATGGGATAGGTTTAGTGAATTTGTATGCTCAAAGGAGGCGGATTCCAATAGAGATAGCAATACGAACACCGGAGGAAATCGGCTACATGAGGGAGGCCGGACGTATTTTGGCAGATTGCCATCGTACGCTGGAAAGTCGTATTCTTCCGGGAATCACAACGCTTGAAATCGATGCTTGGGTGGAGCAGTTTTTAAGCAAGCGCGGAGCTACGCCTGAACAAAAGGGCTATAAAGGTTTCCCTTATGCCACCTGCGCTTCGGTCAACGAGGTGGTATGTCACGGTTTTCCCTCGGAGCGGGTGCTTCATGATGGGGATATTGTGACCATCGACATTGTGGTTAACAAGGACGGTTGGCTGGCTGACCGAGGATGGACCTATGCGGTAGGTAACATTAGCCGCCCGGTAGCACGACTGTTGCGGCAGACCCATAAGGCACTGATGCGCGGGATCGAGGTTGCCCGCCCGGGGAGGACGTTGGGGGATATCGGGCATGCTGTGGAAAAAGCAGCAGGCTGGCGGCGGTTCGGCAACGTCAAGCCTCTGATCGGGCATGGCATTGGCCGCCAAATGCATGAGCCGCCAGAGGTTCTGCACTATGGTCGTCCCAAAACGGGATTACCGCTGCGCGAAGGGATGGTGATAACCATTGAGCCGGTATTTACCCTAGGAACCGAGGGCGCGGTGCTCTGGGGGGACGATGGCTGGACCATCAGCACAGCAGACGGCAGTTGGGGAGCTCAATACGAGCACACGATTGCGATTACAAAGAACGGTCCTTATATTTTGACCTCGTAAAAGAGAGATGTGCCATAGGGAGTCAATGTGCGGGGCGTTAGCATAAGGCTCTCTAGGTAAGTTTTTTCAGGATGACACATTCATTGTGGTTGTAGAGATTTTACGATAAAGCAACAGATAAATTCCCAGCTCGACAGGCGAGGAAACAGCCATCACAATTCCCGCTACTTTGCCGTCCAGTCCTGGAAAAAAGCAGATACACAGAATAAGCGCGAGAATCGCAAAGCTCACAGAAAACAGCCTACCGATAAAGATAGGTTTAGTATTACCGATTAATATCGACCGTCCTATAAAATATTCCACCCAAGGATAAAATGCAACATAGACAGCCAGTATGCGAAGCAGTCCTCTGGTTTCTAGCAACAGTTCTCCTTCCAATCCCAATACATTCCGTAACACAGGATCGCCAGCAAATCCGAAGGAGAGTAACAGGAGTAGCATTGGCGACAGGATAGACAAAAAGCTTAAAAATATCAGCACTTCCCTGCGCTTGGTCGTATAAAATTGAATCACAATTTGATGCAAAGAGCTGCAAAACCAGACAAATAGATTCAGGATTTGCAGTGCTACAGAAAAGGATGCCACGGCCAACAGTGGATCAGTTGTATTGTTCAGCGCAGCTTGGATGGAAGGATTCAGGATAACCAGCACCAGCGCCGAATATAGCAAAGGAAGGTAAAAAGGTAGGAGATGCTTCGCGTGATGGATGGTTTGCTCCCCATTGTCAGGAGGCAGCTTTCTTTTGAGAACCCGGCCTTCTAAAAAAGTAACGACCAGCTCTATGAGAATACCTGCAATAAAAATGGCGGCACCGACTCGTCCGTCATTCGTCCAGCCAGCACGGATCAAAAACCAGGAAGCAATTAGCATGACGATAATACGTATGGACGAGCTGAATGTCATCCATGCCGTTCGGTGCTTGTTAATAATAAGTCCCTGATATATGTTACGGACAGCTACTAATATGTATAGTAAAGTAAGAACCTGAAATACGTTCTTGGTGGGTTCGATCAATACTGGGGACACGCCAAATACATATTGAAAGACCAGATTGCCTACAGGCGTCAACCCGATGCTCCAGCCGATGATCAATACAGCCGCAGCCACGAACGTACATAAAATACCGATAGAATGAACGGACTTGCGATCATAACCAAATTTCGTGGTCATTTGCCGTACAGCGGTTAACGGAGTTTCCAACAGCAGGCACAGGCTGACGGCGACCGCATAGCTGCTTAATGTAAACGAAGGATGCTCCGAACGAGCAAGCACAGCATTGACGATGACATGCGTTAGTGCAGCAATTAATGACGAAATGCCAAGCGGCACATAAAATGAAACAATTTTATTCAAGTCGACTCCCCCAGTAATGAACGAGTAGTGTAGTGAACGGGCTATCCTATCCAACTTCACTAAACAATGAATATCCTTATTATAGATCAAGATTTGGATCGTCGATATAATAGAGTGCATAATATTGGAAACTAGGAGTGGAACTTACATGAACATCAGGGAAGCAACGATATCAGATGCCGAGGGCATCGCCAAGGTGCACGTAGATTGCTGGAAGACGACGTACAAAGATATAATGCCTGCCCAGGTTCTGAAACAGATTTCCTATGAGCAAAGAACAGAACTGTGGAATGCGAATCTATCCAGTGAAGACGGTCATCGGGTATATGTTGCTGAAAATGAGAAGGGGGAAATCATCGGATTTGTGAGTGGGGGGCCGGAAAAATCAGGTGAATATCCCCCGTATGGGGGAGAAATAACGGCTATTTACGTTTTGAGTGAATACCATAGTTTAGGCTTGGGGAAGAGACTATTTTTACGTCTGCTTCAACATTTTAATAGTATGGATATTCACTCTGTAATCGTATGGGTGCTAGCAGATAATCCAGCATGTACTTTTTATGAAAGGCTGGGGGCCAAACTTATAGTAGAACAACATATTATAAATATGGGTGGCAAAAATCTGAACATGGTGGCTTACGGTTGGATACTATTCGGATAGAATACGCTTTTGTCCTTCCAAGGCACGAATTGGTGCGATATTTTGCGTAAATTCCAACGTTCCCAGATAGCGGCCCTCTGCATCACGGATGGCAAAATAACGGATGTAGACAAATTTGTCCTTGATTGGAATCCAAAAATCTTCAACATCCTTGCGACCTGCCTTAAAATCTTCCAGCAGCTTCTCAACGACATGCACGCTTTGGGGTGGGTGGCAATTCTGTACGGTACGACCAATGACGGCTTTCGTGCGCGCGAAGATTCGTTCCTTACCATGGGAAAAATAGCGAACAACATCATTTTCATCAATAAAAGTCAGGTCAACGGGTAGATGATTCAACAGTAGTTCCAATTGTTGTACAGATATAATCCCCGTCTCGAATCGCACGAAGCCCTGCGGTGTTCCAGATGTGCCTTCCGTTTGCTCAAGGGCTTCTGCTGGTTCCTCTGCCCGTTCAGGTATCCATTCACGTTCGGGAGCGGTCAGGCAGAACCCGATTTCTTCGCTTTCCCGGGCTATTTTCAGCCACTCATCCTCTGTCAGCTTACTGAGTGCCATCGGTAGCAAAATATTTTCTTCCTTGAATATCATTTCATTCACTTCGCTCATGATATGGGCAAGTGCCTTCCCAATCTGTTCACGATCTCCGTTATATTCGGTGAGCAGATTCTTTGCCTCCTTAATCGCGGCACGAATGCTGTCGTCCACACCCCACATAACTTTGGTTGGGCCAAAAATTCCATAGCGTTCTAGATAAGGAAAGACCAGATTTTCTTTGCGGCTATAGTGCTTGTCGAGATCGAGCAGCAGACTTAAATCTTCCAGTAACTTGTAGATAATTTTGGGGCTGTCATCTTTTTGAAATTGGTCCGCGTGCAATGACAACTTGAAGTTGACCAATCGTTCGATCTCCCGATTTTCCAGCTTGAAGGTATGAACGGGATGTCCCGGTTGTTCCTCTGGTCCTGAAGGACGGTGAATATCCTCAATGGAACCCTTGAATATCGATGTATGCACGGAACAAAGACGCTGCACTTCCGATACGGGGATTCCCTCCTCGGTCATCAATGCATGCTCCATAGCTGAAATTTCCGCTACGCTTACTCCGCCAACAGCCTCTGCGAAACGCGCTTTGACTTCCTCCACGCTTTTCCCGGCATGTAATTCTTTTATAATTTCCTTTAGCGTTTGTTGGCGTTCCGTTAATTCCTGTGCTGTATGTTCACGGTTGTTAATTAGCTCGCTCATGATTGTTAGCTCCTTTATTTTTGAATGGTAAAACCATGTTGCAAAAACGTGCTTTCCACGGTTTCCATAGCTACTTTTTTCATTGCAATACCTTTGGACAGTGTCATAAAACGACCTGCGGTTTGTAACATGCCAGGCTTGGCGATATCGTGAAAACCCAGCTCTACCATAATGTCCTTCACTTCGGGGTAACGGTTAACAAGGTTAAATATCGGCTCATCCCAGTGCAGTATCTTATCCATTTATTCATCCCTTTGATTGAGAACGTTTATCATTTACAGAGTAGCATAGGTTCTGACGAGCTTTTGTGATTGTACGCACAATTTACATTCAGGTGTTGACAGTTGTAATTCATGGTTTATATACTGTGTATAAAGATATATACAGTAATAACACTGATTACTGTAATAATAACTTCGTATGAAGAGAGAACGAGGTCGTCATTACAGGCAGTGCAGAAGGGATCAGGATAAGAAAATGACAATCATCAAGCAGGCATGGAAGATTAACCGGCACGATTTTCGCAACAATCCATATGTCATGCTGTGGACATTGCTGTTTATTGCGTATTTGGGATTTACCATGAGTTTTGCAGTAAGTGTGCAATGGGGTGAACCTGGAAACTTGAGTCCAGTAGCCGATTTTATCATGCTCGTGTTGATTCCGTTTCTCGGATTCATTTATAACCGCCGTGCATTTAAATATCTTCAGGAAGATTCCTATACGCATATGCTAGCCTTTTTCCGCACCTTGCCTATACCGATGAATGCGGTGATTATGAGTCGAATTCAACAGGCGCTTTTGGCGTTTGTTGTGAACAGTGTAATATTTTTCACTCTATTGTTTACGTTGTCAGCTACGTTTCGGGTATATGCCAGTACAGGTTTCTTTGTATCGTTTGCACTTACCTGGATAGGCTACGGCATGCTGATTCAAGCCATATATATTCATTTGGAATTTCTTAAAAGAGGAAAATCCTACTTTTGGCTATCCATTGTCATCATGCTCATTTGTGGGATAGTTACGATTATAGTTCGAGTATGTGGAGCCAATCTGGTATCGTTAACGGCATTTTATAGCAAGGAATGGCAGCTGTTGTCTCCGGTGATGTGGGGAGCGTTGCTGGCAGGAGTTCTGGGTATGTGGGTGTCCTATAAGGTGACACAGCGTAGGCTTATGAAACGGGACTTAACTTAGCGGTATGTGTACAAAGATAGATAAAAAGGGGGGGAGAAGCAGGTGAATATACCAGTGCAAATTGATGAGAATAGCGCGGAACCGCTGTATGCACAAATTGAAAAGCAACTTCGTTCACTCATCGTAACCGGACAGATTGCAGCGGGAACGCTGCTTCCCTCCATTCGGGAGTTTGCAGGGACGCTCCGCTGCAGCGTCATCACCGTCCGGCGGGTCTATCAGGATTTGGAGAACGAGGGCTTGCTTCGTACCCGGCAGGGGACGGGCACCTTCGTAGCTCTGGTTGAGGATGATAAGCGCTCAGGTTACCGCCTTAAAGCAGTGACCGAGGCGTTGGAAACCGCGATTGACACAGGCATTGCTGTGCAGATGACAGAACAGGAATTGTTAGTGCTTTTCGCAGAAATGGTGAAGAGAAGGTATGAAGTCCAAGTGAAGGAGTGACGCCCGTGAAGAACGAAGTAAATCATCATGTGGAAGTTCCTATGGGGATACAGATAAAAACACCCATTATTGAGATGAGCCAAGTCTATAAAACCCGAGGTAACCGGGAAATTGGACCGATTAATCTAACCATTGAACCGGGATATGTAGTCGCTTTGGCTGGACATAACGGATCGGGCAAAAGTACATTGATTCATCTGCTGACTCAGCTTATCCACCCGGATTCCGGTGAAATCCGTTGGTTCGGTCAAGCGTATCCAGACGGCATGCCGGCAGATACACGACAATGGGTTGGGTATATGTCAGAGCAGCCAAGCCGTGAGGAAGATCAACTCACGGCAGAAGCAGCAGCGGCTTTTCGAGCCTTGTGGTATCCCGGCTGGGATGAAACACGTTTTCAGCGTCTGATGGAACGATTTCAGGTTCCTCAGCATACGAAATTATCGCGCATGTCTAAGGGAGAGCGCCGCAAGTTTGAACTGGCTGCAGCCTTGGCGCCTCATCCCCGTTTGTTGCTGCTGGATGAGCCTTCGTCAGGTTTAGACCCTTTTGCCTGGAAAATCATGCTGGAGGAACTGCGGGATTGTATGGAGAACGGCAAAACAACGGTTATTATTGCTACTCATATTATAGACGAGATCAAGCGTTTGGCGGATTATATTGTCCTGATGCATGATGGCAAGCTGCTCGGCAAGCTGGAAAAAGACCATTTGCTCGAAAATAGCAAAGAAATGTGGTTTGAAGGCACGCCAGAGGAGGCATCGGAGCTTCCGGGAGTGGTAGAGACGGAGAGCGAAGGCGGATTGCAGCGAATTGTAACGTTGGCAGCCGGAGAGACCAGCGCCATATTGGAACAAGCGGGCATTCTCCCTATCCGTGTGCGGCGTTTGGAGCTGGATGATATTTTAATACATTGGTCTGCTGGACAATTATCAGAAGATGCGGAGATATACACGCAGAAAAAAGGAGCGGAGTAATCATGAGCATGCTGCAATTGAAAGAGGTCGTGAAGCAATATGGGAACCACACGGCGGTGAACGGAATTTCGCTGAATGTGAACGGCGGGGAGATTTACGGATTACTGGGAGGCAATGGAGCAGGCAAAACCACAACGATGCGCATGGTGCTCGGCCTGATTTACCCTGATGGAGGAAGCATTCAATATGAGGGCAAGCCCTACAGCAAGGAGCTTCAGCGGACGATGGGCTATTTGCCTGAGGAGCGTGGACTATACCCCAAGGTGAAGGTGAGCGAGCAAATTAACTATTTGGGCAGGCTGCGCGGCATGTCGGCCAAGGAGGCGGACAAAAGCCTACGCTACTGGCTGGAACGCTTTGGAGTGCCGGAATACTACGACAAGCGGATTGAGGAGCTATCCAAGGGGAATCAGCAGAAAATGGGCTTTATTGCCGCTGTTGTGCATCGCCCAACGCTGCTTATTTTGGATGAGGCCTTCAGTGGGCTTGATCCAGTGAACGTTGAATTGCTTAAGGATACGGTGAAAGAGCTGCGGGACGATGGGGCTGCGATTTTATTCTCGACCCACCGCATGGAGCATGTGGAGGAACTGTGCCGCCATATTACGATCTTGCATCGCTCAAATACAGTTGTGCAGGGAAGTGTGCAGGAGATTAAGGGCCGTTACCCACGTGAAAAAGTTCGTCTCATTACTACAGGTGAAGTGAATGGACTGGAGCAGCTGCCCGGCGTGCGCCGTGCAGAGCCTATGGATCGCGGCTGGATGCTGCATATTGAGCAGCCGGATGCGGCGAAGCTGATTTTACAAACGGCGTTGGAGCAAACGGATGTAGAGCATTTTGAGATCAAGGAACCTACGCTGAACGAGATTTTCATAAGAGAGGTGGGGGATTCCCATGAATAGACTGGGTACGGTGATCGGTTTTACGTTTCGTCAGAAGGCGAGAACCAAATCTTTTATCATTACAACGCTGGTACTGGCCTTGCTCATTACGATTGGTATGAATCTGCCGTATTTGATTTCTTTGTTTAAAGGAGATGGGGCAGGAGGTTCGGGCACAACGGCAGCCGAGCATCATCGCTTGGGACTGATTGCCGGGAGCCAGATAGAAGTGGCGAATCAGCTGGAGCAATTCACCAAGGAGCAATCCAGCCCCGCAGCCATCTGGGTGCGTTATGACAGCGTACAAACGCCGGCAATGCAGCAAGCCTTGAAAAACGGGGAGCTGCAAGGTTACGTGCAGTTCACGGAGCCTGCCGCCAAGGGAGACGCGTTTCCTAAAGTGGAGTACGTCTCTGTAGAAAAAGAGCCATCTCCTGCTGTAATTACATTGTTGCAGACGGGACTTCAGGAAGCTAAGGTCAAAGCCATTATGGGCGGCAATGCATTGACCAGCGATCAAATTCGTGAAATTAGCACACCTGTATTGGTGGATAGCAGGGAAGTAGACGGTCCGTCTGAGGCAGGGGGAGCCGTGGGGACAGAGAAAAAAGAGACCTCTATGATTAACTATGGTTTGGTCTATGTACTGATGATTTTATTCTTCACCTCCTCCATGATGACGGGGAATATGATTGCTGCAGAGGTGACATCGGAAAAAAGCTCACGTATCATGGAGATTCTCATCACAAGCGTCTCACCGTTGACCCAGATGTTCGGAAAAATTATCGGCATTTTCCTGGTCGGCCTGCTGCAAATTGCTGTCTTTGCAGCCGTTGTGTGCGCTAACCTTATGCTGCCGCATAATAATGTCATCCTTAGCTCAGCCGGGCTGGATCTGTCGCAACTGAATATCGCGGTATTGGGCTATGGTCTGGTATTCTACATCCTCGGCTACTTTCTGTACGCAGTATTGTTTG
Source organism: Paenibacillus sp. SER-28 (assembly GCF_052906305.1). NCBI lineage: Bacteria > Bacillati > Bacillota > Bacilli > Caryophanales > Paenibacillaceae > Paenibacillus > Paenibacillus sp. SER-28. The sequence goes on along the minus strand of NZ_JBRECM010000003.1, from coordinate 230,191 downwards.
CTGCGGTGGGCTCTATCGTTAGCCGTACCGAGGAGTTGGGACAGGCGATCATGCCGATTACCGTGCTGTCACTGGCGGCCTTTTATATCGGTATCTTCAATATCGCCGCACCTGATACGATTTTCGTAAAGGTGGCCGGGTATATCCCATTTTTCTCGCCGACTGTCATGCTGTTGCGGATTGGTCTGGAGCGGGCGAGCCTGCTGGAAATTTGGCTGTCACTTGGTATACTGGTCGCCTCCATTTTGTTGTTCGGTTGGCTGGCCGCCAAGATCTACCGTACGGGCGTCTTAATGTATGGCAAACGTCCTTCATTCAAAGAGTTAAGAAAAGCTATGAAGGCTTACAAGATTTAAATTTTTTAATTGCGGTGTGAGTAACCATTATAGTTGAGACAAATGTAATTAATAAATGGGTTTTTTTTCAATACATGTTTGAGACAGAGTGAGGACCTTGAGATTTATTTTGAATATTTAAACGTTTCGCAACTTCACGTATACTCATATATTCTTCATTGACCAACCGAGCGGCCTCCAATTTTAATTCCAAGGAGTACGCCCGAAGGTTTGTCTTTTTTTAGCCATGAAAAAATCCCCTTTGTTAGGCAAGATTAAGTCCATCTTAACAGATGTCTTTTTTCTCTTGTCTACTAAAAGGGGATAATTTGTTTTAGTTCTGTAAGGAAAATTGATGTTACTTGCCAGTCTTCAGCCGTATATGAAGGCTTATAGGAAACCCTCTAAGTTGGATGAAATTTTATGAGATACCGAGATTAAAAGCTCACGTTCTTGTTCCGAGAGATCTTGTGAAGCAACTTCCTCCATTTTTGTCCAAACGGTAACAGCTTCATCCACGAGTTTTCGGCCAGTTTCAGTCAATGTAACTAGGGTGACGCGTCCGTCCTTGGGCGATCTGGAGCGAGTGACCAGCCCTGATTCTTCTAACCGCCGAACTGATTTGGCAATCGTTGAATGATCTAGTCGCATAGTCCGCCCGAGACTCTGCTGCGATTGTCCGTCTTGCTCTCCTAACTGCATCAACATAATTTCTTGACCTGTAAATAGACCAACTTCACGCAACAAGTGTGCGGCTAAACTACGATGTGATCTCGCCATGGAAAACACTGCAAAGTTAATGGGGAATTGCTGGATGACTTGCATTTCTTTCTCAAAATTAGACGTATTAGATATAGACTGGTTCTCTTCTTCAAAGTTATTCATTACTTTTCACCTTTCCGCTTTTACTTTTTATTAAGCGTAGAGAATAATTCAATACTTGTAAAGTAGCGGAGGTGTGAATGAAAAAATACCCTACTATAGCTTTTATTTCGCTGTAGTAGGGTGCCGAACAAAAAGGTTAGAAGTAACTTTTACTTCATCGTTGGATAATCGGTATAGCCGTGGCTGTCGCCGCCATAAAAAGTTTTAGGGTCGGCTTCATTCAAAGATGCCCCTGATTTCAAACGTTCCACTAAATCAGGATTGGCCAGTGCCAAGGTTCCTACCGACACCATATCCGCCAAGTTATCTTTCAAGTCTCTATCCAGTTCTTCTAAAGGACGTCCTGGTCGATTAACAATAAGTACATGGGGCCAAGCCAAACGTATATTTTTAAGAATCACTTCATCGCCACCATGCAGAATATGAAGATAGGCTAGGTTAAGTTTAGCAAGTTCAGAAATCAAGTATTCATATACTTTAGGACCGTCTGTACCTTCACTAAGATCACCTAAAGGAACCCCAGGAGAGAGTCGGATTGCAGTACGACTTGCTCCAATTTCCTCAGCTACAGCTTTCGCTACCTCGATGGCAAATCTAGCGCGATTTTCAATCGAACCTCCATAAGAGTCGGTGCGTACATTCGCATTTTCAGAAATAAATTGATGTACAAGATAACCGTTTGCTCCATGAATCTCTACACCATCAGCGCCAGCCTCTATCGCCGCTGCTGCAGCTTTGCGGAAGTCCTGAATCGTTTCCTGAATTTCTTCCAGACTTAATTCACGTGGGACAGGAACATCTTGCATTCCTTTTGCAGTATACATTTGTGCCTTTGGAGCTACAACTGAAGGTGCAACGGGTTGACGGTGATGAGGTGTATTCTCTGGATGTGACATCCGACCTGCATGCATTAGCTGAATGAACAAATATCCTCCTGCATTATGAACACGATCTGTAATCTGTTTCCAACCTTTAATGTGCTCATCAGTATAAATACCAGGTGAAGATAAATAACCTTGTCCATCTTCGGATGGCTGGGTTCCTTCACTGATTAGTAGACCCATTGAAGCACGTTGTTCGTAATACTCCGCACTAAGTGTTCCGGGAGTACCATCATAAAGGGCGCGTGATCTAGTCATTGGGGCAAGAGCCAAGCGATGTGACAAGTTCAAATTTCCTACTGTTAATGGTGTCCAAATTGTATTCATATGAAAACCCCTCTCGTTTTTTCGAAAAATATGTTTCCGGCAACGTAAATTTAGCAAATAAATATTTGATTGTCAACACATTTATATTTTTGAACAATCTCTGCCTATACCAACAAGAACTAACTAGCAAAGTAGCAGAGTATTTCAAAGTATAAGGCTCTTCTATTTAAAATGCGTATCATTCATATCTTATATAAGACCTACATTTTTTCATCATTCATACTTGATATATATTACTGCGAATATAAATAGTATTAGACGTAATCGCTTACATTTCGTACAGTGTAAAAGAAGATTCCACCTATAAAAAACGCTTGGTTGCAACAATGTACTTGTTTTATCAAAGTAAGATACATCCAGAGTATCTCTGAAGGGGAGTTTTTAATGAAAAAAAATTACGATGAATTGGCGCTTAATATTGTGGAACATGTTGGCGGCGATGAGAACATTGAAAGCCTATACAATTGCGCCACCAGATTGCGCTTTCAGCTAAAAGATAATAACAAAGCAAAGACAGAAATCCTTGAAAACCTTGATGGTGTGTTAAAAGTGGTACAAAGCGCAGGTCAATATCAAGTAGTTATTGGTAGTGATGTAGCTGAAGTATACAAAGCGATAGTTAACAAGAACGGCCTAGAGACTAATGAGGAAGATAAACAGGAGTCTAAAGGGAAGTTAAGTAATCGTATTTTCGGTATTATTTCTGGAATATTTGCTCCGTACCTCCCTGCCATTGCGGCGTCGGGTATTCTTAAAGGCTTGCTAGCACTTTTTACTTCGGTGGGTTGGTTAACTCCTGAAAGTGGAACATATGCCGTTTTGGCAGCGATCAGTAATGCGCTCTTTTACTTTTTCCCTATTTTTCTTGCCTTTACTGCAGCAAAACAATTTGGAGCCAATCCTTATGTAGCAGCAGTAATCGGTGGTGCGCTACTAGAGCCTAATTTTACTGCTCTCATGTCCAACGATGCGACAGAAACAAGTTTTATAGGAATACCTACGGTTCTTATGAATTATGCTTCTTCGGTTATTCCAGTTATTTTAGCAGTGTGGCTATATTCTTATCTTGAAGGATTCTTGAATCGTATTCTTCATAAAGATATTCGAATGATTTTGACACCGCTTGTAGCCTTGGTTATTACAGTTCCGCTCACCATTATGATATTTGGTCCAATAAGCGGATATCTTACAGATGCATTAGGTGCAGCAATGACGTTTCTCGGGGAGAAGAATGGTATTATTACCGGAATTATTGCCGGGGGACTCCTCAGCTTTCTGCCTCTGTTTGGATTACAATGGGGGATTATTCCTATTCTACTTCTTAATCACTCGACATATGGGTTTGATACGTTCAACCCAATGTGGGTAATGGGGACTTATGCACAAATGGGAGTGGCTCTAGGCATATTTATTAAGGCAAAAGAAAGAACTCAAAAAAGTTTTGCCTTGTCAACGTTTTTCACTGGAATCGTTGCAGGTGTTACAGAACCCATTTTATACGGGATTGTTACGAAGTATAAAAGAACCTTTCTTCCAATCATTATTGGCGGAGCCATCAGTGGAGGATTGATTGGGGCGCTTCAAGTCAAACAATATGCATTTGCGTTCGCAGGAGTCCTTGCATTCCCGACATTTTTTGGAACAACCTTTTGGTGGTATGTATTGGGGGTCCTAGTATCTATCATGATTTCTGCATTAATTGTCATTTTCTTTGGCTTTGAAGACAAAGAAAAAACAAAAAAGACTCCAAATGAACCATCTAATGAAGGCGTGAAAATAAAGGAATATAAAGAAAAAAAAGATACTTCGGAAGATGTATACAGTCCACTTAGTGGTGAGGTCGTAAAGTTGGAAGACATGAATGATGGTGTTTTTTCAAGTAAAGATATGGGAGATGGTATTGCCATTATTCCTTCAGAATACAAAGTATATGCACCTATTCAAGGGCGCATTACTAATTTTCTTTCGTCAAAGCACGCTATAGGGATTACTTCGGACAACGGAGCTGAACTTTTGATTCATGTTGGGATTGACACAGTGAAACTAAAAGGAAAGTATTTCACTGCAAAAGCAAAAGAAGGAGATTATGTCGAGGTAGGGGATCTCTTACTTGAATTTGATGGCGTTAAGATAAAGGAAGAAGGTTTTGAACTATTTACTCCACTTATTGTAACGAACACTTCAAATTATTCAGCTATTCAAATCAGCGTCGATAAAAAGACAATTACCAACGGAGAAAGGCTTCTGACTTTATTGCCTTGATTCAGCATTTCGAATGCAATCGGACTGTTTGAGATTGAGCTAACCACCTGTAGAGGAGGCATTGAAATGGTAATGGATGAATACGAAGTAAAACAAAGATATGAAAATGTATACAGTATAAGTGATTGTCCGGCAATCTACAGTTACTTGGTGGTCGGATCTGAGGCTGCCATGTTGATCGATACCGGATGTGGCGTTGGGAGCATTCGTAAAGTAGTAGAGGGTATTACGGACAAACCTTACATTGTTGTGAATACACATGGTCATAACGATCATGTTGGTGGAGACTATCAATTTGGAGAAGTGTTTATTCATCCTGCAGATTTGCAATTAATGTTGGAGTTATACACGGATTCTTCTTATCAACAAGAATTTTTCAATCTTTTCGGTGATTACGGAATTCAATATTTTGATCCAAAATATAAGGATGATTTTTTGAAAGCCGGGCCTCCTGAAAAGATAAATGAGCTATACGATGGACAAATATTTAATTTAGGGGATATTGAAATTGAGGTCATTCATGTTCCGGGACATACTCCAGGTTCTGTCGCTCTCCTCGATAGGACGAACAGATTGCTCTTCAATGGTGATGTTGTGATGCGAAACTCGTCTTTAATTCATCGAAACGGTATGAATGTGCAGACTTACATCGAAAGCCTTAATAAACTATGGAATCGCAGGGACGAATTTGATTGGACGATTGCCTCACATGGTCATCGGGACCCCAAATTAGGGTTTAGGCCACTGGAGACTTTCTACATCAAAAAATTGCTTGACTGTGCTTCCGCTATTGATATCAATCAGAGTGTTGAAAAAATTGAGGTGGATGGAAAAGGGCTTTTATTTGTAGAACCGGGAAAAGTTCTTGGGGAAATAGATACGGTAGCTATTGGTTACAAACCTGAACAATTATAATTTCTAAAATAGGAGAATTCATATGAACATTCAATCGTTTCCAAAAGATTTTTTATGGGGAGGTGCAATCTCTGCTAATCAAGCAGAAGGGGCTTATCTAGAAGATGGTAAAGGCGTGTCAGTCAGTGATGTTCTAACAGGTGGACTATAAAACGTTAATCGTCAGCGCAGAAGCCAACAATACAATGGCGTTCAGATATTGGTGAGTGGTCACCTTCTGAATGCCCCAGATGTGCAAGGAGTCTGCGGACAAATAGGTTTTCATCCGAGAGTTGCACCGTTCTACGCTCGTTCCTTCGTTGTAAAGTTCCTTCCAGCGCTTCGTGTCTCGATGTTGACTGGAATAGCGGAGAAAGCCGCTTTTCGTATCGAATTTGACGACCATTCCATAGTTGGAGGATGAACAAGCAGCCATACCGAGCGTGCACAAGCATAAAGAACTTCACTTTTGTATCCACAGCCACCCGTTCCATAAGAGTAGGAGCCATATCGCCGTCATTGACATGAGCCGGTGTAACCGAGAGCGCCATGGGTAGCTCGCTTGCGGTATCGACGGCAAGATGAAGCTTGTAACCAAACCACTTGACTTTGTTGCCAAAAGAGTCAAACTTCGCACCCCAGTTGGCATTTCCGGTCAACTCGCTTTTCCGTTTCGGCTGCTTCTTCTCATAGGCATGAATCGCTGCACTGTCGACCGCCACATGACTTCCGTCGATGATTCCTTCCTTCTTGCATTGTGCGACAAGATCCTCAAACAGGCGCTCTGCCAGTCCTTCTTCATACGGAATTTATCAGGTTTTTATTTTTAATATAAGAAAAGGAGCGCAAGAAATGAATACAACAGAATTAGCAGCATTTATCATTGAAAGTGTTGGTCAAGAAGAAAATGTAAATGAAGTTACTCATTGTGCTACCCGCTTAAGATTTATTTTAAAAGACCGATCCAAAGCAAATAAAGAAGCACTGAAAAACAGCGATGATGTGTTAGCCGTTGTAGAAAGCGGAGGACAGTTTCAGGTGGTTATTGGCGGGCGAGTGGCTGAAGTATACCTTGAAATCGTGAAACAGACGAACTTATCACAAGCGGCAGCTACATCAGCGGATAAAAGCCAAGAAAAGGTTGGGATAATACCCAAAGTCTTTGATGTTATCTCCGGAACATTCTCCCCGCTGATTCCATTATTAGCGGGTGGCGGGTTACTTAAAGCTTTATTAACATTATGTGTTACATTTGGCTGGATGGTCAAGGAAAGTGGTATTTATATCTCACTTTCCGCAGCTGGTAATGCTATATTCTATTTCTTGCCGGTTTTTGCAGGATTCACGCTTGCTAATAAATTAAATGCAAATGGATATATTGGTGCTGTAATTGGCGCTGCCCTTCTTGAGCCGAACTATACAAACCTTTTAGTCAAAGGAGCTGCAGCAGTTGATATTTTTGGCATTCCAATTATTCCTGTCAGCTATGCAAATTCTATATTCCCTATTTTTATTGCAGTCATTGCTTTCTCATTTTTAGAAAAGTTATTAAAGAAAATTATACTGAAAGATTTGCAATTTTTTTTAGTTCCATTAGTTTCATTAGCAGTTATGGTACCTTTAAGCTTTCTAGCATTTGGTCCATTTGGAACTTATGTGGGTGCAGGTATTGCCAATGGAATACAAGTTTTATTAAGTTTCAGTCCCCTATTAACAGGTGCTGTTCTTGGTAGTGGGTATATGTTCTTGGTAATATTTGGACTCCACTGGGGGATTGTACCGATTACATTGCAAAATTTACAAAATGGAGGCGATCCGCTCGGACCAATGAAAGCAGGATCTACATTTGCTCAAATGGGTGTTGCAGCAGGGGTCTTTCTAAAAACAAAAGACAAAAAATTGAAGGCAATTGCCGGTCCTGCAGCAATCACAGGTATGATGGCTGGTGTTACCGAACCAATTCTATATGGTGTCGTTTTGAAATATAGAAGAACAATTCCTTATGTTGTAATTGCGGGTGCCGTTGGCGGTGCTTTAGGTGCATCTTTAGGTGTTGAATTGAAATCGTATTCATTCTATAGCGTGTTAAGTATACCGGCATTTGCACCCATTGGCTTGCATGTACTGAGCGTTTCAATCAGTTTCTTTATTGCACTTGCCCTTACTTATTTCTTTGGGTATGAAAGTAAAGGTGCTGTAAATAAAAATCAAAAAACAGGAAATGCTGCTGATCTGAAAAATGCGAACAACGATGATTCGGAAGAAATAATTTACTCGCCTGTTCAAGGTAAAAGACTTTCTTTAACGAATGTCAATGATGAAGTTTTTTCTTCTGGTGCCATGGGAAAAGGGGTTGCCATTGAACCGGTAGAAGGGGTGATCACTTCTCCAGTGAATGGTGTTGTTACAACAGTTTTTCGGACAGGACATGCTATTAGCGTTACATCTGCGAGTGGTGCTGAAATATTAATTCATATAGGTTTAAACACAGTGAAACTTAAAGGGAAATACTTCAATACGATTGTAAAAGTAGGTGATTCTGTCCAAATCGGGGATAAATTAGTTGAATTTAACATCGAGAAAATTAGAGAAGCAGGTTTTGAATTAACAACACCGATTATTATTACCAATACAGATCGGTATCTCGATGTTATTCCGCATACTCTCGATAATACTCAAGAAGTATTAACGTTAATTAAAGCTAAATTTGTTAGTTGAGTTTATAAAATATCATGAATTGAGAGGAGAATACACATGAAGAATCTAACATTTCCAGATAATTTTTTATGGGGAGGAGCTATTTCTGCCAACCAAGCGGAAGGGGCTTATTTAGAAGATGGGAAAGGCGTCGCTGTCAGTGATGTACTGACAGGCGGATTGTACGGTTCAAAATTATCGGAACCTGTTGGTAAATTGCCTTCTCACGAAGCGATTGATTTTTATCATCGCTATAAGGAGGATATCGCGCTTTTTGCAGAAATGGGTTTTAAATGTTTCCGTACCTCCATTGCTTGGTCACGTATTTTCCCGAATGGGGATGAAGAAACCCCAAATGAAAAAGGATTGCAGTTTTATGATCAATTATTTGACGAGTTAATAAAGAACGGAATTGAACCCGTTGTAACTATTTCACACTATGAGTTACCACTGGGTCTTGCGGATAAATATAATGGGTGGGCAAACAGAAGGTTGATTTCACTTTTTGAAAAGTATTCTAAAGTATTATTTGAACGCTACAAAGGCAAAGTGAAATATTGGATGACATTTAACGAAATTAATAGCATATTGGTTCATTCTTTTACTAGCGGAGGAATTAGAGATAAAGAAGATACCAATGCGATCTATCAAGCAGCTCATAATCAATTTGTAGCCAGTGCATTAGCAGTAAAAGCCTGTCATGAAATCATTCCAGACGGCAAAATCGGCTGTATGATTTTCTACAGCCCAACATACCCATTTACTTGTGCGCCAGATGATGTAATGACATCCGTGACAAAGGAAAGGGAGTACTATTTGTTCTCCGATGTCCAGGTTCGCGGTGAATATCCTGCATTTACTAAGCGCTTATTTAAAGAAAAAAATATTCATATCGAAGTAACCAAAGATGATCTAGATATTTTAAAGAATTATGTTGTAGATTACGTTGGATTCAGTTATTACATGAGTCGTACGGTTTCGGCACAACCGGAAGGGAAAAAGGAAGTCGGCGGAAACATGGCCAAAGGCATTAAAAATGAGTTTCTAGAGATTTCTGACTGGGGTTGGGAAATCGATCCTGTAGGTTTGAGAATTGCAGTTAACCGTTTGTATGACAGGTATCAACTTCCACTGTTTGTTGTTGAAAATGGACTGGGAGCTGTAGATATCTTGGAAAACGATACGGTTGAAGATGATTATAGAATCAATTATTTGAAACAGCATCTCATACAATTAGCCGAAGCGATTAAAGATGGCGCTGAAGTCATTGGATATACCAGCTGGGGGCCAATTGATATCATTAGTGCCAGTACCGGTGAAATGAAAAAGCGATATGGCTACATTTACGTGGACAAGGATAATGAAGGGAATGGTAGCCTGAAACGTTATAAAAAGAAAAGTTTTTATTGGTACAAGGAAGTGATCCGTAGCAACGGACTTAGTCTCTTCGAATAATCGCAGAAACCCGTGGAAGCACGATATTTCTTGTGCCTTCCACGGGTTTCTGCTTTTAGAACATTCTATTAATCTTATGGATTGAACAAAGGAACGATGGATTCATTTACGAGTTCAATGAATGTTTGTATGACAGGGGATTGATTTTTACTATCCCAGACCAGAGCTGTAACAGTATGAAACTCATTGTCTTTGATTTCTCGATAGATCACTTCATTTTGCAATAATAGGTGCATGGATGCTGGTACTAAGGCTACACCGATCCCCGTAGAAACCAACGAAATGACCGTGGACATTTCTTCAGTTTCTTGTACAATCCTTGGACTAAATCCTGCTTGGTAGCAAGAATTAATTACTCCGTCGTAGTGGCCTTGGTTAGCCCGTCTTCCTGTAACAATAAATTCTTCATTTTCTAAATCAATGAGTTGAATTGGAGATGCAGTTTTTGAATTTACAACTAATGGATGTTCTCTCGGTAAGGCGATTATCAAAGGCTCTTGTCTTATGATTTGAAGATTTATTTCTTCGCTTTCAATAGGTTCACTAATGATCCCTACGTGAATGGTTCCATCTTTTAATGCATTAATTTGTTCGGACGATGTCAATTGTTTCAAAACCACATGAATAGCGGGGTATTGAGCTCTATAATGCTTAATGATTGCTGGAAGAATATCATAGGCTGTAGAAGCGATAAAACCAATTACGATTTCACCAATCTCCCCACTTTTCATTAATCTAACAGTATGGATTGCTTCTTCTAAATGATCAAAAAGGTGATAAACCTTTTCTAAAAAAACTTTGCCTTCTTCAGTTAAATCAACATTTCTTTTTGTACGATGAAAAAGTTGTACTCCGATTTCCTCTTCCAATTGGCGAATCTGTAGACTTAAAGGTGGTTGTGCCATATTCAAACGGTTAGCAGCTTTACCAAAATGTAATTCTTCAGCAACTGTTTTGAAATATTTTAAATGTCGTAATTCCATCTGTTTTCTCCTTTTAGTAATACTTATTATGTATTATTGCCACGTTATATATATATTAGACGTTTTATTTTTGGTTTTGTAAAGTTAAATGTGAGAAGGGTGTAAAATTAATATCCAAATTTTAAAGGAGACGAGTACCTTGAAAAAGCTAACTAAAAATCAAACAATAATTTATCTTATTGTTCTGGTTATTATGTGGGGAGCCAATTGGCCATTAACTAAATTAGCACTAGCATACGCGCCACCAATCTTGTTTGCAGGGATGAGAACACTGATAGGTGGGGCCATTTTAGTTATTTTTGCTCTACCTAAATACAAGTCATTGCGATTCAAAGAAAACTGGTATATTTATGTAATTTCATCTTTGTTTAATATTATTTTATATTATGGTCTTCAGACGGTTGGTTTAAATTATATGCCTGCTGGATTATTTTCAGCTATTGTATTTCTTCAACCTGTCCTTTTAGGATTATTTTCATGGATTTGGTTGGGTGAGGCGATGTATGGCCTAAAGATTATAGGTTTAATCTTAGGTTCTATTGGTGTGTTTACATTGAGTGCAACTGGTTTTAACGGCAACGAATCATCAGTCGCAGGTGTAATTTTAGCGCTAGGGACCGCTCTTTTCTGGAGTTTTGGGGTTGTGTATATGAAAAAAACAAATGAAAGAGTAGATGCAACTTGGGCAATAGCACTCCAACTACTCATTGGTGGGGTGATTTTAACGGGGACAGGATCAGTATCTGAGAATTGGACGGATGTTGTATGGAATGCACCTTTCATTTCCTATTTACTTATTATAGCGATATTTGTGATTGCAATTGGTTGGTTAATTTATTTCACACTTGTTGGTTCTGGAGAAGTAAGTAAGGTAGGTTCTTATACATTCTTAATACCAGTTGTCTCTATAGTGACAAGTACGCTATTTTTACATGAAAATATAACTATAAATATATTAGTGGGACTACTGTTAATTGTAATAAGTATATTGTTAGTTAATTATAAACCAAAAATCAACTCAGAAAAGTCGAACGTAAGACGAGCATCATAATAGTAAATTTAGATGTTTCCATTAAACCTGTACCCTTTCGGAATGTTGACCCACCTAATGAGTTTGGTGTCTATCAAGCCAGTGTTGAAATTCAACAAATATATAGGGAAAACAAGCACGGGAATGGAAATAGAGTTTATTTTAAGAAATGATAAGATAATCTCAGCATACCCAATATACCCAATATACTGAATTGGAAGGTACTTCAATGATGATAAAATATAAATATAAATTGAAAAGTATGGATGAATTTAATGTGGTTGTATTGGATTTTGACGAGGAAAAATCACTAGAGTTCGCCAGTATGATAAGTGATCCCTTAGGATCTGATATACCTTGGAGATTTAAAGATTTGAAAAAGGATATTGAGAATTATGTTGATTTATTAAGGGGAAATATACCCGAATATAGACATGGAGGAAATGCATCCAGCGTTATATCTTATAATGACTATACAATAATTGAAGATCCATTTTATGATGAGGAAGAAGATGAAATTGAACCGATCTGTAAATTAGAGACAGTTGAATTTGTGAAAATTATATTACTATGGGCTTACAAAACTTATAAATATAAAAGCGAGAGGGGAGTAATTGCTCTAGAGGAGGCAGAAATGGTTATGAATTGGATTGAACAAAAAATGTTAGAAGTTAAGAGTATAGAAAATGAATCTATAAAATAGCTTGTGTAAAGCCATTTACAACCTCAATAATAAGATCGTACAATACAACCAACAGCCACAATGCGAGTTAGCCGCCCGTGTTGTGGTCTTTTATATCCTCTATATGTATGGCGGGTACATGAAATAGATCACCCCCCCAGTGCCGAATGAATCCATCATTCATCCAATAACACATATAACCCATGTAATACCCGTATAGAGATTTCTCCAGTTCGGTTGTACGCACATCAAATGCTTTAATTTTATAACCTAAATATTACTGTTCCGTTACGTTGAATAGGCCGATTATGATGCTGCTGAAGGATAAAGGCTACGATGTCGTGCGTAAATAGCAGTTACTTAAAAAGATGAGTCGATTGGCTCGTCTTTTTTGTTATGAGTGATTCAAGTTCTCATCTCAGGCGCTGATCAGAACTTGAATCGATGACTAAATGCAGATTAAGTAATGTAACACTTATGTTTTTTTCTTCTTTAAACAGGTACCTCTTCAGTGAAATAATCCAACACCATACAACCAGCTCCTTGAGCCACAATATTGTAAGCTTCAGTGGACTTAATGATTTGAACATGACTATCGGGATAAAATTTTAATCGATCCTGTGCTGTTTTAGCTGCTACTTCAAAAAAAAGCGGTTTGGGTACTAGAGTTCCTCCGAAAATCACGATCTCAGGACGTAACAGAAAAATCAGATTACTGAGACCGATACCAAAATAATAAGCCGCATCCTCAACGACTTCTAAACAGAGCGCATCGTTTTGCTCTAAAGCATATAAAATATGGTGTAAATTGATCTCTTCGAAATCGTTAACTTCAGTCGTAAGAATTGAAGGCTTACCACGTTTCATGAGCCGAATTATTTCGTCACGAATAGCGGGCAAACTACTGTATGCTTGAAGACACCCATATGAGCCACATGAACAACGTCGACCATGGATATCAATGATGATGTGCCCAAAGGTATCATCCATATCTCTTCTTCTGCTAACCAATCTGCCTTGAGAAATAGTACCGCATCTAATTCCAATATCACTGGATACAAAGACTAAATTATCGGTTTCTTTCCAAAAGTTAAGGCGATATTCAGCTAACGCAGCCAAGTTGGTCCCATTCTCCAGAAATACAGGAGTGTTGGTTTTATGTTTTAAATAATCAATAATATTGATGTCCCAACCCCCTGCAGGAAAAAGTTGGGGGTGTGAAATGACTCCCATTGCTGGATCAAACGAATCGAGAACCCCAATTCCGATGCCCAACAATTTCCCCCTAGGAACGTTATTTTCAGCCAGTAAATCCTCAACGCACTTTGCTACATAATTTAATGTGTACACTCCAGTACATTCAGTGGTCATCTTTAATTTTTTGACGCCTATGATACTTAGCTTCAAATCAAGCAGCAAGACAGTTGTGTATAAACTTGTAATCTCAACCCCAATCAAGTTGTAAGCATCCGGTTTGATGACATACGCTAAAGGTTTACGTCCACCACTTGATTTTCCAATACCACTATCATAGATAAGATCTTCTTCAACAAGTTCGTCAAGTAAACGTCCACATGTTACATGTTTAAAACCAGTATGTTCAGCTAACGTGTTAATGGTTACAGGACCTAATTTTCGAACTAAGCTATATAACAGTTTTAAGTTTTTTGCTTTGGGTGATGATAACTCTTCAAATTTATTTAACATATAACTTCCCCTTGATCTTTAATACAAGATGTTATTTTCAAACATAAATAAGTGATTACGATTATTATCGGGCTTTTTTAATGATATATCTACTCTGTTTAATTAAACTTGTACAATTTTGGATGTTTTAGATAAAAAGCTTTGAGCTAATGAAGAAAGCATGGATTAACTTTTTGTAATTCGCATAAAAAGAACGGAGTATAATGGCGAATAATTTAACCTTTGATCAATCTTTTTTTATAAATGATAAAAAGTTATTTACAAAAGGTGGCTAAGCTATTAAACTGATCAATGAAAGCTGTTGGAGCAGCAATTTGAAGTGATTTGTCACACATAGCTTACAGCAAATTATTTTAGGAGGAGTTAAATATGCATAAAATGCAAGATATTTTGGAAACCAGAGACTTTATCATGAGCAAAACTTCGTATCGTCCAACGATTGGAATGATTTTGGGGTCTGGATTGGGAACACTGGCTGATGAAATTGAAAACCCTTTCACAATGCCTTATAGCGAAATTCCTCACTTTGCAAAATCTGAAGCGGTGGGTCATGCCAACGAATTGGTCATTGGCGAATTAAAGGGGAAAACTGTAGTCGCTATGAAAGGACGTTTTCATTACTATGAAGGATTTTCTTTGGATGAAGTGACTTTTCCGGTGCGTTTGATGAAGGCCCTGGGTGTAGAAAACCTGCTTATCACCAATGCTTGTGGCGCCGTTAATGAGGACTTTAAACCGGGTGAATTAATGTTGATTACGGATCACCTCAATTTAGTAGGCACAAACCCATTGATTGGGCCTAATAATAATGAACTGGGTACTCGTTTTCCTGATCTTTCCCAAGTGTACAATGCTGAATTGCGACAAATTGCTACGGAAGTTGCAAAAGTGCAAAATACAACTTTACGCGAAGGCGTATACTCCTGGTGGAGTGGTCCGGCTTATGAAACACCGGCTGAAATTCGCATGATTCGTACATTAGGCGCAGATGCCGTTGGTATGTCAACCGTACCGGAAGCGATTGTGGCTGTCCACGCTAATATGAAGGTTCTTGGAATCTCCTGTTTAACCAACATGGCTTGTGGAATTCTAGATCAACCTCTAAGCCACGATGAGGTGATTGAGGTAGCTGCTTTGGTAAGAGAGAAATTTATTTCATTAGTTAAAGGAATCATAGAGAAAGTGCAATAATTTTTTATAACTATAGGTTTAGAAAAAGGTGGGGTTATGAAAGGATACATTTATGTCTTGTTAGGGGCCGTTAGTTATGGCGTGCTATCCACGTTTGTGAAGTTGGCCTATAAAGACGGGTTTATCGTTAATGATGTTGTTGGAATACAACTCTTCATAGGGGCGCTGCTGTTATGGGGGGGAGTACTTCTTAACAAAAGTATGAAAAGTAAGACACAAAAAAAGTCTGTGAAGCCAAATAAAAAAGAAATTCTATTGTTAACGGTTGTTGGATCTACAACAGGACTTACAGGAATGTTTTACTATCTCTCACTTCAATACATTTCGGCTTCATTAGCCATTGTACTCATGTTTCAATTTACATGGATCGGCGTGTTGCTTGAGGCAGTCATTAATCGAAAAATTCCGGAAAAAGGGAAGTTGCTCTCTATAATTCCTTTACTTGTTGGGACCATTAGCGCAACCAATATTTATTCGACAGGTCTATCTGCCGTTCATTGGCTTGGGTTTCTATTTGGACTTTTGGCAGCATTATCATATTCGATTTTTATTCTCCTCAGTGGAAAGGTCGCGGTTCAAACCAATCCGATACTAAAGACAGCATTTATGATAACCGGAGGTTTCATCGTTTGTTCGCTCATTTTGCCACCTACGTTTTTTACCAACGGCAAGCTGCTGATAGAATTGGCTCTGAAATTTGGCTTTGCCTTAGCTTTCTTCGGCCCGTTTCTTTCAACACTGCTGTTCTCTAAAGGTGTTCCATTAGTGGGATCTGGGGCAGCGTCGATATTGGGCGCCATGGAACTTCCTACAGCCGTGTTAATGTCAGTCATCTTCTTGAAAGAGCATATTGGCGTTTCACATTATGTAGGGATAATTCTAATATTAATAGGAATATCATTGCCTGGATTGCTAAGAAAAAAGGAAATTCAAACCATTTAAAATGTATTATGCAGGCACTATTTCGGGCAACTTCACTTGATAGTGAAGCTGTCCTCTTTTATGTGTGTTGTTTTCTCAGATTTCTAAGAACTTTGGATAAAAATGTACGTTTAAAAGGAGACGCTGGTTCATGAAAAATTTATTTAAACGAATTCATTTAATTGTTCTTGACTCCGTCGGTATTGGAGAAGCACCGGATGCTGCAGCTTTTGGAGACGAAGGCGCTGATACGTTGGGGCATATCGCAGAAAAAATGAATGGACTGTATATGCCTAACATGGCTGCACTTGGATTGTCCAACATTAAAGAAATTCAAGGAATACCGAAAGCTAATCGCCCAGCGGCTTTTTGGACCAAAATGCAGGAAGCCTCTAACGGGAAGGATACAATGACAGGGCATTGGGAGATCATGGGGTTACGTATAGACGTCCCCTTTCAAGTGTTCCCGAATGGTTTCCCTGCCGCTTTAGTTGAAGAACTTGAAATAAAATCAGGGAGAAAAATCATCGGAAATAAACCTGCCAGCGGCACTGAAATATTAGATGAGCTTGGGGAGGAGCATATGAAAACGGGGGCTTTGATCGTTTACACATCAGCAGACTCCGTTCTGCAAATTGCTGCTCACGAAGGGATTGTACCGCTGGATGAGTTATACCGTGTCTGTGAAATGGCACGCGAAATGACCAAAAACAGTGATTATATGGTTGGCCGAGTCATAGCGAGGCCGTTTGTAGGGGAGCCGGGACAGTTTAAACGAACGGCTAACCGGCATGACTATGCACTGAAACCTTGTTCCCGGACGGTCATGAATGAATTAAAGGATTCAGATCTGGATGTGATCGCTGTGGGGAAAATTTCAGATATTTATGATGGGGAAGGCGTTACAGAAGCGATTCGAACGGTATCCAACATGGATGGAATGGACAAGTTTATTCAAGTTGCACAGAAGGATTTTGCGGGCTTGTCCTTTTTAAACCTAGTTGACTTCGATGCCCTTTTCGGTCACCGCCGAGATCCGCAAGGGTATGGCAATGCACTAGAGGAATTTGATGCTCGGTTGCCAGAACTACTAGAAAAGCTTACTGAGAAGGATTTGCTTATATTGACTGCGGACCACGGAAATGACCCGGTTCATCACGGAACCGATCATACACGTGAATATGTGCCGCTACTCATCTACTCCAAAGCGTTTCTGGAAGGTCGAGAGCTGCCTCTTCGCAAAACGTTTGCAGACATTGGAGCATCCGTTGCTGACAACTTTGGGGTCAAATTTCCAGACCATGGTACCAGTTTTATGCATGAGTTAATGATAAAAAGATAAACGCTAATCCAGCAGCACTTGGATTAAACAAAATAAATCAAATAACTTCCGCCCCTAGGAAGGCCATTTAGTTTGGAAAAAAACAAACTTTTATTATTTTATGGAAAAAGTATAAACAAAATATGTCTAAAATTGCTGTTTGAATATAAATATTATATTTCTTTTTATAAAATATATATTTAGTCCTTTACTTTAATTACTTTGCCTATTAAACTATGAATAACAAAATGTAAGCATTTCCAAATGTGTCCGATAGAAGAATTGACGGAAGAGTAGTAACTAACACAACAACTTGAATATTCAAGCTCAAAAGGGGACATGAAAAATGGCAATGAAAACACGGCTTAGAATAATGAACTTCTTTCAGTTTTTCATTTGGGGATCATGGCTTGTTACGCTAGGCTCGTATATGATCAATACATTGCATTTTACGGGCGCACAAGTTGGAATTGTTTATAGCTCAAAAGGATTAGCCGCGATTATCATGCCTAGTCTTGCAGGCATTATTGCGGATCGATGGATTAAAGCCAATAGATTATATGGAATATTCCATACTCTTGGCGCGATTTGTTTATTTATTGCTGCACAAGTTTCAGATCCGACGATCATGTTCTGGGTGATATTTTTTAACGCATTGGTGTATATGCCTACCACAGCTTTGACGAATGTTATTTCTTACGTTGCTCTGGAGAAAGCAGGACTCGATACAGTCAAGGATTTCCCACCGGTTCGCGTGTTTGGAACCATCGGGTTCATTGTTGCCATGTGGGTGGTTAGTCTCAGCGGATTTGAGTTAAGTAACATTCAATTGTATATTGCTGCAAGCGCTTCAATACTGCTGGCCCTTTATTCACTCACCCTTCCAGATTGTCCAACATCCAATGAAAAAAAGGAAAAATCGTGGATCAGTCTTTTGGGATTAGATGCCTTTGTGCTGTTTAAACAAAAGAGAATGTTCATCTTTTTTCTGTTCTCTACGCTACTGGGTGTTGCGTTGCAATTAACGAATACGTTCGGAAATCCATTTCTGCATGACTTTGCACTGAACCCTGAATTCAAAGATAGTCTTGTCGTGAAATATCCATCCATTCTGCTATCCGTGTCTCAGATGTCTGAAGTATTTTTTATCCTTGCCATTCCGTTTTTCCTGCGTAACTTTGGAATCAAGAAAGTCATGCTCATTAGTATGGCTGCATGGACATTGCGTTTTGCTTTCTTCGCTTATGGTAACCCATCTGGTATAGGATTTACTTTACTGCTGTTATCCATGATTGTGTATGGCTGCGCATTTGATTTCTTTAATATTTCTGGGGCCATTTTTGTAGAAAAAGAAGTAGATCCCCGCATTCGTGCGAGTGCACAAGGCCTATTTTTTACAATGGTTAATGGAATAGGTGCGTATGTAGGTGCTATCACAAGTGGAAGAGTCGTGGATTATTTCACTGTAGATGGTGTGAAGGATTGGCAAAGTATCTGGTTAATTTTTGGAGCATACACACTCGTACTTGCAATTGTTTTTGCCGTAGGCTTCAAATATAAACATGATCGAAATGCTATGAAAGATATATCTACAGGCCATTGAAATCAATAACATAAAAAGGTCACTAAATATGGAATTACCTCTGGCAAGTTAACAGCCTTAAAAAGGAAGACCTAAGCAACCTTAGTTCGGTTACCCGACTAAGATTGCTTAGGTTTTTTCTCAAAAAACGCTCATGGTACGGCTTCTTATAACAGAAAAGGTGGGGCTATACGCTGATAGCGGGTATGAGGATTTGCAATATACATTTGATTGTTTTTCCCTGATTGATTAATATAATGGGCGATGTACTAAACCTGTCGTGTTAAAAATAGAGATGAGGATTACGATGAATAAAGCAAAGATTCTTATTATTGAAGATGATGCTCCGATTGCCGATTTGCTATCGTACGGGCTTTCTATGGAAGGGTTCCAGACACGCACAGCGTCTAGCGGAGCAGTGGGAATACATGAGCTACAGTCGTTTCAACCCGATTTGCTGCTGCTGGATTGGATGCTGCCTGATCAGAGCGGTCTGGACATTTGCAAAAAGGTGACTACGGACTATAACATACCGATCTGCATGATTACGGCCAAATCGGATATTACCGATAAAATTCTCGGTTTGGAATTCGGTGCCGATGATTATATTACCAAACCCTTTGATCTGCGCGAGGTTGTTGCACGCATTCGAACCATTTTGCGCAGAGTGGAGCAGGCAAGCAACCCCGACAGGGAGGAAACAACGAGAGCCGTCATTCGGTTTAAAAACATTGAGGTGATCGAAGAAGAACGGCTTGTCCAAAAAGAAGGCAGTCCCGTTGAGCTGACCCCCAAGGAATTTGACCTGCTTATGATGCTGGTTAAACATCCGGGCAAAACTTTTTCACGTTCCGAACTGCTTGATCTGGTATGGGGTTATCATTTTGCTGGAGATACACGTACAGTTGATACGCATATCCAGAGACTCCGCAAAAAGCTGGATGACACCAAGTGTATTACTACCGTCTTCGGAATTGGATACAAATTCAAAAAAATGGGTGAATAAGCATGATACGCAAAATCAGCATCAAATTTCTGATCGGTTTTTTTCTGATTTTTTCGCTTTCTTTTGTCGTGCTTAATCAGACCGTCAAGGAATTTATCCGGACAAGCAATCAGAACCTGGTTACCTCCGAACTGATCGGACTGAAAAATAACAGCAATGTGTATGTGCGCCAGGCTTTTCTGATTAACCATTTCAGCAGCAATGAGCTGTATTTTGGAGAAATTGCCAAGGAGATAGCAACTGATCTAAACCATACCACGAACAGCAGTATTGGTGTGTATACGGTGGAAGGCAAATTGCTGTATGCCCAGGACAACTCCCTATTTCAGCAGCAAATGCAAAGTGATCTGCAGCAGGCGATTGGTGGCAATACAGCGTACAGCATTACTTATGATCGTAATAAGACGACAGTCCTCTTCTCCTACCCGGTTGTTATAGACGGTTCAAAGATAGGCATACTGCGTTTTTACAAAGATTTCAGCTCACTCTACAAACAAACCGGACAGATTCGGGAGATTATTCTCTATATTGCCCTAGCGATTTTTGCAGCAGCCTTTCTGTTTTCCTATATTCTTTCCAGGCATATTACCATCCCACTGACCAGATTGACGCAAGCATCCACCGAGGTGAAAAATGGAAATCTGGATATCCGTCTTCATATTAAACGCAAGGATGAAATTGGCCGATTGGCTGAGAATTTTAACGATATGATTGATCAAATCAGTAGACAGATCCATATTATTGAGAAGGACCGGGACCACTTGAAGCAGCTTCACCAGCAGGAAAAGCGCTTTTTTGACAATATTACTCACGAACTGAAAACGCCATTAACCTCCATTCTGGGATATGCGGAGTTGATCAGGCTGAACGGTGAGAAAGACCGTGTTTTTTTTGACAAAGGAATGAGTCATATTATCGAGGAGAGCAGGCGCCTGCATGCGATGGTGTTAAAACTACTGGAAGTTTCACGCAATAATATTATGCTCAAGGAGCTTGATCGGGTGGATATTGGGCTGATCCTGCAGGATGTGTGTGAATCGATGATGATCCGAGCGCAGCGTTATAAAAAGACCATTGAATATGAGATCAATGAGGAATTGTTCATGTTGGCTGATGGGGACAGGATTAGACAGATGTTTATCAATTTGATAGATAATGCGATTAAATATAGTTTGCCGTCTTCGGTAGTATCGGTAAAAGCAGTACAGGCAGAAGAAAAGATCCGCCTGATCTTCAGCAATCCAAGCGATCCGATTGAGGCAGAACATCTGTCACACTTGTTACAGCCATTTTATCTGGCTCATTCCGACAGCGCAGAAGAAGGCAGTATAGGATTGGGGCTCAGCATTGTGAAATCCATCGTTGAAGAATTTGCGGGTTCCATCATGATTACCAACGAGCATAATGAAACCATCGTTACGTTGGAACTTAAAGCTCTGGAAACCGCGGGGAACGGAGAATAAATAATGGGTAATAAATATAAATATGTTGTAATGCTGCTGGTCGTATCTCTCGTGGTATCACTGCTGTCAGCATGCGGTTCAGAACCAAAAACAGAGACCGTCGTCATCGCTGACAGTAATGAAGTTTCCAGTGCCGATCAAAACTCTCGTCCGTTTCAGGTTCAAAAAATATATCGCCTTCCGGATCGTTTTGCGAATACGGGACAGCTGCTGGGCTGGACGTCTGGAAATGCCGTCATCGCATCGTTCGGGGCCATGACCATACTGAAGCGAGGTACGTTGGAACGTTTAACTTATCCGTATGAGCAGAGCAAGCCCATACCCGGAATCGGCAATGTAACTTCCAATACGATACTTTCTCCCGATGGGAAATATATTTGCGAAGTTTCCCCTTCTTCCTCGGAGACAACCTTAGAGCTTATTTCCTTGCAGGATGGCAAGGAAAAGAAAATAGACAGGATCAACACTAGGAACCAGTCTTATGTACAATATGTTTCCTGGTCGGCCAACAGTTCGTATATCAGCTACCTGGTAGAAAACCCGCTTGATAATGGAGCTGATAGCCTGTATATCTACGATATGGGGTCTCAAACTTCCGACAAATATCAGTTGAAGGGTATCATAAAGGAAGACACGCTTTTGAGTGTTAACATTTCAAATGATGGCCGCAGCGTACTGCTGCAGTTATTTCGTGTAAAACAAGGTCAGAAAAAGGTGCTTACCGTGGGGAAGGTTTCCGGGAAGAATATTGAATTTCAATACGAGCGTCAAATTGGCGGAGATTCAGTAGCCTGGATGAATAACGACCAGTTTGTGTTTCTCGGAACGGATAGTTCATTGTACGAATATGATCAGCGAAACGGCGAGCTCTCCGTCATTCTGGAAAAAGTGTTTGATTTTGAATTCTCGCCTGACAGGAAAAATATCGCATACACTGTGTATGATCAAAATGTTACTTACGTAGGCAAGGTGCAGGGAAGAAATATACTGTATAAGGAACCGGTGTATCGCGGAATTGTGCCGACGCATATATACTGGCATCCGAACAATAAAAGTGTACTGCTTCAAGGACAAAAACAATTGGATTCCTCGCAGACTGCGTCAACGGATTCTCCTAGCAAGGAGTCATTGATCATTGAATTAAAATAGCGATGATGATCGCCATATTTGTATATCTCAAAAACCTTATTTCGGTTGTTCAGCCGGAATAAGGTTTTTCTTTTTGCAACCGTTGTGACAATTTGTTTACATGTTGATCAAACTTTCGCGACATCTTTTTTCTATAGTAAATGAAGCAAGATCATTAGCCTACAAGGACAAGGAATGGACCATAGTGAATGGAAACCGGAATCTGAACCTGAATCAACCAATAAAACGTTATATGACTGGTCTGGATGGGCTAAGGGCCATCTCCGTGCTTGCTGTTATTGCTTATCATCTTCATTTCAGATGGGCAGAGGGTGGGCTGCTGGGGGTAGAGATTTTCTTCGTTCTGTCAGGATATCTGATTACGGATCAGATCCTTTTCGAATGGAGGGTGCGCAGCGGTTTTTCCATTGTGCATTTTTGGATAAGACGAATACGCAGGCTACTGCCGGCAATGATCTTTATGCTGACTGCAGTGGCATTGTGGCTTTTAATTACCGATTTCTCCAGATTACAGGCATTAGGAGGCCATTTTGTATCCTCGTTTTTTTACGTAAACAACTGGTATCTCATTTTTCATCATGTTTCATATTTTGAGAGCTTTGGCCCACCTTCTCCAATCGGGCACCTCTGGTCGCTTTCCATTGAGGAACAGTTTTATGTAATCTGGCCGCTTGTTCTGCTGATTGGTCTGTGCTTTGCACCGCGACGAGGCAGACTGATGTTATACATTCTGGTTTGCGCCATCGTATCCGCCGTAGCAATGGCCATTATATACGAACCCGGAACCGATCCGAGCAGGGTTTATTACGGAACGGACACGCGGGCGTCTGCCATTTTGATCGGAGCGGCTCTGGCGGTAATCTGGCCTAGCTGGAGACTGAGCGATAATGTATCTTCTTCGGCCCGGACCATGCTGGATATGACTGGCGTGCTGGGCATTGTAATGCTGTTTATCCTGATCGGTCAGACCAATGAGTATGATGATTCGCTGTATCGGGGCGGTTTTCTTTATTTATCACTAATTACGGCGATTGTCATTGCTGTACTAGTTCATCCGGCCAACCGACTGGAGCGATTGCTTGGTTGCCGGTCTCTAAGCTGGATCGGTAAGCGATCTTACAGTCTGTATATATGGCATTATCCGATCATTATTTTATCAAGCCCGCTGGTAAATACCGAAGATGTCAACTATATGCGTATTGCTCTGCAAGTAACGGCCAGTTTCATAATGTCGGGTCTTTCCTACAGATATATCGAAGAGCCTATCCGCCGCGGGACCTTTTGGGCCGGTTTAAAAACACTCCGCAGGTCAGGCGCTGGCAGCCAACTAAGCCTTGTCGTCATTGTAATCGCCATTATTCTGGTCCTGACTTCATGGAAGACGGATTCATCAGATCCTGTACCTGATGTGCCAGCAGCTGTAGGCCGGGAACCCGTCCAGACGGAAAAGCAACAATTCGACCGTTCCAATGAAAATCATGAAAATACAGGCCATTCCGTAGAAGGAGAGGGGGTCACGGCGATTGGAGATTCTGTCATTCTGGATGCCGCCCCGTTTCTCGAAAAACAGCTTCCCGGTATGATCATTGATGGAAAGGTGGGACGGCAAATGTCACAGGCTGGTGATGTACTTGATAACTTGCGAACACAGGGCAAGCTTGGCCATAAAATTATTATTGAACTCGGCACCAACGGCGTTTTTAACCGGAGTCAACTGAAGTCGTTGTTGGCTTCACTGCCGGGCTCCCAGCAAATTTATCTGATAACGACCAGAGTACCGAGAGGATGGCAGAATACCGTAAATGACAGTCTGCGAGAAATAGCTGATGAATTTCAAAATGTCCGGCTTATCGACTGGTATTCAGCTAGCGAAAATCGCAACGATCTATTTTATGAAGATGGTGTTCATCTGAAACCAGCAGGCGCTCAGTATTATGCCTCGTTTGTGATTGATGCTATCAAACAAGATAAAACCTACTAGCATGTTAAAGGAAAGGATGAACTAGATATGAACAAAAAAAATGGATGGATGGTAAGCACATTAGGGGGATTTGCAATTCTCCTTATCGCTTTAGGAGCTATAGGCCTCCATATGCACGCAAAGCAAAATTCGGTTGATAACGAATCTCGCAGTAAGGAGTCTTCTTTATACAATCTTGATAAGATGCAGGCTGCTGCCCAAAAGCATGGGGCTTCCGACACCAACGGAAAAAAAGCTCAATCATCCGTTTCTTTCACCGGTGAGGGCGTCACAATGATTGGAGATTCGGTTACGGTCGGAATTGAGTCTTATTTAAAAGAGCAGCTTCCGAATATGATGGTGGACGGCAAGGTTGGCCGTCAGATGTCTCAAGCTGTAAAAGTCATTAATGAATTAGCCGCTCAAGGCAAACTGGGAGAACAGGTTATTATCGAACTCGGCACCAACGGTCCATTTAGCAAAGACCAATTGCGGGACGTACTGCAATCCCTTTCTGAAGCCAGACAGGTACTCTTGGTCACCACCCGGGTGCCGAAGGGCTGGCAGGATGCGGTGAATGACACGATTGCACAGGTCGCTGGTGAATACAGTAACGTCAGCGTGGTGGACTGGTATTCGGCCAGTGTAGGTAAAGATGAATACTTTTATAGAGATGGCGTCCATTTAAAACCAGATGGTAGCCGATATTACACTTCACTCCTCGTAGCAGCCTTGCAAAAATCTTAAATACGGAAAGAGGCAGGCGCATTCATCATTTGGAAAGGAATAATGACATGACACAGAGGAAAAAGAGGATATTGATTATAACGTTATTACTTGTGGTCGCTGCTGTAAGCTTTATCTTTTATTATTTCTTTTCCATTTACAAGGGATTAGCAGGACTTAGCAAAACTCCGGACAACTCCCCATTTGTTAAAGTAAGCACTGATAAAGTCGAAGCACTGGAAGTTCCGGAGTGGAAGGGAACCGAACCTGTAAATATTTTGCTGATGGGCGTGGATAGCCGCGAGAACAACAAGGGGAGTGTACCCAGGTCCGATAGCATGATGGTCGTTTCGTTGAATCCTATTGATAAGCGTATCCATGTGTTTTCGATTCTTCGAGACACCTATACGGATATTCCCGGGTACGGCAAAAATCGAATTAATACCGCTGTTACGCATGGACCCGATACGGCGATGAAAGCTGTCAGCGAATTGCTGGGGGTGCCAGTTCAATTTTATGTATATACAGACTTCCAAGGGTTTATTAAACTCGTCGATGCGGTAGGCGGGCTCGATTTTTATGTCGAAAAGGGTATGCACTATGAGAGTAAAGCCGATCAGCATGAGTATGATATTGATTTGAAGCAGGGACAGCAGCACTTCGATGGCAAAACGGCGCTTCAATATGTCCGTTTTCGTCATGATGCCATGTCCGATTATTCCAGAACAGAAAGACAGCGCCAATTTATAACGGCATTAGCCGAGAAGGTCAAAACAACGACTTCCATTATGAAGCTTCCTTCCATTCTAGAGGAAATCAGTCCGTATATCGATACCAATTTGTCAGTCTCCGATATGTGGAATTTGGCTTCGGTAGGGTATCAAAGTACGTTAAAGGGAAATGAACAAATACCGCCAATGAAGCTATTAAAAGAAACTTATGTGGGCAAAGCGGCTGTTCTGGATGTAAAAAGTCGAACTGATTTGAAGCAATTTGTGCAAAGTACCATAAACTCCGACGCTTCTCATTCGATGACAGACAATCCTTCCGGAAAAAAGCAACAAACAGATTTTGAATAGGACTACCATATATAAAATCGTATTTGCCGCACAATAGTCTGTAAATGCTCTTGGTGAATAAAGAAGAGCATAACATGGTCTTCCGGTTATAAATAGGGGGAAAAAGAATGGGTATAAAACCGATAGTAAAGTTCTGCTTGGCGTTAACCATATCCACCGCCATGCTTCTGGAAATCACTGCTCCGCACATGGTTATGGCTGATGCTGCGCAACGCGCAAAAGCACGTTGTTGAACGATAAACAGAGTCAACCAACAAAAGCAATTTCAACGCAGGTTAAAAATACCCCGACACTGAAATTGGATAGCAATGTGGCATCAATGACGAAGAAAAGAACAATTAAAGCTAGGTTTAAACTTCCGAAGGGCTCAGATATAAAGAAAATAAGCATGGAATGAATGCCAAAAATCAAGTCATTGGCCGCCCGCGTCACGGTAATAAGAATTTTTTCCCTGAGTATTACGTTTTGCCGACCGATAAAAGTCTTCAAAAAAATCCGCTGGAAGCCTACCGGATGATTGAATATTTTATCCGCAATGGAGTAAAGGTTGAACGCTCGACAAAAACTGTAAGTGCTGCTGGCAAGACCTACCCTGCAGGTTCATTTATCATAAATATGCACCAGGCAAAACACGGCATTGCAAACATGGTTTTATATGATGGTATTAACGTCTCAGATTATGCTTCCGTAGCTGGCGAGATTGTGCAGGACTTTCCAGTCCTACGAGGATTTGAATGTGATGTGATTAGAGAAGCTGGAGTGTTTGAGGGCAAAACCTCTCCGGTGACTTCCGTATCGATTCCGGCAACACAAATGCCGAATCATTCTGCCTATGTTTTAATTCGAAACACCAATAACGATGCCATCTAAACCGTTAATGAATTGCTTAAATCCGGCAAAGTGGTCACGATGCTATCTAAAAGCGGAACAGGATATGAAGCGGGTGACTTTGCAGTCGCCTATGATGATCTGTACCCGCTGGCCTCAAAATACGATCTTGATATAATGGCATGCGGCAATAACAAACCCGTTGGCAAAGTTCTTAAACCTTCTACGGCAGCTGCTCTCGGCGAACCGGATTATGTGCTCAAAAATCTCGGTTTTAAAGTGACCGATGATCAGCAGCATGCCGATGTGCTTGTGAATACATTCGATTCCGATAAACTTGTCGAGAAAGGGAAGCCTTCATTGCTTATGGAAATATGGGGATGGTTAATGTGAAAAACTGGAGTCCTCAATTTTCGTTTGCTGGACCAACATGGGAAAGATACGAAGGGGTCTTCCTGGCGAATGTCAAACAGGATAATGCGATTACAGCCCCTTACGATAACGAAGAGTACTTCTACACCGTTACAGGTTCTTACATTACGAAACTACCTAAAGCCGCAAAAGTTCTTGCAACCATTAGTAATAAAGAAAACTTCTTCAAAGCGGGCTGGTGGCCAGGTCACGATGCTGCAAAAGGAAAGATCATGGCCTTCACTTATAAGGAAAACAAAAAGAATCTTACTGTTTTTTCTAATGATCTAACCAATGGCGCTCATTCGCAGCAGCAATTCCGTTTGCTGGCCAATTCAATTTTTAATGCCGTCCCTGGCAAATCGTGAGTGAATTTTAATGATATTGAAAACAACCTTATTCCAGTGATCAACTGCAAATAAGGTTGTTTTTTTGTGATAAACCAGTTTCGTCCGTTGTGACATTTTGTTTGCAACTTGATCAAACTTTAGCGACATCTGTAGGCTATATTGGACTACAGCGTAACATCAATCCTGAACATGCGGGTTGATGAAAAATGCGAGTTCAGGATTTTCAGGGAGGAATGCAAGTTGCTAAGCAGTATTAAACTGATGAGGAGATCCGTCAGAGAGTATGAGGAAGAGACAAAGATTAAAAAACGAGCTTTTTCCGTAAACAGCCAGTTGAATGAAAATCAAGTAAATGAAAAGACGGTTGCTAATAAATTGGATGAAAAAGCAGTAGATACAGCAGGTATATCCAATTCAACCTACGACGATACACACACCGATATTCCTTCTCGAAGCTCTGTAGAAGAGTCGAAGAGAAGGCGGGGCACCGGGCGTCTTGTTGCACTTGACGCAGTACGAGGATTGGCGGTGCTGGGAATGTACTTGCAGCACTTCGGATCGAACCCAAACGTTTCTGCGCTCGTTTCCGGAACGACCACCCTCTTATTTGTGTTGTGCGGCGGGATTTCTTATTCGATCATGGGACAGCGTATGATGGATCGGGGAGCAGAGGTGACCGCTTTTCGTGCACGCATGCTGGCCCGTGCAGTATTTGTTGATATTATTGGTTATTTGCTAATTATGTTGAACACTTCATATGGCATCATTTTGCCTGCCTATGCAGCTATGTTTGTGTTGGCCCTCATGTTATTTCGCCGTTCGCCCCGCACAATTGTTACAACAGCAGCAGTGTTGCTCGTCACAACCCCGCCGCTAATGATTCTTGGATTAAGCATTTTCTCGAAAGCTTATCTTCTTAATGATATCGCGGGAGGTCCGATGTCTGCTCTCGCCTTGATGCCTGCATTTGTTGCCGGCATGGCGATTGGCCGCTTTGACCTCACCAAATTACGCACAGCCCTCTCACTCGCAGGCAGCGGTATCGTGATGCTTGTTATTGGCAAGGCACTGGCCGCTTTTGTACTTCCGAATTGGAGAGTTCACTTTGAACAATGGCTGATAAGTGTGCAAGGGGTTGCTCCTATGCAGCCACCAGATGAATACGCCATTTGGCCGCTTAATACGGAATTACCGATGTGGCATATGCTTTTGCAGTCGGCTCCGCACACCGCTTCGACATTCCAGACGATGATAGGATTAGGCATTTCATTCCTGGTATTGGGCGTTGCGTGCCTCGTAACGAAAAAGGCTCCCACTGTATTAATGCCTTTCGCAGGAGTCGGCCGTGTGTCTCTGACCATGTATGCCATTCAATTTGTAGTGGTATGGGTTCTCGATCTAACAAAGATTGGGCACAGTCTGGACGAAGTCCCGTATGGCGACGTAATGATCGCGGTTGCAACACTGTTGCTGGGATTGTTGTTTGCTCAGCGTCCTGTTGGTCCGCTTGAAGGATTGATGCGCCGCTTTGACCGATTGTTCAGCCCTCCCCAACCAGGCTCACAAAAGTAAAGTAGATAGCCTTCTTGATACTCTCTATTTATTGTCATAGAAAACGCCGGATTATAATTAAAACGGCCTGATCAAAAAAGATAAGAGCTATAAGATGATCATTGAACAGAATTGAAAAAGAGAAACTAATAATGAAAATAATAAAAAATATTAATACTTAATTTCTCCGAATGGGTGGGTTCGATTGTGAACCTACCCATTTTCCATTGAACACAGTTATGGTTCTTTCTGTAAACAAAATCACTAATTTGTCCGATACATACATAAGGATGATTTACTGTTAAATATACCCTTGAAAATTATGATTTCACATATCAACTACTTGAGACGTGCAGCCTATGTAATGTGACGACTAGAAAGGAGATAGAGCGTGAATCGTGAAGAAGTTTTTCGACATTTTAAAAATGAGATCTATGAACCCCTAAAACATCGAATGTTATTCGCATTGGAAGTCTATTTCCAAAATTATAAGCATGCCTTGGCTAAGGCATTTTGCAATTCACTGGAGCAGATATTTGAGAAAGTCAAGTTGATGCAGCAAGAAGGTAATAAACACGCCTTGGGATATATATCTTATTCCATGCTTCGTACCGAATTAGCAAACGGAAGGGCGACCTATTTAGTGGAGGCGATGGATAAAAGATGGTTTATGGATCTCCATACTTGTCGAGATACCTATGATGCAGATTGGGCATTTCACTATTTGGACGAGTGGGAGATGGAATTAAGTAAGCAGGCCAAAAAATACGGCGGAAGAATCGGATTAGATGATATTCAGAGGATGAAATTGCATGCGGCAGTATATGTTCATCAATATATCATTGCCTTGGCGCGTTTTAGTATCACAGAAGAATGGTTCGATGATATTCAGTTTGCTCATGAAATACAGTTGGAAGATGTATTCGAACTGAGAGTCGGAGAATATTTAGATCGAAGTGAAGTCATTTATAAACGAGATGTGCGTGTCAAAGATTCCATTGTGATTAAAGACTGGCTAGAGGAAAAAAAGCCCTACGACTACATACATGAAGTTTTCCGCAAGATCGACGGGTCTCAAGGAAATTATGAGGGAATACGTCTACAATATGCTGATTTGAGTGAAAGTTCCTTTATAAATAGTGATTTTACGGGGGGCAATTTGATTGGTTCCTGTTGGTATAAAGCATATTTACAAGAGGCTGATTTTAGCGATTGTTTGATTCAAGAAGCTCGTTTTGAAAAAGCCAACTTAAGAGAAGCTTCTTTTCGAGATGCAGTAGCTGTACCTGGAATATACCAATCTGAACGATGGGAGAGACCTGGTTTTCAACCCGTAAGTTTTGCAGGAGCAGATCTTACAGGAGCCACATTTCAGGGCGCTTACTTACAGGATGCAGATTTCACCGGGGCTATATTGCAGGGGGCCGACTTCATTGGTGCAGCTATAGAGGGTGCCTGTTTCGAAGGGGCGGTGCTGGATGGAACCCGATTTAGTTTAGGCGTGCATCCAATTGCCCGGGATCTAACTTCATTTGGATGAAACCATGTGGGACAGACGCAATGGAAGGGACGTGGCATAGTGGAGTATTTTCTTTGTCAACACGATGATCGGATGTTGTATGCTGCTGTTCCCATATGGGACGAAGAGGCCAATGCAGAGATGGTAAATATTAATAATTGGACGGAATGGCCCTCTTCTTATGCTGCACAGTTTAAGGTCAAGGGTCACGATTACACGGTTTACCCTGATATTCTGATGGGTTCGAGGATGATGGTATCTGATTCTGTACATGAGTTGTTACAGGTCTATACGCCGAGCCTCTTCAGTCGTATGGCTTTGTTTCGGGATATGGAACGTTCTCAGCAAAAGTTGTACTGGATGATTCAGCCCCCTTTAGTGAACTGTGTAGGTGAGCTAAGTACATTTCATCCCGGAGGAACATTGATGAAGTTGGTAGTAGATCGAGAGCGCACCGAGGGAAGGCCCTTATTGCAAGTTCAAGGTTTGCGTGAAACCTGTACATTAGTAAATTTGGCATTAGCAGAAAGTCTGTTGCGGAGGGGAACGAGTGGTATCTCCTTTCAGGAAGTCGATATGCAGTAACGAAATGGGAGGAGATATTTGTGGAACATTTGGATAAGAAAATTGTTTCTTTGCTACATACGGTAAGATCAGAAAATGCCGAAAATAATCCATCCTTAACTGAGGATGAAGCTTTAAGTCACGCACACGAGAAGGAGCCGTTTGGGCAAACATTACAAACATTCATGCAGCTTGCAGGGGAAAGTTTGGTTTTTGCTCAGCGGTATTTAGTGGATGAACGTATCAGTATAACAATGCCAAAGAGCTTTCGGGATATGCCAATTGATGAGCAACTATTAAAATATCCTTCTCATCATCGCCCAGATTTTATTTTCACTAATGAGGCAGGCACGATTAACTTAACCTTCAAGCATACCGAAAGCCCGTTGCAAACAGAAGAGTTGGAGGACTTTACGGATGAGATGGCTCTGGTGGTAAAACAAACCCAGAAGTTGACCGAATGGTTTGGCCATGAAGTGTTGGAGGTAGGAGAGAAGCGAATAGGATACTGCGAATTCATGACGCCTGTATGGAATGCACGTATGTATAATTTATCTTTTTTTACAGTATTGGAAGGACGGGTGCTAATGTGCGCGTTTAACTGTACGGAAGAAGAAATGGTGACTTGGAAGCCCGTTGCCCGTAGTATGCTGCTAACGTTGAAAATCGAGTCTGATCGAAAGGAAAATAAACCCTTATGACATTAACTAACATTACATATGATCGGCTGCAAATTTCGCCATTTGAATTGGTGAGTATTCAGGAATTGCGTATGACCAAGCGGTTGAATGAGCACACCCGGCTCTCTTTTACAGCTATTTTACCTGAAGAATTACAGGACAGTTATGTTCAATTGATCGAAGCCGATTCCCCGGTTTGTGTATCACAATTGGATGAGGCAGGAACACCAACACCGCTATTTAACGGAACGATACTTCATATGGAAGTCAAAGCTGTCCGAGATGTGTATTACCTGGAGGTCGAGGCTATATCACACACGTATAAACTGGATATTCGCAAAAAAGACAGGTCCTTTCAGGATAAAAATATGAAGGTAGGGGAATTGCTGCGGGCTGTAGGTGGGGATTATCCCGGTTTTGACATTATTGATTCGGCTACAGGGGGAGCAGCTTTAGGTCGCATAGCGGTCCAATATCGTGAAACAGATTGGGAGTTCCTCAAGCGAATCGCTTCGCGTTATCATACTTCACTCACGCCTGCTTCAGTGTTTGATGTGCCGAAGTGTTATTTTGGTGTTGCGGAGACCCAGTCAGGACTTGATTTAACGAATTATCATTACACCGTCAGTAAACGAGTCGCGGATTATCGTTATTTTAACGGCAATGATACAGCACATGTAAACGAGCATGATTTTATTGATTATCTGGTTGAGGCGGAGCAAGTTTTGGAGTTAGGCAGCACCGTTACTTTTAAAGGTAAAAACTTGTACGTGTACAAGGTAGATACTCACATGCAAAAGGGTGTGCTACAGCACGTGTATACCTTAACTTCTCACAAGGGGTTGAGGCACAAGGAAGTTTTTAACGAACAGCTTATTGGTCTGTCTTTACCAGGTAAAGTCATTCAGGTAGAGCGAGATCGTATCAAATTACATTTGAATATAGATGCCGTTCAAGACCCTACGAAAGCCCACTGGTTCACGTATGTTTCTCCTTATACTGCGGAAGGACATAGCGGATGGTACGTGATGCCTGAGTTGGGAGATACCGTGCTACTCTATTTCCCTGCCCATCGGGAAGAAGAAGGCATGGCAAGTACATCTTTGCGCCAAAAGAATCAGAGTGTAGAGCAGCATGCACTTGCTAATCCCGACATCAAATTATTTCGTACGGCCCACGGTAAGGAAATCAAATTAACTCCCGATGAAATTGTAATCACAAGTAAGGAGGGAA
Source organism: Paenibacillus sp. SER-28 (assembly GCF_052906305.1). Lineage (NCBI taxonomy): Bacteria > Bacillati > Bacillota > Bacilli > Caryophanales > Paenibacillaceae > Paenibacillus > Paenibacillus sp. SER-28. Next base: position 196,519 of record NZ_JBRECM010000003.1, on the reverse strand, counting down.
CTGTGTATATACAGTTAAATGAGAAAGATGGTATTCATATTGTAAGCGACAAACAGATTCATTTCTCAGCAGGAGGAAATATCTCCATTCATTCCGGCAGTAAAGTGAAAATCACAGCAGGGGATGAAATTCAAATGACGAGCAAAGGCAGCACCGTATCGCTGGGCGGAATGACAAATGTTCTGGGCAGTGAAGTGAAGACGAACTAAGAAAGGAATGAAAGGGGGGATAGAAGAATGGCAAATAAGTCTCATTCCGATAAGGAACCTATTCAAGCTGGACGGGGAAGTAAACAAGGATATGTTGTTGCTGGGGCGATCTTAAGCTGTAGCTTTGGTACGCAACCGACACGTCTCAAACGTCCGTTCAGTCACGGAGTATATGTAAAAGAGAAAGCGCAAATGAACGTTGGAGATTACTTGCCAGGAACCCATATCAGCAATTTCGGTCGTTGCTCCTGTCCAGCTAATCCAGCGGTCAAAAGCAGTGACATGGTGGATATCTACGGGGTGAAAAAAGCGAACTGTGTTCCGGTCATCACCGGACCCTGGATCGGCGGCAAAAGTGATGTGCTTGTGGAGGGAGAACCAGCCTTGCTGGATCAATGCTCGAATGCGTGCCTATACGGGGGAATGATTCGGATTACAGACGATGGCCAGACGCTGGAGTAAGGAGGTACAAGTTGAATCACACACAAAAGTTGTTAACGTATACGGAGTTGGAATGTACAGGTCCATATCCTCTTCAAACGATAAGCGAACTGCGTATTGAACGAAAATTAAATGACCATGCCCGGTTAAAGATCAGTGGATGGTTAGATGAAGAGCAGAGAGATCATTACATAGAACAGGATCAGGATAACGAACCGGTCATTATCCGTACCAAAACAGAGAATGGTCAGCCTGAACGCATTTTGTTCCATGGTTTACTGGTCCATGCAGAAACACGGATGGTGCGTGGCATCTATTATGTGGAGCTTGAAGCCGTTTCTCATACGATTCAGTTGGATATCACACCTGCAACCCGGTCTTATCAGGATACCTTAATGCCCTACGGAAATTTGATCAAGCAAATCATTCAGAAGTACAATCAGGCCGATGTTATTGATAACATAACAGATAGTACTATCTTGCATGAATTTACTTTACAATATCGAGAGACGGATTGGGCCTTTCTCAAACGGATGGCTTCCCGGTTTGGTACGGTGTTGATCCCAGAGATCTCATTGAATGGACCTAAATTCTGGTTTGGTATGCCTGAGGGACAGTACGTTGAGATGAAGCATCCGGTTTACCGTACTCGACGTAGTTTTGATCCGAAAAGGATAGCGGAATTCAGCTACATGATGGAGAGTGAAACGCTTGCCAGGCCCGGAGACCTCACGAATTGGAATGGTGAGCAATGGATGGTGGCAGAAGTCACTTCTGAATTGCGGAAAGGGTTGCTATTACACGAATACGAACTGGTTCACGAACAGGGAATTCAGCAAACAGAAATTTTGTGCCCCCACCTCACAGGAGCTTCACTCGAAGGACGTGTAATTGAAGCTGAATCAGGCCGAATCCGTGTTCATCTTACAGTGGATGAAAAACAAGATCGGGATAAGGCGTGGTGGTTTCCATATGCCAGCAGTTATACCGCCGAAGGACATAGCGGTTGGTACGTCATGCCGGAACGAGGAGATACAGTATCTGTCCGCTTCCCTACAGAGCAGGAGGCGGATGGATATGCGGCAAGTTCCATACGACAAGGGCGAAGCTCGTCCCCCAAGCTCACTGATCCAGCCACCAAGTATTGGGGGACTCCTCATGGCAAGGACATCAAACTGAGTGCCAGTGAATTGAAGGTGACGGCTAAATCGGAACAGGTTCACATTTCAATGAATGGTTCGGGTATTCAGGTCGTTAGTGAACATGAATTGTCATTGTCGGCAGGTAAGACGCTCTCCTTGCATGCAGACGGGGAGCTGAATATTAAAGCTGCCGAGGCTATTTATTTCAAAGCGGGCAGCAGCAGCTTGGTGTTGGATGGAGAAACGGATATACGGTCCGCTAAAGTACAGTTGGAAGGCACGGTTAAAAGGCCGGTTTTTGTAGCAGATTTAGCACCGATTTGGGAACCACCACTAATGTCTATGAAAGCTTATGCGGAGGCGCAGGCGGCGAAAAGTGCAGCAAACAGCAGTACAGGAGGAAACTCCAATTCGAGTGTTACAAGTAAAGACGAGGGAGCTGTTAAGACAACCCCAAGCACTCCCAATTCACCGAAGGCTAGTCTACTCGATGGTGTATTGGGATTAGCTCAGAAAGTATGTGATGTGGCTGCGTCTATTCCTGTATTGGGTGCCATACCGAAAGCAGCAAGTCAAAAAATAGCTTCGATTCGTTCCGAAGTGGCTTCCTCTGGACCGTCATCCATAGTTAAATATGCGGCAGCAGGATTGTCCATGATTGCCAGCGTCCCTTCCCATGGTTGGGGAGTGGTGTTGGGGAAGACGGCCAAGGTTGCTGCTCAAACCTTACATGCGCACGCGGAGGAACAGAGGGCTCGTGAACGGCATGCGACGATGGGATTTATTGGTAAGGTATGGACGAGTGCCAGAGGGTATGGAGAAATCCAATCCATACATGACTTCATCAACTATGTAAAGGGAGTCAATCAGGCTTCCGTCCAAGCCTATAGCGAAGTTCCTTCTGATATACGGGAACGATGGTATCAAAGAAATGTGGATCAACAGTTTGAAAAGGCGCTGGATGCTTATTATAATAATCAGGATCTCTCCACAGATATAGTGGCATTGATGGAACATCAACGGCAGACAGAGAATCATTTTCGATATAGTGACAGAGCTTTGATGAGTTCCAAGTATCGGGATGATATGAAAGGATACACGACGGAACAAAAGAAATATCTAATTGATTTTCTGAATTCAATTGACGATTATAGAAAAGAGTATGGGCCGTATAGGGAAAGTCCTTTTATGAAAGACCTGGATAAGACCGAGCGGATTGTGCTCAATGAAATCAAAAAATCTGCTCATGAAAATGTAGAGGCGACATGGGAGCGAATACGTAACTTTCCTAATCTAGATATTCTTCAAATGGTGGCCGATAACTTCCAAGGAAAACAAGACGTAGCAGATAAAATAGTTAAAGTCATAACGGATCCAGATGCTGCTTATGAAAAAGTAAAAAACAGCTCCAAACAAGAAAATGCCCATTTGTTAGTAGATGCAGCATTAACGTTTATTGTTGGAATGAAAGGAAAGAAGCATTCTAAAGATGACGGTGCTTCACCAGGAGGATCACCGCATAAACAGGAGGGCCATTCTTCTAAGGGGACGGGTAATGTTCCTGAGGGTTATTATCAAGATACAAGCGGAAGATGGCACCGCCCTGACGGGGGGTATGCAAGTAACAAAGAAGTAGGTTTACCTGAACCAAGTGGCCTCACAAAACGTTTAGAGTATATGGGGGATACACCTGGAAAAAATTCTAGAACAGGTAAAGAAGTAATAGATCGAATGAAGAAAGAAGTTCCACCAAAAATTCGAACAACACGTGATGGAGATATGGAATTTATGGCAAGTGACGGAAAATGGTATCCTCTAGATCAAGCAGATATGGCTCATCTAACTGACGCTGTCTCATGGTGGAACAGTAAGGGGAGATATTATGGTGCAAAGTCCCCAGAAGTTAGGGAATGGATGCTTGACTCCGATAATTATGTGTTAGATCATTATAGTTTGAACCGATCCGCAGGTGCGAAGTTAAATGAAACCTATTTGCCACCAGATAAATAATCATTTGGAGGAACTGATATTGGAACTAGATGATCAAGTATATGAGCAAATTTTACAACTGTGTAAAGAGGGAAATGCTTTAACTGAAAAAGGACAAATTATTAAGGCTATTGAGAGCTATACAGCCGCTCTGGAATTGGTTCCGTTACCGAAGAACAACTGGGAAACAAGTACATGGATTTATACAGCGTTAGGCGACACTTATTTTCATAACAATAGTTATGAAATGGCAAGAAATAATTTTTATAATGCTTTAAACTGTCCAGATGGGATTTCAAATCCATTTATTTTACTGAGACTTGGAGAGAGTTTGTTCGAGTGTGGGGAGCTTGATAAAGCTAAGGACTACCTATTAAGAACTTACATGTTAGAAGGATATAAAATTTTTTTTAGTGAAGATGATAAGTATTTTGAATTGATTAAAGATATGATTTGAGGAGGATAAATATGGCTACTTTGCAATCACCTATCAAAGAAAAGTTTGAAAGTCTTGTGAATAAAAGTGATGAACAATTTAATAATGGTAATCATGAAGATTCTATTTTGTTGTTAGAAGAGGCTTGGAATTTAATACCCGACCCAAAGGGTATATATTGTGAAGAAAGCTATCATCTGGTAAAGGATGTCGTTGCTACTTGTTTAATTATAAATGATCTTAAGAAAGCAAAGGTGTGGGCAGATAAAATATTTTTAACTGGATTTGATCGCATAGATTCGGGTGATAAGGAATTTATTTCTGGAAAAGTTGCTTTCGAACTAGGTGATTTAGAAACAGCGAAAGAATTTTTCATCATCGCCAATAGGAAATCAGAAGGTAGATGTTTTGGAAGTCCAAAGAATACTAAATATCTCAAATTTTTTAAAAGTTAAAGATTTAATTGCTTTGTGTAAATTCATGAAAAACACTATTAACAACTCCACAACACGGGCTATTCGCCCGTGTTGTGGTTTCTTTATATCCGCCGCTATATGCTGAACAATACAAACATACAGGCGGCGGCTTCTCAAAAAGACCCCACCCACTGCCAAGTAAGTCATCTATTCATTCAAGAACACATAAAACATATAACCAATGTAATACTTGTATAAAGATTTCTCCATTATGTTTGTACGCACATCAAAATGCTTTAATTTTATAACCTAAATAACGCTATTCCGTTTACATTGAACAAGTTGATTATGGTCAGATAATACCATAATTCACCTGTCTTTTTGTTACCTTCGTTTTCTCGCGGTTTTACCAAAATTCATCGCAACCGTACAATACGCCGCCCCGATATGGAAGATGAGAAGGTAACAACGCGCATCATTTAGGATAAATCGTGCGACAATGAAAGTAGAGGCGGCTAAAACGAATACATTTTTGATTTTGTCAGCAACAGAACGGTACAATTATCGCAATTGTTACTCCGAAGAAGGAAATCTGGTGACGACCAGTTTACATAAAGAGTAGGTCATGTGGTAAGGCTAGCCGCTAACTCCCACCTTTCTATAAACGAGCGGAAAATCCATCAAAAGTTTTGCCTGTGGGGGAACGCATGAATGACGTACAAATTTCAATAGACAAATTTGCTATTGAATATCGTGGAGTGGCAGTGAACTTCTACAATCAACTAGCCCTGTCCTTTCGGGATTGGTTTGATATTAAGCTCGTTATTCGCCATTAAGAGTATGTTTACCACTGGAATTAGGTATGGACGAGGCTCACCTGTACTTGTGTTATCGACCGTGGTGGCAAAAGAAATGAAGAAGGTACACACTTCAAATCGAAAACAATCCTGATTGTTTGGTGAAGTTATGCACTTTGCTTGATGTACTATACGGGCATTCTTAAGAGGTTTATTTCAATCGATAACAGTTGGCATATGATTTTCCGCAAGCTCGGGGTGACGAAAGTGCTAGAGCGCGTTTAGAGGCATTAAACGATCATGTTCTTGATAATAGGCGCAATGGGCAGAATTACAAAGGGTGGAATTATGTATATATACAAGATGAATATGGAAACAAAGGTGTAATGCGAATTATTTATAGGCAAACTCCCAAAGGAATTGAGTGGCATGTAGTACAATGGCGCAGGGTTTTATATGGTTAAATTTTTTTTATTTCCATTAACTTGATATAAAGTCGTGTAAAAAGTTAAATTAAGTAACACTAACAATAGAAGGGGAGAAAGTCTGGTGGACGAGAAAGTTAAATATATTAATGAGCTGTTCAAATATCTAACACAAAATAATGATACAAAAGAATATCAAACGTTTTTTGCTCTATTAGAAAATATAAAATATAATCCTAGCTTGCTAGAGTATTATGGAAAAGAATTTGTTGAACATATGATAGGCCTTCTCCCACATATAGAAGATAAGTATGATCAAGCTTTACTAATAGAAACGATCATTGAATGTTTAGACATTTACACATTTAGTGAAAACTACCTCAATGAAATTTTTGGTAAATATATATTATGTATAGCTGAACAAGCTGTTAATGTGAAAGGGATGTCAGCTTGTTTAATAGGATTTATTCAAGCGGGGATTAGTGAAAAAGAAATAATTAAGAAGTTGGAGGAGAATTTAGAGAAAGAACACTTAATAAATGTTCTCTCAAGAATGTACATCAATTATCTTGCTAATTCTGTAGAAGCCAAATCTTACTTAATGAAGGAAGTACAAGAGGCCTACTATATAAGCCAGCGTTCTGAAATCATCGCTCAATTTTTATTATTAGTGCATCCACACGTTCGGAAATATGCGGGAATAAGTCAGATCACTTTCCTATATGATTCATACAGAGGTGTGTATGAGGATTGCTGGCCAAGAGGGTTACTTCCTAATATGAAAGACACGCTTATTAAGTCAAAGGTGTTGTCATCAAAGGAAGTAAGTATTTTAGAAGAGTTGGATAGGTTAATCAACATGCAAGGAGAAGAATTAGATTCGATGGAAGTCAGAAAATTGTATGAAGATTTTTTCGAAGGTAAAGATCCACTTGAAGTAATCTTTACTTTGCCAATGCGGAAAATTATGTAAAATAATTTTTACCTAACCACTTGAATAATATGTTCCTAGGGTTAAGCGGATTTAGCCTACCTTATTTAGAAGATGCTGGTTTTGTGGTAAATACCAATTTCGAATGAACCTGTCATTCAACCAACAACAGATATAACCATGTAATATCCGTGGACGATAGTTAAGGTGAACTACTGTCAATAAAGTAGACGCTCTGAAACGAGAATCATTATGCTACATTTGCATACTAGTTCGGTGGTGACGGATTGTAATATTTAAAATATTGTAGGGGTTTTGACCATTCCATTTAAGCTTGATACAATAGGTTAAACTAAGTGGAGATACTTCAATATAGAATGGTGTGGTCTAAACTTGCAACATGAAAACGAACTTTTGGATGTATGGTTGTCTTTGTCTCACATCCATTCCACTTTAAATGATAAGTTAGAACAAGCTCTACTACAAAATTATGATTTATCCTTGAAGGAGTTTTATGTTTTGAGTTTTATATCCCATTCCGAGGAAAAAAAATTGCGACTGCAGCAGCTTCAAGAATTGGTGGGATTAAGTCAAAGTGCGACATCGAGACTCGTAGTGAGAATGGAAGCCAAAAACTGCGGGGCTTTACAAAGACATACATGCGAGGATGATCGACGAGGTGTGTATACTCGGATTACGGAATTAGGTGAAAATAAATTCCAGCGTGCACTTCAAACCTTTAATCAGGTGTTACAATCAGAACTTCAGAAAGATGGAGTGAAGTCACAATTTCAAAATCTTACGCAAAAGCTGTTTTAGACTTTGATAGAGATGTTATGATTGGAAAGTGAACATTTACATGATTGCGCATGCATATTTAAGTTAGGCTTCCAACCATGTACGTATAGAAACGCCCTTCCAAAACTCCTCCTCATAGGAGGAGTTTTATCATCTGGAACCGTCGCTACTCCTTTGCTTAAGAAACAGAGGCCGTATTGCGCCTTTCCTTGGCATTGCCGCGGTCGCGACGACTCAGCAGAAATCCGACCAGAGATGCCGTGGATTGCTGGAAAATCATCCCGAGTACAACAGGCAGTGCTACCGGGGCCGGGAAATAGGTGATGGCAAGCACGGCTCCTGCGCTAATATTGCGCATGCCGCCGTTAAAGACAAGCGCCGTACGGTCTGCATTATTCCACCGCATCAGTCCTGATATCAGATAGCCGATTGCATATCCAGTGGAAGCAAGGACGACTATGGATAGGCATACTCCGACAAGCTTGAGATTAAAATCGACCAGATAAGGCGCGATGACAGATCCGTTAATCATTACGACAAGAGCCATAGCCAGCTTGGAGAACGGGCCCAGTCGAGGTCCCCATACCTGCTTGATCTTCCCTTTAGTCCATTCGTTCAACACCATGCCGATTAGCGAAGGAACGACAATCATCCAGAATAGGCTCTGCATCATCGCCCAGGTATCGAGCTGCACATCCGCTCCGATCAGCAGGGACATGATGCCCGGAACGGCAAATGGGGCCAAAATCGTATCAATTAAAATGATCGCCAATGTCAGCGCCGTGTTGCCTTTATAGATGTTGACCCACACGAAGCTGGAAATGCCCGTAGGGATAGCCGCACCAAGAATAAGTCCAGTGATCGTATAAGGATCATCATTGAAGGCCAGATGCCCCAGCATCATGGCAAGAAGCGGCATGGCCAGGTGAAGAATAAACAGACAGGCGATCAGCGGACCAGGATGCTTTATCACATGGACAAAATCCTTAAACCCCATACTGATGCTGCCCGCGAAGGTCATGAATGCAAACAGCCAGGGAGAGAGTTCGGTATATTCTGACAACGGCGTACCGATTAGGACGCCAATTAGAATGCTGATTGGTGTAATTAGCGGCATAGCTGCATTTAGTCTACGATTCAACGTGAGGAGCATACAAAACTTCCTTTTTTAACCTTAAGTATAGACCTTGCACCCCCGATTCGTAAATGATCTGTGACCTTGCGGCAGCCCGATAGAGGCAAATTTGAACGCTCCTGATGAACATAGATCAACCCTTCAAATTATTTCGGTATTCCAAAGGAGAGCAGCCCATTATTTTTTTGAATAGTCTGGAGAAGTAGTAAGGGTCCCTAAAACCGAGTTGTATGCTAATTTCTTTAATAGAAGCATTCGTCAAATCTAAAAGCTGACTGGCCCTCTGTATCTTCATTCTTAAATAGTAATCGACAGGAGAGTAGCCGGTGGATTGCTTGAATATCAAGTTCAGATGCTGCTTGGATACCTGAACATGCCGACTAAGCTCCTCAAGCGAAACGGTGGATTCCAATTGTTCACTCATATAGCGTGTTGCTTTATCCACATGACTCTGGTACGTACTGTCTTCCTTGCGAAATGCAACGGATACAACAAAACTCAGCAGATAACGGACAGTTTGCGATACTTGAACTAAATGTATGATGGAGTATGATTTATTCAGTAAAAGGTCGTAACACTGATGAAATAGCTCCAGTAGTTTGACTTCATCACTGGCGGCCATCGAAATATACGTTTTAAAAGGTTCAAATAATGCCATAAAGTCATCAACTTGGTCCCCTTTAAGATGAAACCAGTAAATCGTCCAAGGATCTCCATCGTCAGCCCCATAAGCATGCTGCATGTCCCTGGGAATGTACGCAAAGCTCCGCTCCGTCATGTCAATCGTTAGGCCATCCTTTGTTCGTATCCAACCTTTTCCACTGGCACAGTAGATGAATATATGAGAGTCACATCCGTGCATTCTTTCACGAAAATGATGGCGGGCATGGCTGAAGCAGCCTATATCCGTAATATATAGATTTTTTGTAAGCGGATTCAAATTTAATTTATCCAGCATATAGGGTGGAAGGACATATAACTTTTCACCCTCAAATCCATCAGCTTTCTTATTCATAATCTATCCATCTCCTAGCCTTAGGCGGCTCTAATGATGAAATACGTATATAATCCATCATAAACAGTGGATTGTCAATTGTCTGTAATGTCGCTTACTTGTAAGCTCTGAATATAAGGGCGACTATGAGGGAGTGATGGAATTGAGCATTTTCGACGCTAGGACACGCGTGTGGGAGGAAACTGTGCAGATCCCCACGTATGGAATTGGCAAACCCGACAAAAATCCAATGTTTCTGGAGAAACGTGTCTACCAGGGAAGCTCCGGTCGAGTGTACCCGCATCCGGTAATTGATAAAATTGAGGATGAGAAGAAACTTGAAAATTACCAAATGGTTTTTCTGGAAAATAAATATTTGCGCATTGAGATCATGCCAGAGCTGGGAGGCCGCATTTATCGTGCGGTCGACAAGACCAACGGTTACGATTTTGTATATTATAACAGGGTCATCAAACCAGCACTTGTGGGCTTATTGGGGCCGTGGATATCTGGAGGGATTGAGTTCAACTGGCCGCAGCATCACCGTCCCAACACTTATGGACCCGTTGAATACAAGTTGGAAGAACATGACGACGGAAGCGCAACGGTATGGGTGAGCGAAATTGATCGTATGTTCGGCACGAAAGTAACAGCTGGTTTTACACTACAACCGGATAAAGCATACCTTAAAGTTGAGGCCCAGCTATACAACCGGACTGCCGAGCCTCAAACGTTTCTATGGTGGGCCAATCCAGCCGTAGCGGTACATGAGCACACACAATCTGTTTTTCCTCCAGACGTATCAGCTGTGTTCGATCACGGAAAGCGTGATGTATCCCGTTTCCCGGTCGCTACAGGCACCTATTATAAAATGGATTATTCTGAAGGTGTAGATATCTCCCGATACAAAAATATTCCTGTCCCCACTTCATATATGACCTATAAATCGGATTACAATTTCATAGGTGGTTACGATCATATGAAACAAGCCGGGCTTTTGCATGTGGCCAACCATCACATCTCTCCTGGAAAAAAGCAATGGACATGGGGAAAGGGCGAATTCGGCCAAGCATGGGACCGGAATCTAACAGACGAAGATGGTCCCTACATCGAGTTGATGACAGGGGTATATACCGATAACCAACCAGATTTCACTTGGCTTCAGCCGTATGAAGAAAAATCGTTCTCGCAGTATTTTATGCCTTACAAACATATTGGTATGGTCAAAAACGCTTCAATTGACGCAGCCGTTAATCTGGAATTAAATCGCAGCGAAGGGACAGCACAGATTGGAGTCTATGTAACTTCGTCATATCGTGAGGCTGTTGTGGAATTACGCAGTCAGCGGAAAGTTTATATTAAAGAAACCTTAGATCTGACACCTAATAAGGCCTTTATACAGAAGACAGTTATTTTGGCTGAGGATGAGGATTATGAACTATGCTTAACCGTCAAAGACGCGACCGGAAGGGAGCTGATTAGCTACCAGCCGAAGAAAAAGGACGTTGAACAGATGCCGGCCGCCGCCGCCGCCCTGCCAGAACCGGAGGAATTAAGAACGAACGAAGAATTGTATTTAGCAGGACAACATTTGGAGCAATACCGTCATGCTACCTTTGAACCCGAGGCGTACTATCTTGAGGGCTTGAAAAGAGATAAAAATGACAGCCGCATAAATGTGGCATATGGTACGTTGCTTCTTCGTAGAGGGTTGTATTCAGAAAGTGAAGAGTGCTTTCGTAAAGCCATCTCGCGGGTAACCTGGCGTAACTCTAATCCCTATGACGGTGAGGCCTACTACCAGCTTGGTTTGTCGCTAAAACACCAAGAGCGGTTGGATGAGGCGTTCGCTGCATTTTATAAATCAGTATGGAGTGCAGCATGGCAAGACAGCGGATATTTCTCACTGGCACAGATTGCGACAGAACAAGGGAACTATGAAGAAGCATTGGAGCTCGTGGAGCGTTCAATCATCCGCAATGCTCACAATTACAAAGCACGCAACCTGAAGTCGGCTATTCTTCGTAAGCTCGGCAGCTACGAAGCGGCAATAGCCTTCTCCAAGGAAACGATGAAGCTCGATATCGCCGATTTTGGAGCTTACCGTGAGCAAGCATTATCATTAGAGGCTCTCGGATTACGAGATGATGCTAAAACGGTCCTCGAAGAGCTGGGAAAATGGATGCGTGGAGATGTGCATAATTATATAGCGGTAGCATCGGACTATGCGGCGGCGGGACTCTATGAGGATGCAGCATGTGTGCTGGAAGAAGCTCCAGAGCAGGCGAAAACATACCCTATGCTGTATTACGTTCAGGCCTTCTGCTATGCTAAAATCGGCAAGCATGAGCAGGTGAACAATGCTCTCGCTCAGGCCGCAGATGCAGTACCCGACTACTGCTTTCCTAACAGTCTGTTTGAGTTGGATGTGTTACAATTTGCAATTCGAACGAGACCGGGGGACGGAAAGGCGCATTATTACTTAGGTAATTTACTCTATGATAAGAAACGGCATCTGGATGCCATTTCCAGCTGGGAAACGTCTCGTTCTATTGACGATACTTACCCCGTTGTTCACCGTAATCTTGCTCTTGGATATTTTAACAAACAGGGCCAAGTAGAGAAGGCACGCCATTCGTTAGAGCAGGCCTTTGCGTGCAATACTTCAGACGCGCGTGTTCTTTATGAGCTTGACCAGCTGTATAAGAAGCTGAACATCAGGCCCAACGACAGATTGAACCTAATGGAGAGTTATCCGGGAATCATAAAGCTTCGCGATGATCTGTTTTTGGAATATGTAACCGTTCACAATACGATGAAGCAGCATAAGGTAGCTTTGTCCTTGCTGACAGGGAGAATATTTCATCCATGGGAAGGCGGAGAGGGGAAGGTAACTGGACAGTATAGGCTTGCCAAGGTAGAGCTTGCCAAGTCCGACCTGAGGTCTGGACGGATTGAACAGGCTGTAAAAGGGCTGCGGGAGGCTTTAGTGTATCCAGAGAATCTTGGCGAAGGTAAGCTAGAGGGTTCCCAAGATAACGATATTTACTATTATTTGGGCTGTGCGTATGAGCTATTGAAATTAACAGATGAGGCAAGGCAGGCCTTTTCCACGGCCTCTCAAGGACTGGGGGAACCCATTAACGCCATGTATTATAACGATCAGCAGCCGGATATGATATTTTACCAAGGATTGGCCTGGCAGAAACTTGGCTATGCGAAGGAAGGCATGCGTCGATTCAACAAGCTCATTGATTACGCCGAAAGACACTTATTTGAACCCGTGAAAATGGATTATTTCGCGGTCTCGTTACCCGACTTTCTCATCTTTGAAGATGACCTGAATATTCGTAATCAGGTTCATTGTACTTATATGAAGGCACTTGGTTTGCTTGGATTAGGGCGACAGGACGAAGCTATCTTGCATTTTGAATCGGTGCTTAAGCTAGAAGCTAACCATCAAGGAGCATTGAACCATATGGACTGGGACTGGGAGGGGAAATCAAATGAATAATCGCATGAGAAAGTTACCGCGCAAATTGACGATCACCATGTGGGACTTCTCCTGGTATACAATGACACAGGAAGGTGAGCCCTACAGCGATCTTGAAGCCCGTTTTAAAGAAGCGGTCGAAAGAGGCTACAATACGATCCGAATATGTGCTATGCCATACATGTTGTTTACTGCGGATGGCAAACGTCCCGGTCCCTTGGAGTTTGCTAACCTTGGGGAAGTAGGCCAGCGTACGCGTTGGTATAACTGTCGTGGCGGCGCAGTGCTGGACGGGCATGCTCATTTACTTGAACTGTTTAAACAAGCTAAGGCTCATAACTGTTACATTATGTTATCCTCTTGGGAATATCAGCAGAGTCCCAGCTTTCTGGCTCATGCTGGGCTTAGAGATGAATTAGCTGCAATTCCCCCTAAGGAGAGATTCATGGCCATTGCAAAATCAATGGATCAGTTGATCCGTTTCGTCACAGCAGAAGGCTATAGGAACCAGATTATCTATACAGAGCTGCATAACGAAGTGGAATTTGGGCAGTTAAACGCCGTCGGAACGTCTGAAGGCATAGCCGAAACGAATGTACCAGCGCTTATTGAAGCCATGCAGCCCTACGTAGAAGAAGCAGTTGGATATCTCCGCCAATGTCATCCCGATATCATGATGACCGCCAGTTATACGTTAAATGAAGCCTACCCTAAAGCTTACGTCGCGCGCAATATGCAGGTTGCCCATTTTCATCTTTATATTAAAGGAGTGCTCAATGAGCTTATGGAAGCCGCAGGGCTTTATGATGAGTTGGCGCCGTTCCCCAATCCATTCGTACAATCCCTATTAAGAGAAGACGCTCCTCCATTTGCAGAGTGGAGCCTGCCTCTGGAGGAGAATTGGCGGATGGAAGGCAATCCAGTCGGCATGAGGCTTATTTATTTGCACGACTGGGTAGATCCCGATCAATGGGATTTATTTTTGTACGATCGGTATGGAGACCATAAAATTGCCATGTTGCAGAAGGCCGATTCCCGATTGGAAGAGATTCATGAATGGACACGTCATTCCGGCATTCCGATTGTCATAGGAGAAGGTTATGTAGGCTACACGCCGCTGTATGCCCAATTTGAAGAAGGCCCAATCGGTAAATTTATCGCTGAATATGTGTTGCGAAAAGGAATGGCACTTGGGTTCTGGGGAATGACCCTCTGCTCTAACTGTGCTCCCCATCATCCATTCTGGAATGATATCGCTTGGCAGCGCAAGTGGAATCAATTTATCCTGAATTCAGATTAACGAGTGAGGGGAGTGAACTCCATGAGAAACTATCGGGTTACAGTCAAAGACGATCAAAAACGAATTGTTAAAGGACATATCAAACTTGGCGGCACCAATCCAAAAGGAGAGGAAATCGGATTCACCAACTATTTTATGGAGAAGGACGGAGAGCCCTTTTTCGGTATTTGTGGTGAATTCCATTATGCCCGTTATGATGAACGCTATTGGGAAGACGAAATTATTAAAATAAAAATGGGCGGCGTAAACATCATTGCCACTTATATTTTTTGGAACCTACATGAAGAAGTTGAAGGTATTTTTAATTGGAGTGGGAACAAGGATCTTCGTCGTTTCATCGAGTTGTGCGGCAAACATCAGGTATACTCCATTATTCGGATCGGACCCTTCAATCATGGGGAAATTCGAAACGGTGGTATGCCGGATTGGTTATTTGGTCGACCATTTGAGGTTCGTTCTAATGATGAGGGGTATCTGTTCTATACGAGAAGATTGTATAACGAAATCGGTGCCCAGGTTAAAGGGCTGCTATATAAGGAAGGGGGGCCGATTATCGGCACCCAAATCGAAAACGAACATCATCATTCATCTGCCCAGTGGGCGTTGACTGTAGGAATTAATGATATGTGGTTAAACAGCGGAAGTGACGGTAACTCGCATATGTTAAAACTTAAAGAAATAGCTCTGGAAGCGGGGATTGATACTCCGATCTATACGTGCACAGGATGGGGAGGAGCAACAACTCCTGTCCCTGATATGCTGCCATTATGGGGCGGGTATGCCTATTGGCCATGGATCTACTACGAAGAGGGACGATTGGAAGGGATGGAAGAGCATCCTGCGACACCGGAATACATTTTCCGAGACAAGCATAATAACAAGATTCCAAAGAGCTACAATTTTGAGCCTCAATATGCCCCTGAAGACTATCCGTACGCTTGCTGTGAAATGGGTGGCGGCATGGTTCAGTTTTATAAATATCGGTTCGCCTTTCCCTACCGTAGTGTTCCAGCGATGACTGTCATGAAGGTTGCAGAAGGCTGTAACCTGATCGGATACTACATGTATCATGGGGGTTCCAATCCTCGAGGTCAGGTTAACCCATATACAAATGATCTAGCTACACCCAAAATATCCTATGATTTCAACGCCATGATCGGCGAATTCGGTCAAGTAAGGGAGTCATACCAAAGAACAAAGCTGCAGCATTACTTTTTTTCAACGTTCCAAAAGCAATTCTCACTAACAAAGACAATTCTGCCAGGGGATACGTCCCAGATGGACCCTTATGATGTGGAAACGTTACGATATGCAGTGCGCTCTAGTAATGGATCGGGGTACCTATTTCTAAATAATTTCCAAGACCATGTCGAAAATGACGACCTGTGCGATTTTAATGTGAGCATTGAGCTGCCCGAGGAAACGATTGTAATTCCTAGTCAAGGTGAACTGACGTTAGGACGTGATAGCTTCGCCATATTGCCATTTAACTTTAATTTAGATGGAATAATGCTTAAATATGCTACGGCACAGCTGATAACAAGGATAGAAGAAGATGGAGAAGTATATTATTTTTTCTTTGTACCAGAGGGCATGAAAGGAACGTATGCAATGGAGTCACAAGATATCATCAGTGCCACAATCGACAAAGGTTCGATAGAGCAATTCGATGGGAACACGATCATTAAGGTTGCTGAAGAGGAGGATAGTCTCATCCATTTGGTATCTGAAAGTGGCCAAAAAGTTGCCATCTACACGATGACTGATGAGCAAAGTCTTACATTTTGGAAGGTGAACATGCAAGGCCGCGACAGAGTGATGCTGACAAATGCCAATGTACTTGTATCTGAGGGCGATCTAAGGCTGGAATCAACGGACCAAGAAGTGGTAACCCTGAGTGTATTCCCGGATTTTGACGCCTCATTCACATCTATTTCCGGTGGAGAACTGCTTGAAATAACAGAAAGTGAATTATTCAAAACGCATCGTTTAAAGGCTCCTAAGAAAGAAATCCATTTCAATTTGAAAAGGGTAAATAAAGATAAATTTACTATTGATTTCGAAACAGATGCGTTTCATGGAATCAAGGAGGCTCTGCTGCGTATCGATTATACTGGAGATATCGGTTATGCTTTTATGGATGGTGAACTGATCAATGATAATTTCTGCAACCATACGACCTGGGAAATAGGTTTGAAAGCATTTGAACATCGGCTCATCGAGCAAGGGTTGTACGTATATATTTCCCCCATTCGAAAGGGTAAGGTTCTCAACAGCAATACGACTATGGCGGGCTGGAACGAGGCGACAAAGGAACGTATCGTAGATATCGGTTCGGTTAACCTTGTGCCTGTATATGAAATCAAAATCACCATATAACCCAGAAGGTTATATGGTGATTCTTTTCCAGAATAATCTACATAAAGTAATCAGCCAGTGAATACATGAGTCTTTTTTATTTTCTTAATGTGTTTTTAGTAGATACCGGCTTTTTTCGATGTTTGTTTGATCCCGTTGCTTCCGTTAACTACAGTTTTTCCCCAATCCGTCAGATTGCCATTAGGTCCTGTTACAAGATCAAGGTAGGAAAGGTTGGAACTATTACCATACCAGGACCAGGCTAACCAGCCTATCCCTTTGGATTGTCCGTATCTCATGATTTCTGTCTCGTCGACATCTGCTCCTTGATGGTAACCGCCAAATTCACCAATAATCAGCGGAAGTCCTTGATTCAGAACGTTATCAATATTGGTTCGAACAGTTTGAGCATCTTTACCCGCGAACTCATACATATGGATGGAGAATACCGTATTTTTCAAAGAATCAGCTGCAAATACAGATTTACCAAAGTCATTGATAGACTGAGGATATTGTCCCCATCCGGCACAATCGACGATGAGCGTATTTTTGATACCTGCGTTTCTCAACTTGGGAATCGCTTGCTTGTATCCATCAGCCCAACCACTTCCATTCCAAGAACCATACCATTCGTTCGCAATGTTTACGATAACCCGATCTTCCTTGCCGATCAGAGCATCTTTTATGCTAATCCAGTAGTTCACAGCTGCATCCAAAGACGCGTAGTCGTCTTTGCCCGTAGCGTCATGAACTTCAAGCACAGCAATCATTTTGTAACTCGTGACGAGAGAGATCATATTTTTCACGGAATTAATGTCATCCTTGGTGTACTGGTTTCCGTTAGAAAGGACAATTCGGACGGTATTAGCACCTGTCTGGGCAATTGCTGGGATAGCTGTATAAAGATCGTTTTTGTACCAACTGTGAGCATGATTGACGCCTCTCATAACAAACGGCTTGCCTGTAGAATCATACAATTTGGTACCGCTTACATAAAATCCTGAAGCAGCTTGTGCCTTGGAGAAGAATCCCCCCAAACCAATCATGATAAGCACACCGACGAGTCCAGACAATAATGCTTTTCTTAACAATACCTTCATTTTTTTACCTCCCTAAATATATTATTCAACTTTCTGCTATATAGAGAAGAAGTAGGTATGTAAGTATGTACACAGCAGTAAGCTAAACACAATATAAAACGCTTTCATTTTTGGCGATAGTTATTTTTTTGTTATTCTATCATTTGTGTTTTTGTTATGCAATTGATTTTTTTAGCTATTTTTTTGCTTTTGAAATGCAGACACATAGATTACTTATTTATGTGTGATTTTTCTATGATTTTATTGTGCTCGTTGCTTCTATTAAGGTGTATTCCTTCGATATTTATTTGTAATTTAGTTTTTTTAAGATAAAAATAACCTAACTAGTTTTGCTTTAGTATGCCTGTCTTATGTAGATAAACCTAACGTTCTACTTAGCTGATTATCTTGAACAAAGGTGAGATCTATCGGAAGCAATACCCAAGCTTCACCACGATATTAAATTATAGTATGATATTCTTATGAAAAATTTTACCAGAGTGAATAGGGGCAAGCTGATGAGAAAACCAATCATTGCAGTCGATATGGACGATACCATCTGTCATCTCGTCAAACGAGCCATATACCATAACAATAGTGAATTTCCCACTCATCCGCTTCGGTATGAAGAGATGTTAGATTGGAACACCGATCATCTACGTCATCCAAAGAGCACGCTTGATGTATTTTATGGACGACCGGGTTTGTTTGAGGAACTTGAACTATTTGACGAGTATGTTGTAGAAGAAATGGAAAAGCTTTGCAATGCTTTTGATGTCATTATTGTGACAGCGGCAGAACCCAAGACCGTCGTAGAGAAATGGAACTGGCTTCAAAGACATATGCCATTCATTCCGATTGAGAACTTTTTCCCATGTAAACGAAAAAACCTGATTAACTATGATCTCCTGATTGATGATGGTCCTCATAATTTAGTGCCTGCGCTAGAGGCGGGGAAAAAGGTGCTTTGCATTCCTCATCCATGGAATCTGAGAGCAAGAGAGCAATATGAGTTCCCCGTCATGACATCCTGGCAAGGGGCAAAAGAACGAATCGACTCCATTTTAGGGGTTCTGTATAAATAATAGAACCATTCGTAAAACAGCTGGCTCCTTTGGAACTGGCTGTTTTGCTAGAAAGAATAGCACTTATGATTGAAATAAAATGGTACAATTGATATACCTTATCCATGAGGAGGGAACGTGTATGACCATGACTATGGGGCAGGTTGTGAATCATCTGACCAAGGGAATAAGCATACCCAACACCACCGTAGATCTGCTGGAACCAGGATTTATAGATATTGAGGTACACGGAATTGTAACCGCTTTCTCCGCTTCGCAGTATGTGATAGAACAAGCTATTTCTCTAGGTGCAAATTTTATCATTACGCATGAAGGCATCTTTTATAGTCATCAGAGGATGCATGAATGTTTACTACATGATCCTGTTTTTTTGCAAAAATCTCGCCTCATTGCCGATGCAGGTATAGGCATTTATCGGTTTCATGACGCCATACATCGTTATCAACCGGATGGAGTGATGGTTGGGCTACTTCAGGCGCTTGACTGGCACAACTACATTGTGAAGCAGCAGCCGACGGCCGCCATTTTGACTATTCCGGTTATGGAAGTTCAGGAGATCGCTGAATATATTAAAGCTAAACTACATATTCGTTATGTACGGGTGGCTGGTGAGGTTTCCATGCCATGTGAACGAGTGGGAATCTCAGTAGGATACAGGGGAGATGGTGATCTAGCCATTCCATTATTTCTAAATGAAAATGTAGATTTAGTCATTGCCGGTGAAGGCCCAGAATGGGAAACACCAGAATATGTTAAAGATGCCGTCTATCAAGGTCAAAGTAAAGCACTTATCATGCTGGGACATGCTGAAAGTGAAGCACCTGGGATGAAGTATCTCGCAGATGTACTTTCCGCTCAATTTCCAATGCTCCCGGTACACTTTATTGAAGATCGCCCGGTGTTTCAAATATTGTAATGAGAACACGTCTTTTGTGATGGTCATCCAGCACTGCTGTTATATCCGTTCATCCACTTTATGAAATGGAGGCAAGATGATGGGAAGCAGAGTGATTATGCCGTTCAAAACGGACTGGAAGTTTATAGAGGGTAATTACGCAGGTGCTGAGAAAATGGACTACAACGATGAGCATTGGCGACTCCTTCAGGTCCCTCATGATTGGAGCATTGAGAAGTCCTTTGATCCACATATGCTGTATGGTGGCAATCAAGCTTATTTGCCGAGATGGTCTGTCGGATGGTACAGAAAGCACTTTAATGTGAAGCCCTCCTCTCCAAAACAGCGCGTATACATACAATTTGATGGCATTCACAGTAACAGTGAGGTTTGGATCAATGGACATTTTGTGGGCAAGCGGCCCTATGGATATGTTAGCTTTCAATATGATTTGACTCCATATATTCGGTGGGATGAGGAGAATGTGATTGCCGTCAAAGTGGACAATACGATTCTTTCACCTGACAGATGGTATTCGGGGGCCGGTATTTATCGTAATGTCTGGCTGATTTGTACGGATTATATTCATATAACCGAATGGGGGACTTACATTACCACACCTGAAATTTCGCCAGATGAAGCCAAGGTGACTGCCAGAATCCAGGTCACTAATCATCACGCGCATGCCGTAGAGTGTACGATTATGACTGAAATGCTGGACCCACAGGGACAGATCAAAGGAAAAGTTGAAAACCGAGTCACTCTTTCGAGTTGTGAAACGGGGGAAATAGAGCAAAAAACGCGAGTTTTAGAACCAGAACTATGGTCACCGGACAACCCAGTGCTCTACGAAGCCCAAACGACAATTTATTGTGACAATACAGAGGTGGATCGTTATTGTACCCCTTTTGGCATAAGAGAAGTGAAGCTGGACACTCAAAAAGGTTTGTTTCTGAATGGGGACAGCTTAAAGCTAAAGGGAGTGTGCATTCACCATGATTTAGGCTGTCTGGGGGCTGCTTACCATGATACAGCCATGAAAAGAAGGCTTCAAAAGCTGAAGGAAATGGGCTGCTTACCATGATACAGCCATGAAAAGAAGGCTTCAAAAGCTGAAGGAAATGGGCTGTAACTCGATCCGTTTTGCTCATAACCCGATGGCGCCCGAATTATTAGATTTATGTGATCAGATGGGGTTCTTGGTGGTTGATGAGGCTTTTGACAAATGGAAATCTCTTTTCTATGAGCATTTATATGATGAGTGGTGGGAAAAAGATCTGGAAGCAATGTTGCTCAGGGACAGGAACCATCCCAGTGTTTTCATGTGGAGCGTTGGGAATGAAGTGGAGAATCAAGGTCAGCCATCCATGCTCAAAATGTTGGAGCAGCTCGTAGGTTTCTGCCATGAAAAAGACCCAACTCGACCAGTTACATGTGCGCTTGAGCCGCATAATACACCGATCAGCTTGCGTGAGGGTTCAATTGAGGCCAAAGTGGAGCATACCAAACAGCTGGCACAACGAGTGGATGTTCTAGGGTTAAACTATCAGGAGCAGTGGTATGAGCACTATAGGGCGGCCATGCCGGATACGCTAATCCTGGGAACAGAAACATTCCCATACTATCGGGGTAAGGATAACCGGGTTAAAGGTTATTTGCCTATGAATCCCTGGTTTGATGTCGCTAATCATGATTATGTGATCGGTCAATTTGTTTGGAGTGGAATTGACTATTTGGGAGAAACGAGCTATCCCTCCAAAGGGTGGTCTTCGGGCCTGATTGATACTTGCGGATTCCGCAAACCAGTATCTTATCTCCAACAAAGTTTATGGTCTAATCAGCCTGTTGTGCACATAGCCGTATTTAACGAACATATGAAATCGGAATTTAATCCGACATGGACGATGCACTGGAGATCTCCGGCCATGGAAGATCACTGGACATTTCCTGAATACGCTGGAAAATTAATACGGTTGGTTACCTTCACCAATTGTGAGAGCGTGGAATTGATCGTGAATGATGAATCATACGGTGAGAGGAAGTTAGTGGATTATTCTAATTATTTGATCGTATGGGAGCTTCCCTATACACCGGGCGAAATCCGGGCTGTGGGTCGTAATGGAAACAATAAGGTTTGTGAGCATGAATTAACCACTGCCGGACTTCCTTATGCTCTAAAGTTGGAGGCTGATCGGGTAATCCTACCTGCTGATGGGCATGAGATATCTCATGTAGAAGTAACCGTCATAGACCAAAACGGGATCATTGTACCTAACCAGAATTTTGATGTAACCTTTAAACTACAGGGTGATGGTCGTATCCTTGGAATAGACAATGGTGATCTCACCAGCGATGAATCCTTCAAGGGGAATGAGAGACGAACACACAGAGGAAGGTGTTTCGTTGTTGTACAGTCCGGTTATGTGGCTGGTGAGTTGTTGCTTCAAGCGTCAGCAGATGGAGGGTTGCTGGGAGAAACCAGACTGAAAATAGAACAAGAACGCAAATGATAATTCAAGGTTGATTCAGTATAAAGCTCGTATAGTTTAATTAAAAGGTCTGAATAGGTGATGAGTGCTCATGCTTTACCTGCTCAGGCCTTTTTATATGTTTACAACTGACGGTCAATAACGATCTATGACTATAATTCTCTTTTGACAAATAGTTTGGATACGAATAAAATGACTAATTATAATATAACTTATTAAAAGATTAATAAAAAGTGGTGATAAGGAGATAAGTAAATGCCAGTAGAACCATCCATGAATCCTCGGGTAATTCGTAATATTTTGTTCTTATTATTCGCTTTACCAGGTGTAGCTTTTGCTTCCTGGGTGTCTCGAACGCCTATTATACGGGATATTTTACATGTCTCGACTGCCGAAATGGGAATTATTATTTTTGGATTAGCTGCAGGTTCTTTAGTGGGACTACTCAGTGCAGGCAACATTATTTCTCGTATAGGTGGACGGGCGGTCATTCTGGGAAGTGCGATTTTGATTGTAAGCGGTTTTGTCATTGTAGGGTTGGGAACTGAATTTTCGCTCACGAGCATCGTGTTTGCTGGTTTAGTCATCTTTGGAGGTGGTTATGGGACAGCAGAAGTAGCTCTGAATGTCGAAGGTTCCGCGGTAGAAAATCAATTGCAAAAAACGCTTTTGCCGGCTTTTCACGGTTCATTTAGTATGGGGACACTTGTAGGTGCAGTCATCGGTTCTGGAGCAGCGGCACTACACATACCTGTTGTGGTCCATTTTGGAGCTATGGCTGCCATGATTGCAGTGGTAACTTTCTATTTTTATCGTTTTCTGCCTCACGATACAGGTATAGAGAAAGAAGTTCCTACTCAAAAGGTTGGATCTAATCTCAAGGCGCAGCTTGCTGTATGGAAAGAAAGACGAATTTTATTGATCGGTATCATCGTGTTAGGTATGGCGTTTGCAGAAGGGTCTGCGAATGACTGGCTACCGCTAACGATGGTGGATGGCTATGGCGTGGATTCTTTAACAGGTTCCTATATGTATGGACTATTTGTGGCAGCGATGACCATTGGACGTTTTATCGGAGGATTCATACTGGATAAATACGGCCGTGTCCCTGTATTGAAAGGAAGTGCTGTCCTGGCTGCTATCGGTATCATTCTAGTGATCTGGGGACAGCATTACCTCATAGCCGGATTGGGCGTCGTATTATGGGGGCTTGGAGCCTCACTTGGTTTTCCTGTGGGCTTATCTGCTGCCGGAGATGACCCTCGTGGTGCAGCTATCCGGGTTGGAGCCGTAGCCACGATCGGTTACATTGCCTTTTTAGTAGGTCCCCCAGGATTAGGGTTTTTAGGTGAACATGTTGGACTTCTGCATGCCTTGATTGTAGTGCTTGTTGGCGTTATTGTTGCTGGTTGGATATCCGGTGCAGCCCAACCTATTGG
The DNA here is from genome assembly GCF_052906305.1 of Paenibacillus sp. SER-28. Taxonomy (NCBI): domain Bacteria; kingdom Bacillati; phylum Bacillota; class Bacilli; order Caryophanales; family Paenibacillaceae; genus Paenibacillus; species Paenibacillus sp. SER-28. The sequence continues at coordinate 172,668 of NZ_JBRECM010000003.1, read as the reverse complement.
GGTGAAAGAAAAGAAATCAGATTAAAATATAAAGGGGATTGTCGCATGACTATGAAAACGGAAAAACAAAAGATGATGGATGGGGAACTGTATGTAGCTGCTGATCCTCAATTAACGCAAGAAAGAGAGTATGCGAGAAGATGTGTACGTCTTTTTAATCAGACGGCAGAGACGGATCGTGAGTACCGTGAAAAGTTACTTAAGGAGCTTTTCGGATCAACTGGTGAAAATATAGGCATGGAACCCAATATACGCTGTGACTACGGATACAATATCCATGTTGGGGAAAATTTCTACGCCAACTTTGACTGTACCATTTTGGATGTTTGCGAAGTGCGTATTGGAGATAATTGTTTCCTGGCTCCAGGAGTTCATATTTACACAGCAACTCACCCCATAGATCCGTTTGAGCGAATCGCTGGCCCAGAGTATGGGAAACCTGTAACGATTGGCAACAATGTATGGATTGGCGGTAGAGCAGTTATTAATCCCGGTGTTACGATAGGTAATAATGTCGTCGTGGCATCAGGAGCAGTAGTAACCAAGGATGTTCCAGATCATGTGGTTGTAGCTGGAAATCCGGCACGAATAATTAAGCAAATTAAAATCTCCTAGAACAGCATACAAGTAAATCATTTAATTTTTGTACCGATGATCCTATTAAAAGGGCTCCTTATTTTAATAGGATCATTTAATTTAAAGACTTGAACACTTAGGATCTCTTGGAGGACTATACAGAGTAATAAATAATCATATTCATCCGAACCAGTGTTTCTCCTAGATTATAGTAAATGTGTGGCCGGTCTGCTTTAAAGCGGATCGAATCTCCAGCTTTAACCGTGTACATTTCTACGCTGATTTTTACCACCATCTCACCCTCAAATACCGTAATAAACTCTTCAGTACCTTCACGGTGCGGCGCTGAACTCAGTTCTCCGCCTACTTCAATCTCTACGGTGTAAACCTCAAAATTTCTACTTCCTTCATAGGGGAAAAACGGATACAACCGATAGTGATTATTTTCTTCAAGCACTTGTACTTTGCTTTTAGGAACGACTACTGCATCTGCAGGTGGTTCATTAATCAGAGCAGTGAAAGAGATTTTTAAGCCGTTCGCAATTTTCCATACGGTTGTAATCGAGGGATTAGATTCTCCCCGCTCAATCTGACCGAGCATCGTTTTACTGATCCCCGTCAGATCAGCTAATTTATCTAGACTTAATTTTCTTTCATTTCTTAGATACTTCAAATTTTTACTTAAAATCAGATTAATATTCTCCATAATTCTTCGCTCCTATTGTGCTTTATAAAGAACATATTGTACAATCATAAAGTACAAATGTGCGCTTAAACGTACATTTCATTCAATTATAACATACGGGAGTTGATTGTTGCATGCCGTTTATTCCGTTCCTTTCTTATGTACTTGTTACCAGCTTTACGCCAGGTCCCAACAATATTATGTCTTTAGACAGTGCCAGACGGTTGGGTTTGAAAAAAGCATTCCCATTCTTGCTGGGAGTAACAGCAGGCTGTTTCGCTATTATGCTGTTAGCCTGCTATTTTAATCTTGCTTTGTATCATTTTTTGCCACGGGTTAAGATCTGGATGAATGTCCTCGGCAGTCTGTATATGCTCTATCTGGCGGTGAAAATTGCAAAGAGCAAATCCTCTACGGACGATAGTGATCACAATGAGGGATATTCCTTCAAATCAGGACTGCTGCTGCAATTTATCAATTTAAAAATCATTTTGTATGGTATTACGGTCATTTCAACGTTTGTAATGCCTTATGATGTATCGTATATAGAGCTTATTACGATTTCATTACTCCTGACCTGTATTGGTTTTGTAGCTGTAGTATGCTGGGCGATTTTTGGCGCTGTGTTTCAACATTTCTTGAATAAGCATGAGCGTTCCTTCAATATCATAATGTCCTTATTGCTCCTTTATAGTGCACTATCGATATGGATGTAAATGAGCACCTTATTCATCATAGAAAAGAAGGGTTCCTGACTAAAGTCAGGAGCCTTTTTTTCGTGTGAATTGAGCTTATTTTACGAGTCATAACATACAATCGAACAGAATGGATGAGTCTCCTGATCATTTAGCTGCAAAACGGGTATTACCTTAATAGATAAAGCTGTTGACATCTTGTATATACATGACTTAATCTTGTATATACAAGATGTTGAAAGCGTTATATTATTTTTACGCTACTTCATTTCGTAAGAAAGGAATGAGCATGAATGGAAGCAATGAACAAGACTTTAATTCCTCAAGATAAAGACTGGTGGCGTAAATCAGTAGTCTATCAGGTTTATCCCAAAAGTTTTAACGATACAACGGGCAAAGGAACCGGTGATATAAGAGGACTGACGCAAAAGCTGGATTATTTGAAAAAACTGGGTGTTGATATTGTCTGGTTGCAGCCCGTATATGTCTCACCACAACGTGATAACGGGTATGATGTAGCTGATTATTGCCAGATTAATCCTGATTATGGAACCATGCAGGATTTTGAAGAATTGAGCGAGGGAATCCGGGCACGTGGGATGTACTTAATGATCGACATCGTGGTTAACCATTCTTCCACAGAACATGCCTGGTTTCAGGAGGCACGGCTTTCTAAGGATAGTGAGTATAGAGACTATTATATCTGGCGTGATCCAGCAACCGATGGTGGACCTCCAAACAATTGGGTTTCCAAATTTGGTGGACCTGCTTGGCAATATGACGAGGCAACAGGCCAATATTTCCTGACACTATTTGATAAAACTCAGGCGGATCTAAACTGGGAAAATCCCAAAGTCCGTCAGGAAGTTGTCAATCTGCTGGAATTTTGGGCTGAGAAGGGAGTCAGTGGTTTCCGGCTCGATGTCATTAACTTGATCTCCAAAGATCAACAATTCTCGAATGATGATGGGAGCACGGTTCCTGGCGACGGACGTAAATATTATACGGACGGTCCACATGTGCATGAATACATTCATGAGTTACATGAGAAAGTATTTGCGAAACAGAATAGCGTTACTGTGGGTGAGATGTCCTCTACCTCCCTAGAGCACTGCATCCGTTATTCCAATCCAGAGAGAAAAGAATTGTCCATGACCTTTAATTTTCATCATTTGAAGGTGGATTACCCAAATGGACAGAAGTGGGAACTCATGCCATATGATTTTGAAATGCTGAAAAAGCTATTCTCGGATTGGCAAACGGGCATGCAACAGGGTGGCGGCTGGAGTGCATTGTTTTTTAATAATCATGATCAGCCAAGAGCAATCTCTCGCTTTTTGGATGATGGCCAATACCATGCGGAAAGCGCCAAGCTGCTGGCAACCACGCTACATGGTCTTCAAGGTACACCTTATATATTTCAAGGTGAAGAAATTGGGATGGCCAACCCGCAGTGGGCAGACATTGAAGAGTTTCGGGATGTTGAATCTCTGAATATGTATCGTATTTTACAGGAGCAAGGCAAAAGTGCAGAAGAAGCATTGAATATCATTCGAGAGCGGTCTCGTGATAATTCGAGAACACCGATGCAGTGGGATGGCACTCGCAATGCGGGCTTCACTACAGGCACTCCTTGGATTAAAGTAGATGAACGATATCCACAGATTAATGTTCAGGCTCAGTTAGAGGACCCGAACTCTATCTATCACCATTATCGTAAGCTAATTCATCTGCGTAAGACGGTGCAAGTCATTACCGATGGGAATTATCAACGCTTGGACGAAGCTCATCCTCAGGTCTACGCCTATCAACGCAGCAATGAAGAGGAGACTTTGATCGTCATCTCTAATTTTAGCGGACAGGATGCGCAATTCCGTATACCGGATTCATTTTATTCACGATTAATAAATCAAGCGTTGGATGCGGCTGAGCTCTTAATTGGTAATACCCAGCACGCCCCAGAGCTAAAACAAGTGATCTCTTTAACCCCATATGCTTCATATATGTGGATTGTTCGTAGACTTAGTGAATAGTATGGAGACATCTAGTAGCACCCCGGGCACGTTATTTTGATAACCGGGGTTGCTACTTTAAAATGAGCAAACGTTAAGGGAGTGGGCTAAATGGCGATTGAAAGATCACAGGTAGAAGACATTATAAAAGCCGTTGGTGGCAAAGACAACATAGAGGCCTCTACGCATTGCGTAACTCGTCTGCGATTTGCCCTTTATGATGATAAGCTGGTTGATAAAGATGCACTTGAACAAAATGATCTGGTCAAAGGCCAATTTTCTTCACAAGGACAATATCAGGTCGTGATTGGCCCAGGTCTGGTGGATAAAGTATATGACGAAATGATCTCCATTACAGGAGGTAGTCGGGCTTCTAAAGATGATGTCAAAAATGCGGCAAGCAAAAAACAAAATCCAATTCAGCGTGCCATCAAGACGCTGGCAGATATTTTTATCCCCATCTTGCCCGCAATCGTGACTGCAGGCTTATTGCTTGGAATAAATAATATTTTGACTGGCAAGGGAATCTTCTTCGAAGGTATGGCTCTGGTTCAAGTCTATCCTCAATGGACCGACTTTGCTGCTATCATTAACACCATTGCCAGCACCGCCTTTACATTTCTACCTGCCTTAATTGGATGGTCGGCTGTTGTCCGGTTTGGCGGCAGTCCTTTACTCGGGATCGTACTGGGTTTGATTCTGGTTCATCCGGATCTGCTAAGTGCATACGGTTATGCAGATGCTGTTACCAAAGGAACCGTCCCGGTTTGGAATTTGTTTGGGTGGGAAGTGAACAAGATTGGTTATCAAGGACAGGTTTTACCCGTTTTAGTATCCGCTTACGTGCTCGCGCACATTGAGAAATTCCTAAATAAGAAGATAGCAGATTCATTTAAACTGTTACTTGTAGCACCGATTACATTATTAATAACGGGATTTCTGGCATTTACAGTGATCGGTCCGGTTACTTTTATGATTGGTAATGCTATTACGTCTGGTCTTGTATACGTTTTCGATTTGGCTCCTGCGCTGGGAGGCCTGATTTATGGAGGCTTGTACTCCTTGCTCGTGATTACGGGAATGCACCATACTTTCCTGGCCGTGGACGTGCAATTAATTGGTACGCAGGGTGGAACATTCCTTTGGCCGATGCTGGCGCTGTCCAATATCGCTCAGGGTGCCGGAGCACTGGCAATGATGCTGGTATTGAAGGAGCAAAAGGGAAAAGGATTGGCTCTTACCTCTTCAGTGTCTGCATTTCTGGGTGTAACCGAGCCTGCCATATTCGGAGTGAATATCCGATATAAATATCCGTTTGTATTCGCAATGATCGGTTCCGGTATTGCAGGTATACTGCTCACCGTAAATCATGTGATGGCTTCTTCCATTGGTGTGGGCGGGATTCCAGGCTTCTTGTCTATTTTCCCAAACAACTGGGGTGTATTCTTCATCGGGATGGCGATCGTGTTAATTGTGCCATTTGCTTTAACTTTAATGTATGGCAAGTTGTTAACTAAGCGCCGTCAGGCTGCACCAGCCAATGATTCCGTACAAAAAGACTCGCTTCCGCAAAATACCGCAATAGATGTGCTTGAAGTGAGGACTCCCGTACGAGGACGTGTTGTACCGTTGGAACAAGTTCCTGACCCGGCTTTTGCCGAACGGCAGATGGGGCAAGGTATTGCAGTGGAACCGAAGGATGGCAAGATTCTTGCCCCATTCAGGGGAAAAGTTATTCATATCATGATGAAAAGCAAGCATGCCTTGATTTTGGAGCATTCGACAGGTGTACAGATTCTGGTACATGTGGGGATCAATACGGTGTCACTGAAGGGTGAGGGATTCACCATGCATGTGGAGACCAATCAAACCGTGGAGCAAGGACAACTATTGATGGAATTTGACCGTGATCTGATTCAGAAATCCGGATATCCCGTCATTACACCAGTCATTGTCCCGGATGGTCAGAGTATGATTGAATCGGTTGAGGAACTGCCAGGTGAGGCAGACGATTTGCAGTATACCTTAATGAGAATTCATTTGAATTCTTCATCAGGTCATAGGAATTAATTCAGATTCAATTCGCACAGTCTATTATAGTGAACAGGGAAGTGAAAGAATGCTACAATGAACGTGGTGATGAAAATTGACAAAGAATATATTTTTGCAAATTTATCAGGAGTACTCGGGACAGATCCAGACAGGCGAATTGGCTCCAGGCACGAAAATGCCATCTGAAAATGAACTGGCCCGAGAGTATAACACTTCTCGTGAAACCGTACGTAAAGCACTTCACTTGCTTGCACAAAATGGGTATATCCATAAAATAAAAGCTAAAGGATCTTTTGTTCTGGATATTGGACGGATGGATTTTCCTATAGGAGGACTGGTCAGTTTCAAGGAAATGTCTGAACGAATTGGGCGTACATCACGAACCATTGTACATGAAAATCAGCTAATTCCAGTTCCAGATGACATAGCCAATCATCTTGAGATTGACAAAGACAAGTATTTGGTCTGGAAAGTTATTCGTGCGCGTGAGATTGAAGGTGAATGCGTCATACTGGATAAAGATTACTTTCGATCAGACATTGTACCTGTGCTTACCGAGGAAATTAGTCGTGGGTCCATCTACGAATATTTGGAGGGAGAGCTCCATCTTCAAATTAGTTATGCCAAAAAAGTGGTTTCTGTAGAAAATGCAGACGAAGAAGATCATAGGCTGATGGACCTTCAGAACTACACTCATGTGGTCGTAGTGCGTAACTATGTTTATCTGGAGGACACCACGTTGTTCCAGTATACCGAGTCAAGGCATCGGCTAGACAAATTCCAATTTATCGACTTTGCCAGACGTTCCCACGGTGAAGACAAGAAAGCAGATTTTTTAAAATAACGATCATAAAATAGTTAAGAAACCCCGTCTTTTAAGACGAGGGTTTCTTTTTTACCTTGGATGCAACTGCTAAGCAGCTTGTATACTGGCATTTGAGGGATTTGAATTTGCGTTTTATCCAAAAGCTGTTTATTGGATATTAAAAGGTTATATACTGTTTAGAATACAATTCCATGATCAATGCAATGGGAACGAGGTGTATGTTATTTATGTATAGAGTGGCTATCTGCGATGATGAGCACAAGCAGAGAGAACTTGTTAAAAATATGCTGATTACTTTGTCGATAAAGACCAGTATAGAATTTAAAGTTGAATTATTCGACTCCGGAGAACAGCTGGTATCTCATTATCAAAACCATGAGTCTCCATTCCATATCTTAATATTGGATGTTGAAATGAATGGCATGAACGGAATTCAAACCGCCCAAAAAATAAGGAGTTTAAATCACCTGGATGAACAGATTGTTTTTTTAACGAGCTACCCTGAATATATGGTGGAAAGTTTTGACGTAGTCACATTTCAGTATTTAATAAAACCGATTGCTCCCCATATCTTTGAGGAAAAAATGATAAAGCTGTGTCAATATTTTCAATCTCTCGATAAAAAATTCGTTATCATCAAGTCAGCTTATGAGGAAGTGCTTTTAAAATATGATGATATCATTAGTATTGAAGTGGTCAAAAGCTTAACCATAAAAAACAAACTGCATTTTGTAACCTCTACTCAAACCTATGATAGCAAAGGGATTCTTTCGGACTATGCTTCAGCATTAAAAGAACATAATTTTCTACAAATTCATCGTTCGATTATTATAAACTTAATTCATGTGAAAAAATTTGCTGGCGGTGATGTTTTGATGTCAAATGATGTGAAGTTACCTATTGGGCGTTCTAAAATAAAAGAAGTTAAAGATCTATATACCAAATTTATGATCATGAAGATGCATTAATATGATGGAATATAATTCCATGCTTCTTAATCTTTGCGTTGTCCTTGTTATGTGCTTTCAAGTGAATTTTTACTTTAACTCGGTTTTTGATAAGTCCAATCGAAAGCCGAACAGATTCGTGTACTTCATTGTTTTTGGGTTGCTGGATTCCTTATATTTAAGTGTTTATTTGACTCCTGCGGTATCTTCGATTTTAGCATTACTTGTCATATTTAGTTTAGCGCAATCGTATACAGTGGAAATAAAGACAAAGATCATTTTTTCTATTCTTTATGCTGTATTGATAACCATCGTTAATTTTATATCTCTTTATATTTTATATGCTGTAGGCTCCGTTAAAATTAGCAACTTCAGCCATTTGAGTGGACAAGATCACTTGATATTCTCTAAGGTTATGTTACTCAGCTGCATTATCATGTTTGCTGTCATTCAGATTATACGGCTATTTGCCAAACGCAGAACCTTCCCTTTGCAGCATCGTTACTATATTTTATTTCTAATCGTTCCCATCATAAGTTTATACCAGGTCAATGTTTTATCTGTTTATAGTGAAAAGAATATGTATTATTTTGGTTCTATTATTGGCTTTATTTCCTTAAATGTTTTTATCATATATATTTTTGATAATGTCATTGAAAAATTTCAATTAATGCATGAAAATGCTCAATTACAACATCAGATGGACTACCAAGATGCCAACTACGAAAAAACGGTTCACAGCTTCAAAAATATAAAAAGAATCATTCATGATACACACCAACAGTTTTTGTATATTGAAGAATGTATCAAGAGAAATGAATTGGCAGAGGCGAGTGAACATATTAAGGTTACCTTAAATAAAATCGAAGGAGCATATCAAAGGGTTAATACCGGTAATCTGGTTATAGATGCCCTTGTCACGAATAGTCTTAATATTGGGCAAGCCAATGGCATAAAGATAGATACCCAACTTAACTTATATTCACAGAAAGTAAATATTGAACGTTATGATTTATGTGTAGTTCTAGGGAATATGCTGGATAATGCCATAGAAGCATCCAAAAAGATCAAGATTGCCGATGACAGGTACATTCTTATTAAAATACATTCCAATGAGTCTGCGCTTTTCATTCACATCCTTAATCATGTGGAGAATGAAGTGGCTCATTTGCATAGTCAAAAATCAAATCCGGATGTTCATGGCATTGGCTTAACCAATATATCTAGAATATGTGACAAATATGGTGGGAATATGACCATTGAAACGAAAAATAAAGTATTCAATAATATGGTTTTATTGCCATTTTATAAAGACATTCCTTAGACATTATGTTGTTTAGGGATTGTTTTTTACATTTAAGGGTGTTTTTTTATATAGAATCCTCGTTCATTGTATGATCAGGTCAGTAATAAAGCCTGGTGAAGCTATAAGAGGAGGAAATATGGAATGAAGAAAATAATAGCTGTGTTCGTTTCTGCTATGCTTTTTGTACTGCCGATGACGAATACTTTTGCTCAAGGCACTGCTGAACCCATCAAGGAAAAGGCTCGCAGTCTAGCCTCGGAGCTGGTATCCAAATACGGTGCTAGCGGTGTACAGTATGCCATTATGGACCAAGGAAACATTGTATTATCGGATAGCGTGGGTGTAAAGAATAAAGCAACCAACGAGCCGATCACCAAAGATACGATGTTCGGTATAGGCTCTACAAGCAAAATGTATGTATCTGCTGCAACGATGATGCTGGTCGATGCCCATAAGGTAGATATTGATCAGCCGCTAACAACATACATTAAGGACTTTAAAATGTCTGATGAAAGATACAAACAAATTACACCCCGTATGCTGTTAAATCATTCGTCAGGTCTTTACGGTGCTCACTATAAAAATAGTATGTTATTTAATGACAATGATACAGAAAATCATGATGAGCTCTTGCTAAGGTTGCAATCAGAAACTTTAAAATCAAACCCTGGCGAATATTCCGTATATACCAATGATGGATTTCAATTGCTTGAAATATTGGTTGAGCGGGTGAGCGGTCTAAGTTACACCGATTTCCTGGCAAAGCATATTAGTACACCTTTAGGTTTGAAATCTACCAAAACACCTCTCGATCAATTTGATAGACAAAAGCTGTCCAAAACTTATTTTCCTGCGATTGAGGGAGCTTTACCGGTTGAAAATGCCAATGTCATCGGGACAGGGGGCTTATACTCCACCGCAGAAGAGGTGGCTATGTTTTCAGAAGTATTAACGGGGAACAGACCCGATATTCTGTCTGCACAATCGGCGAAGTCCATGAAAAGTCATGAATATCGAAATGGAATATGGGTACCTGAAGAGACAAACAGCTTTAATTATGGACTTGGTTGGGATGCGGTTCAGTTGGCACCGTTTAGTGATTACGGAATAACTGCGTTATCCAAGGGTGGGGATACTGTTTTGTATCACTCTACTTTGATCACCATACCAGAGCATCATATTTCTATGGCTGTGCTTTCATCTGGAGGGTCTTCCATCTTAGATAGTATTTTTGCTTCTAACATTTTATTGGAAGTTTTAAAAGATAAGGGCATCATTAAAGACATCATACCGGAGAAAACATTTGAGCCTCCTGTAAAAGTGGAAATGCCATCTGATTTACTTTCTTATTCGGGATTATACGGTTCTGTGGGTACAACCATCAATGTAGAGATTAAAAACGGTGAGTTTGATTTACCTGCTTTCTTGGATGGATTCGTCCCGGCGCAAAAATATGTGTATACAGGCAATGGACAATTCAAAAGCAGTGATGGCAGTGTAGCCATAAGCTTTGACAAACAAAAAAACGGGAAAACGTATATTAAGGCTAACCTATATTTAAACTTTTCGGGATTAGGTCAAATGGTTATGGTGACTTATGAATATCAAAAGCTAGATGCCAATCCTGTAAATCCCACAGTTAAAAAGGCATGGGAAAACAGAAACGGGAAAAATTATTATGCTTTGGATGAAAAGATATCCTCCATATTTTATCTGGCCCCCTCATTTATAACGAAAAAAATATCCTTTGATCATGATGGATACGCAAGTGGTACTAAAATTGTGGATGAGAATAAAGCAGTAAATGCCGTTGAGATTCCTGTTATGAGTGGAAGAGATGCATTTGATCTGAATTTTTATACCAAGGATGGTTCGGAGTATTTAACCATAGATGGACAATCCTATATCAGTGAAGATGCTGTTAAACCTATCTTGGGAGGAAAGTCAGTGTACACCATACCATCTAATGGCCAAGCCACATGGTATAAAATAGATAAAAACTCAGCCAATAAAACGATGACCGTTGATTTTCCAACAAGCGGAGGGTTCGCTGTCTATGATGAAAACGGAGCGGTTGTACAATTTTCAACTGCTAGCAATAACAATTCGGTTGTACTGCCCAAAGGTGGCTTGATCGTTTTGGGTGGCAATGCAGGGGATGTATTTAAAATCAATTTGAATTAAGCGTGTAGCCGCTTCTGGAAATTCAGGAACGACCGTTGCAGCGTTGGAAGGTTAAGTAGATAACCGCGAATTTTAAGTCGAATTGGCCTTTATATAAGGCCAATTCGACTTTTTCATTCAGCAGATGAGCCTAAATCCGTAATAGATAATTTTATATCGAAGGTTACGGGTATTTTGCTGAATTTGTAATCCCAATCATCCTTTACCTTTTTCCACACCTGAGGTTTCTCGATATGCAAATGATCACCAAAACCGGCAACATCGACTTTATATTCTGACTGTAATTTGTGCATAACAGACTTAATCCTGCGAGTTACTTGTTCTTCAAACTCTTTCTCAGCCTCCTTCATGTTTTGTGTCTCAGTCGGGTCCGCTTTATCATCCCAGTTTTCGATTAGACGTCCTTTAGATTCAATTTTTACGTGGAACGAGATATCGTTGCCCTCGGTCACCTTGGTTGTTATTTTGCTTTTTACCGATTTGATTTCGTAAGTTATGGCTTCATTCCGCTTGTCATACGTTTTGACAGCCCCACCCTTAACATCACCTGTAATCCATCCAATACTCTCCACGTCTTGTTGGTCCAAACTGCCTATCCAGTGACCGGTATCTCCTTTAATAATGCCAGCCCCTGAAAATTCTAATTCCCCATCGGATTCAGTGATGTTTTGTAATATATAGCTTTTTTTGGAATGCATCATCCCATCCAATTCAGACAAATTGACCCCCCTCATTACCTTGCTGGTTCTGAAATGGTTACGAAGCATATACAGAATATGAATGGATGGGACTTCTTCTTTATATTTGGTAACTAAAGTACTAGCTGCTCGTCCCTTGCTTAAAAAGACCAAACAACTCGGGCGAATATCATTATCACGAAGCACAAAATCCATTAATTGCTGCATCGTCTGTTGTTTTGCCAGTTCGGTGGAAACCACCATGACCTTTAGATGGTGGCCAATAACGGGGCGATCCAAACGGAGAGAGAGTTGGCGGAAGATTTCAAGCAAAGAATCTCCTGTGCCAGTTATGTTGTTATAGTTTGGCTCTTGTCCCCCTCCTCCGCCTTGTTGGTTTGGGCTTCCAGATGATTTTTTGGGGACGATTTGTACGCTGGCCGTAATTTTATTTTTCTTGAAGTAACGGCTGCCTTTCTTCTCCAGATCCTGTTCCAATGGAGTGAGCTCCCCCTGATCCAGAGAAAGTCCTGTATATATGCTAAGTTCCTCTACTTCTTTGCTGCTCCAACAACCGACTTGAGTCACCAGAAGAATAAAGGCAAGCAGTACAGATAGGATAGGTCGTCTACACATTTTGCTTCATTCCCTTCTTCCTGATCATGAACACAATGGAGAGAAAAACCGGAATCAAAATAAATAATAGGATTCCCATATATCCGATCGCATCGCCCAGGCTAAACACTTCCATCATACGAACAGGAGTCATTGTGGAGATAAAGATTATCGGGATTAAACCGAAAACCGCATAACGATATTTAAAACCAAACACCTGTGAAACACCTAAGGATGCATTGAAGAAAAAACTGCAGGAATTACAAAACATTTGCATCATCCAGATCACTAGCAGTGGAAACTCAAGCCGTTCAAAAAGAAATCCGGGGATTTCAAAACTGCGCATCAAATTGATGGTAGGCCAAGTACTTGTCACAGTGGAATCTACCGATAGCCCGCCGATCACCATAACTACGGTCAAAAAGTACAAAATTAAAGGGATACTGATCCCCACTACCATGGCCTTAAATGCTTTCTCAGGGTGCTGCATAAAAGCGACCAGTGTCATGACGACTTCACATCCACTGAAAACAAGGATAGTTGATTTCAGCCCCTTGATGACAGGTAAAATCCCCTCACTCAGTACAGGGCGAAGATGATCAATCTCAAAAATCCTTAAGCTAAAGAGAAAACAGAAAAGCAGAAAGAAGAGGCTGATAGGAAGTACAATCTGGTACAGTCGCGCGATAGGATTAATGCCTCCAAAAACCAAATAACTCCCTACCCAGATAAATGGAATCACAATCGCCCAGATGGGTGTGCCTTCGAGTAGAAAAAAAATCGTAACTTCAGCTAACACACGGATTTCAAAGCCGGCGATGATTATAAAGTATATAATTAATAGCACGCTTAAGAATCCTCCCGGAATAGTGCCTACAATTCTTCTGGAGTATTGATATATGGTGTTTTCAGGAAACTGTTGACTTAATTTCACCATGAGCCAGACGACGAATATGACAATACATCCACCGAGAAGGACAGAAAGCCATGCATCAGGAGTCTGTACCTTTTCAGTTACACCTCTCGGCAGTGTCAAAATCCCTGCGCCCAATACGGTGTTGGTCAGAAATACAGCCGCCTGCTTAGTTGTAATCTTGTCATCAGAGCGTCTAAACACCATAGCTCCTCCTTCGTCTTGGCGTCATGGTCTACGCTTGCGTTGCTGCGTTTTCATCATAACAGGTCTTCGTTTCATCAGAGATATAGGAGCCCGGATGTACACATCCTTCCAATCGCTTGGTCGCATGGGGGAAAAGGGAGTTACATACGGTACACCAAAGCTTTTCAACTTCGTCAGATGGATACAAATTAACAGAAAGAACAATATGGTTCCGAGCATACCCAGGATTGCCGCAAAGAACATGCCGACGAAACGCAAAAGACGCAAGGTAATGCCCGCACTGTATGTCGGTATCGAAAACGAAGAAATGGCAGTAACCGCAACCACAATCACCAGGAAGGGGCTAACAATACCCGCATTGACAGCAGCGTCGCCGATAACCAAGCCTCCCACAATGCCCATCGCAGGACCAATGGGTTTGGGCAAGCGAATGCCGGCTTCCCGCAGGATTTCGATCGAAATTTCCAGAATCATAACTTCAATGACGGATGGAAAAGGGACGCCTTGACGAGTCTGAATGATGCTAATGACCAGCTTGGTCGGAATCAAACCGGGATGAAACGATATAAAAGAGATATACAAAGCAGGACCCATCAGCGCTATGAAAGCTCCAAAAAATCGCAGAAGACGTAAAAGTGAACCTGGAATCCAGCGCTCATAATAGTCTTCAGGTGATTGAAGCAGCATACTGAAGGTCACCGGAACAATAAGTGCAAAGGGAGTCCCATCCAGCAAAATAGCTATTCTTCCTTCCAACAAAGCATTAATGACACGGTCGGGACGCTCTGTGTTGTGAGCCTGCTGGAACGGACTTAAATAATTGTCTTCAATAAGTTGTTCCACATAACCGGATTCAGCCAAAAAATCCATATCTATCTTTGAAATTCTGCGGGTTACTTCTTCGAGGAGATCTGGATTCACAATATCCTTTATATACGCGACAACCAGGTCTTTTTTGATTCGGCTTCCCACTTGAAATTTTTTCATTTCCAGACTTTTGTTTAAGCCTTGGCGTCGAAGCATCGAAGTATTTTCACTTAATACCTCCGTAAAACCAATGCGGGGACCCCGAAGTAATGCTTCAGAGGTTGGTTCATTGACGGAGCGAATGGCGCCATTGGGCGAGCCCACCAGCAGTGCTCCCTTCATTCCTTCAATTAATAAAGCAGTATGGCCTAAAAGTATAGACTCCTGCAGGTCCTCCATATCAGCAACTTCACTAATTTGCGTAAGTGGCATCAAGTTTTCTTTTATAAAGGAGTTACTTATACTTTCCTGCTGTTCCTGTGGGCGCTGTGGGTCTTGCTGGCCCTCGAACATCAAGACCTCCAATACCTGCTTGCTCATAAGCTTTTCATCCTGCATACCTTCTATGAAGACTAACACGGACCGAGCATGATATTTCTTTACTACAAACTCACGAAAATGCACATCACTATTTTCGCCTATAGCCTCTCGGATCGACTTTAAGTCGGAATCATAATTCCCTGTAATTTTGGAGCTTGGTTCATGCTGTTGATCAGCATCGCCTTCGTTATGTTCGTCGGAAAGCGGACGATCAGAAGAATGTTTGGATTTTGCCCCCTTACTGCCGACAAACGAATAAATCGATGTGTTTATATAATAAATTCCTAAAGGAATAACCAACGCGAGGCCTGCTTGAAAGAGTGTACTCCAGCTTGGAATATAAGAAATAATTTTAGACCACATGATGATCACCTCCATACGATTCAATTCATGTTTCCTTAAGATACAAGTTGTTCCTAAAGTATTCCTTATAAAGGTTGTAATTACACATGAAATGGAAAGATTCGTTCGATGAATTGGGCAAGTGATGTATTTAATATTGTGAAATTTGATTTCGGGCTCTTACCTTTATCCCTTGAAATAGAATAGGGAAATCCCTAAACATTCTTAATTTGAACTATATTGTGACTGTAATCACATATAGCTCTGTCTGCTGTATTAGAATAGAAGCATAAGCAATATTCATAGGAACGTAGGAGATGTCGTCGGATAGGGAGTATCGTCGAATGAATGGAGGAACCGGTATATGATAAACAGTAAACAGAAACTTGTGGTTATAGGGAACGGGATGGCTGGTATCAATACGGTCGAACAAATTTTAAAATTAACAGATAAGTATGAAATTACGGTCCTGGGAAATGAGCCGCATCCGAACTATAACAGGATCATGCTCTCTTATGTGTTGGAAGGCAGTAAAACGATTGATGATATCATACTGAACGATTTGCAATGGTATGCGGATCAAGGGATTACTTTGTATACAGGAAAAATGGTGAAAAGCATCGACGGTGAGAACAAGAAGATTCACACCGAAGACGGACTGGAAATTGATTACGATGTAGCTTTGGTAGCTACTGGCTCACAATCATTTATTCTACCTATTCCGGGTAAAGAATTACCGGGTGTCATCGGTTTCCGAGATATCGCCGATTGCTCGGCAATGCTTGAGGCAGCGAAGACCTTTAAAAAGGCAGCTGTCATTGGTGGAGGTCTGTTAGGGCTGGAAGCAGCTAAAGGCTTGGTCAACCTGGGAATGGATGTTACGGTCGTTCATTTAATGGAGGATTTGATGGAACGCCAGCTGGACCGGGAAGCCTCTGCGATGCTGAAAGCAGAACTAGAACGCCAGGGAATCAAGTTTGCTATGCAAATGCAAACTGCGGAGGTGTACGGTCAAGATCGGGTACAAGGGCTGCGGTTTTCAGACGGAAGCGAGCTAGAAGCGGATTTGGTCGTTATGGCCGTCGGGATCAAGCCTAATATTCAGGTGGCTGTGCAAAGTGGTATGGAAACGAACCGTGGTATCGTAGTCGATGATTTGATGAGAACCTCCGTACCGGATGTATACGCCGTAGGGGAATGTGTTGAACATCGCGGAATCTGTTATGGTCTGGTAGCTCCGCTGTTTGAGCAGGGAAGTGTCATTGCCAAACATTTGGCAGGTGTGGATACTGAAGGTTATATGGGATCGGTAGTTTCCACCAAGCTCAAAATTTCAGGGGTGGACGTTTTCTCAGCTGGCGAATTCATAACCCAGCCTGAACATACGGTGATTGTTGCAAAGGATGAGTGGAAGCGCACATACAAAAAAGTGCTGCTTCGTGAAAATAAGATTGTTGGAACTGTACTGTTTGGCGATGTGAGTGAATCTGCTAGTCTTCAAAAATATGTGCGTCAGCAAACGCAGATGACAGATGAGATATATGGACAGATCATGGGTACTGGATGTAGCAATCACGGGGCGAAAACATTATCCGCTGAAACGATGGCGGATGATGAAATTGTCTGCGGCTGTAACGGTGTGACTAAAAAGGCGATTGTGGATGCAATTAATGATAATGGACTGACCACAGTCGATGAAATTAAGGCATGCACCGGAGCAACGCGTTCCTGTGGAGGATGTAAGCCTGTCGTTGAGCAAATTTTACAATATGTTCTTGGAGACAGCTTCAAGACGTCAGCCAAGCAAGGAATATGTGGTTGCACATCATTGAGTCGGGACGAGATTGTGGAAGCGATCAAAACCAAAGGGCTGACAACAACGCGTGAAGTTATGAATGTACTGGGTTGGCATAATGATGAAGGATGCTCCAAATGCCGCCCGGCGCTGAATTACTATTTGGGAATGATTAACCCGGATACCTATGAAAATGAGGGAGATTCCCGTTTTGTAAATGAGCGATTGCACGCAAACATTCAAAAGGATGGAACGTTTACAGTTGTTCCTAGAATGTACGGCGGTGTAACGACTCCAGAAGATTTGAAGAAGATAGCAGATGTTTCTCTTAAATACAACGTTAAGGTCGTTAAAGTAACAGGAGGACAGCGGTTGGATTTGATCGGTGTCCGTAAAGAGGATCTGCCTAAAGTATGGGAAGAACTCGATATGCCGTCGGGATATGCGTACGCGAAGTCGCTTCGTACAGTTAAAACCTGTGTTGGATCGCAATTTTGCCGGTTTGGTACACAGGACTCGATGGGAATGGGAGAAGTGCTGGAACGGAAATTCGAACGATTGGATTTCCCAGCAAAATTCAAATTAGCGGTTAATGGGTGTCCACGCAACTGTGCGGAATCATGTACCAAAGATATCGGGATCGTAGGCAACGATGGGGGCTGGGAGATCTTTATCGGTGGTAATGGCGGTATTAAAGCACGGTTGGCTGATTCACTCTGTAAAGTGAAAACCGATGCCGAGTTGATTGATATTGTAGGTAGCGTAATGCAACTCTACCGGGAAACAGGACAATACCTGGAGCGCACGTCGGAGTGGGTGGAACGGATCGGTCTGGAAGAGATTCAGAAGGCTGTCGTTCAGGATACAGATCATCGACAAGCTTTAGTAGAACGCATCGAATTTGCACTACAACAGGTGGAAGACCCGTGGAAAAAGATCATCAATGATGAGGATACTCGCAAAAATCTATTTGAGGTTGTCACTCCGTCTATTGTGTAATTGTATCTAAAATGCCTGAGGAAGGGAGCGATCAAGCAAATGATCAAAAATGCCGAATGGCTTGTTGTCGGTCACAGTAAGGATTTTCCGATCAGAATAGGGCGTACCATCCATATCAAAGGTGCTGAAATTGCTGTTTTCCGCACTTCGGAGAATGAGCTTTATGCCGTTGAAAATATCAATCCTCATCCCAAAAGAGGTCCTCTTACAGAGGCGATAGTATCTGGTCATTATATTTATGATCCTTTATATGACTGGAAAATTGATCTGCAGACAGGCATCGTTCAAGAGCCTGATCATGGACAAGTTAAAACATTCGCCGTTTGTGAAGAGGGAGAAGAAGTTAAAGTATCACTCGAAACGGTTTAGTTCGTCTGATGGAATACAAATAAAAAAGGGCTTGACAGGAACAATCCTGTTGGGCCCTTTTTTCGTCTTGGATCAGGTAATGGTAACGCCTGCACTTGCATAACCTACGATAGTGTTTACGAGGGAAAGTCCCGTAGCTGTTGCAGAGAAGACAAGGAGCAGACGAGTCTGTGCGGTTACCGGTATAGCCAACCCGGTAGTAATACCGCTAGAGATCGTTCCCAAAGCAATAATGCCAGCCAGTGAAGGGGCCAATGTAACGATAGCTCCGGGAACTGCTGTGAAGGTATTATTAGGTGTTGGGGAACTAAACAATTGGGCAGTAATCGTCGCAGTTGAACCCACGAGAGTTAACGCAGCTGTTGTACTGAAGTAACCAGCAATAGATGTAATTACGCCATCCCGTGGTACGGAAAAAGCAAAGTTGATCAGAGGTCCTACAAGTGTACCTGTCAGGTCAATGGCCCCGCCTACAAGGCTAATCCCTGTTGCTGAGCTTCCAAAGCCGATCAAACTGGTGGTTCCTACCACCCCGCCAAGAACGGTTGTCAGGATAGCAGGTCCGCCCGAAGCAAACGGAATGATGGCTCCCGAACCGGTCGCTCCAGTAACACCAGCCGTGCCCGTGGCTCCGGTAGCGCCAACCGCGCCTGGCAGCCCATCAGCTCCGGTCGGCCCTGTGACCCCAGCAGGTCCGACTGCGCCAACCGCGCCCGTAGCGCCCGTGGCGCCTGTCACACCCCCGGCAGGTCCCGCAGCACCCGTAGCGCCGACAGGTCCGGCAGGGCCTTCCGGTCCAGCGGCCCCGATAGGCCCGGCGGCGCCAATAGGTCCAGCTGCTCCAACTGGTCCGGCAGGCCCCACAGGCCCCACAGGCCCCACAGGCCCGGCAGGGCCGACTGGTCCAGCCGCACCGATAGGTCCAGCGGCGCCGATAGGTCCGGGAGCCCCTTGTGGGCCTGGTCCACCTACTGGTCCAGGCACACCGCCGGGTCCCGCAGGTCCAGGAGGTCCTTGTGCACCGGGCTCCCCTGACAAGTATGTTTCACCTAATACGTTGCTAACCGTCTTTCCAGCGATTCTGATCGCGCTGATTAAGCTGTCTTTAAGAGCAGGATCGAGGGATTCTTGTAAAACGATGGACAATAGGGCATCCAGCAATTGTTGCAGTGCAGTACCTACGCCGATCGGAGAGAAGGGTGTAGCTTCTAACGCAACAATAGCAAGCTCCAGCGCTGCCAGTAAGTCTGCCTTAACCCCGCCTCTAAGTCTTAAGCTTTTCGCCAGAGACAACAAACGTCTTAAAATCTGTTGCAAGGAAGATACATTAGTCGCAGAGGGGTTTGCGAATACGATGGGGATGATCGCGGTCAATTCATTAATCAGTCTGAGAAGATCTTCGATACTTCTATTTACTCTTGTTGGTTTACAGTCTTCGTCTTTTTTTGAAGCACCACTGAACCTGAACGGTTTTTTATGTTTCATGCTCAAATATCTCCTCCTCATTCTTCCTACTGTAGAGGTGACAGGTGGTTCATCGCCCCGCTTCGCAGATATTCATAATATATTTACTGAAGCGAAAAGGGTGAATATACAAGCAAAAATGATTGTTAAAGGCTTGTACATAAAATATACATAAAAAAATACGGCCCCCAAAAAGCATGGAGGCCGCGTTGTATGTGCGTATACTCATCTGATCTATGAAGCTTAAAACGTCTTATTTAAGAATACGTACCAGCAGTTCAGCCATCTCACCTCTGCTGATAGCCGCTTTTGGCTTGAGTGTTCCATCTGGATAACCGCTGATCCAACCGGAGGATACTGCATTCTGGAATGCTGCGGAGGCCCATGCTGCAATCTGCTGCTCATCCTTGTAGGATTGCAGTGCGGCAGTGCTGGAAATGGATGTCTGATTCTGCATCGCGTGTGACAGGATCACCATCGCCTGTTCACGGGTAAGACTCTCATCAGGTCCGAAAGTTTGAGCTGTTAGCCCTTGAATCCATCCCTGGCGGTGAGCAAAATCCACGGCTGATCCAGCCCAGTGTCCCTGCATATCTGTAAATGAGGTAGAAGGGCTCTCATCTCCAGCAGTTCCCAATGCTCTGGTCAGTATGGCTACAAATTCTGCACGGCTTACAGCGCGATCAGGGCGTATGTTGCCGTCTTTATAGCCTTGTATCCAGCCTTTGTCTGCAAGAGATTGCAGGGATTTCGCTGCCCAATGGCCTTGTACATCCGGCCATACCTGAGCTAGCCCTTGCGAATCTGACGAATTGATGGGGTCATTTTGCACACTGGCATTATTGGTTTGAGTCTTGGCATCTGTGGCGACGGCAAAGGTACCTAACCCGGTCGTATTCAGACTCACACCCGACAACATCCCTTTTGAATCCATTACAGCAGTCCCTTTTAGAATCTCACGCTCACCATTCTCATGAATAACAAGAATGGAGAACTGGGGCTCTGCATTGTGTAACTCACCTAAGGATTCGTTATCCAGCGGTAGAATGATCGACGAGGTCCCAGTCACATTGGCTTTGATGTCTGTAACCGGACCCATCAGCGTCAGGCTGGATTGTTGCTCGGCCCAGTCACGGATCTGCTGTGCACGTTGTACATCTGCCTGCTGGAATGACAATGTAACGTCCTGCTTGCCTGAGGCCATGCTGGTTAGAGTGTCACTGGACATCATCAGTGTTCCATATCGGGATATTACCGATGCACCAACCTTATCCCATTTATTCAGTAAAGAATGAGAAAGGATAACACGACTCAGTTGCTTTTCCTGCTCCAAACGAATGTCTGCGTATGTTTTGCCTTCGCGAAGTGCTTGCTGTATCTGCTCATCCAGAAATGCCGGCGAAGGAACAAAGAGGGAGAACTCTTTCCCTTGTTCGGAAAATCCGATCTGTGGTACGAAAGCAGATAGATCCTCATTCTTATCTTTGTTAGATTTGCCTGTGTTCGCAATTACCTTGGCAGGGACCGTGACTTCTATGGCTTGCGTGAAAGCATGAGAACCATCGCTTACCCTCATAACATCCAGCATGATAGTTACAACGGAAGGAGTATCTGCTTGAATAATAGTTCGGTCTGTACGCACGATGTCTGGTTGGCTACTGCTGCTGATGGTCACACGGAAGCCATCAGGTACAACAGGCAACCTGAGCAGTGTATCACTTGTTGTAGGAGCTGCTATGCTTGTGATGGAATCCGCAACGCGCTGCGCGGTTAACCCTTGCGGATACACTAGCCCTGACGGAGCACTCTTCATGCCATTTACGTTCTGCAGCACATAGTAGCTGGCTCCTTCAGGAACAGGTGTAAATGTATATCTTCCCTCTCCCGAAGCAATTCCTTCCGCTATAAGCTCCTGCTGGGCATTGTACAGCTCAAGCCGTGCGCTCGGTAAGGCGCCTGTAACGATCACTGAGGCTATATCCTCAGTGCCTGCTGCGGCTGTAACAGCACGAGGCAGCACGTTTATACGGCGTTCTGCCGGTTCTGCCGTCCAGCCCCCATTGTCGCTATAAGCATAGTTCAATACGTATACGCCAGGTACATTTGTATCGACATTCCCGCTACCTGAAAGCTCAGGGATCAGGATATTGCCGTATACGCTGTCCAGTACGCTGGCTCCTGGATCAGTGAAGCTATCGCCGGTTTCCAGAACAATTGGATTACTGCCGTTCAATCGTACGTAAGGTGTATTCGGTAATGCCTTCAGTACTGTGATCGTGAATGTTCTTTGTACAGAAGCTGCACCTTTAGAAATAATGGCCATTAATTGTACATTCACATCACCATCTGTATATTTAGGCCGATTCACCTGACCGCTGTTGCTGAGGATATCTGGTTGATCCGAAGACCAGTCGATCTGGGTGTCAAATGCTCCTGTACGAGGTAGAGCGATGGAATCCTTAATCCCTTGCGGATAATCCAGATTCAGTGTATTTGCTGCCAAATTTACGGCTTCATCAGCGCTTACAGGCAGTGCGGGCACGAGCAGACTAAATGTTTTTCGTAGCTCAACCGCGCCTCGTGATACAACTGCTTCCAGCGTGATGGTCTGATCGCCCTGTACATAGCTTGGGAAGGTTACATGCCCAGTATGATCCAAGAACTGGGGTTGATTCGATGACCATGACACCTGAACACCATTCAGAGCATCTTTTGGCAAATATACGTCTCCCGTTACTGTCGTTATCGGCAGTTCAAGTGCTTTGTATGCTGCGTCTACGGCTTCAGTGTCGCTCATCGGCAGACGGAGTACGTGTGCAGTAAAATCCTTTGTTTTCGTTAAGCCTGCAAGTTGCAGGGTAGCCGTTAGGGTAACATCCGTATCTCCACTGTTATAGGAGGGTCTGGTGAGTGTTCCATCTGCTGCAATGACAAGAGGTTTGGACGAGGACCATTCGATCTGCGCTCCGCCATAACCGGATAAAGGAAGAGAAATATTTTCTGTTAGCGCAGACAAATCGCCAAGCGAGAGGGTGTCTGCTGCTTGATTTAATGTATCTTGAGCAGTGATCTTCGCTACGGTAACCTCAAAAGTTTGGGTATCTGAGGCGCTTCCCTTCGCAATCGTTGCTGTCAGTTTTACTTTTCGGTCACCCAGATCATACTGTGGGCGTGTGACAGCCCCCTCGTTCGTAATGATGTCAGGAGTATCCGAACTCCAGCTCACCGTCGTATCATTCAACCCAGCGAGTGGTAGCGTCAGCTTTTGGGATACGGAATCAGCTGTATCTCCAGGTGCGAAGCCTAATGCAAGAGCAGCTTTTGCCTGTGCAACTCTCTCGGCATCGGTAAGTATGTTCACTTTAACCTCTGAGGGAGTGCTCTCTCCCTTAGCATTCACAGCCTGAACCGTGTAAATTGCTTCACCTGGCGGCAATTCTGAAGTGTCTATGAATTGAGTTAAGTTACCTGAGTAAAGCGTTACACTATCTCGTATGACTTTGTATGAGGTTGCATAAGGAACAGCATCCCAGCTTAACTCCACTGTATTTCCATTTTTGGTTCCTGTAAAATGACCCGGAGCCTGCGGAACGGGCAATCGCTCGCCATAAGCTGCGAATTCCATGATGGAAGCCCATTGATTGTTTCTCGCATTTCCTTGATCAATATATACTCGCAAGTATCGTGTAGTTACAGGAGTAATACTCTTTTCAACATTAGAGCTCCCATTATTCTGGACGGTATCCACAGTTACCCAATTACTTCCGTTGCTGCTTGTTTGCAATCGGAAACTGTATGGATCACGTTGATCATGCCACCCATAATGGACACCCATACCTGTAACAACGTATCGATCTACGATATACCAGTCTCTCAGATCTACCTGAATCCATTTCTCACCGTTGCTGGCTTGATACCAGCGGCTTGTCGGTCCGATTGACCCATCCACAGCTCTGGAGGGATCATAGGGCTGGCTATAGCCACTGGATGTCGCTGGTTTGCTAAGTACCACATTTTCCCACCCGGCAGCGTGAACCTCATTCGTCCCTATGAGCAGGAACGTACCGCCGATAAATGGCAGCAATGGAACCAGCAAGCGATACGGTTTAAAATTGTTGCGTGTGAAGTTATTGCCTTCGAGCACGCCATCACCTCTTCTTCATTAAGTAGCACACCATTGAACATTTCATTATGGACGGGACGGGAATCCTCCTACGGTTGCAATGTAGTAATCTACATTCGGCATTGGAGAGGCTCCACGCAAATCAGGCAATGCAAATGTGGTTGTTCCATTCCCCCCGAAATTAGTACCCAATAGACTGAACAGTGCTGTATTTTGCGAAATAGATAAGAGCTGACCTTCACACTTTAGCCATCCATTGGGAGCGAACGTGTAAGGATACATCGTAATTTCCCCAAGATAAGGTTCGGTCGATGCTTGAGCCTGTTTGGGACTGATCGCCGTTCCCCCTAACAAAATGACCGCTAACAAACTCAACACAGCGGCTTTCTTCCAAAAATGCTTCTTCATACCTACAACTCCTTTTTAGATTCGAATAATGGCCCACGAATTCAACAAATTTGTGACATTAGTCATAGAATGAATAGATATTATCATGGAATTCCACTTTTGGCACTACAGTTCATCTATCAAATTCACCTTTTTATTCCTTTTGT
Source organism: Paenibacillus sp. SER-28 (assembly GCF_052906305.1). NCBI lineage: Bacteria > Bacillati > Bacillota > Bacilli > Caryophanales > Paenibacillaceae > Paenibacillus > Paenibacillus sp. SER-28. The sequence continues at coordinate 147,980 of NZ_JBRECM010000003.1, read as the reverse complement.
GAGTAAAGAAATTTATTCCATTGTCCATGCATCTTTTTTCTAATCCAGGTAAATCTATATACAAATCATCTGGAAGTGAAGGAGGAAAGAGTATGTGGCAGGTCATCGGAACTCATATGCCCAAATGGAACGTGTGGATGGAAGCCTTCTTTTTATCCATCATACCTTTGATTATTTTTCTGACGGTACGACAAATCAGAGCGATGGATGGTCGAGAGAGCAGACGTATGGAACGATTAAAGCTTTTAGAAGAAGAAGACCGTTCGCAGCATGCAGATCATGATCCGTCTGTAAGTGAGGCTGAGAAGGAAAAGGGAACCTTTACCGAAGATTATGAAGCCAATGTAGCAAAAATCAGACAAGCCGTCACGGATATGTCGGACGTGAACGAACGATCCATTTTTCTGGAAAAATTGAACGCTGTAGGTACACTTTTTTTTGTGGATGGATTAACAGACAAGGTTGGCATGGATCAGAACATACTAAAGCCGCTGATGGATTGGGGCAGCTCCGGACAAGGCGGGGAGGATCTTCCGAGAGGAAAAGAGCTCCGGGATATGTTTATTCGTCAGGTCATGTTGGTATCGGAGACACAGTACACGTTAGAGGTGCAGTTCTCCTTGCAAAAGGTGCTGTTCGGTTCAGTCATACTCATGATACAGGGCATACCGGGTGCTTTTGTGCTGGGCACACCCAAAGGGAGCACACGAGGGGTGGAAGACCCCATATCGGAATCGGTGCTGCGGGGACCGCGAGTTGGTTTTACCGAGACCCTTAGCGACAATACGGCAATGCTGCGCAGGCATGGAGAAAGTACAGAACTGGCCATGTCGTCCTTCAAAGTGGGCAAAAGAGTGGAAAAGCAGCTGATGGTGGTGTATTTCAGAGACATTGCCGACCCGGAGCTTGTGGACGAGGTGAAGCGGCGGGTCAAAACCATTGATATGGATGAGGTGTTGGAGTCGGGCTATGTAGAGCAGCTTATTGAGGATAATTTTCTTAGTCCCTTTCTGCAAATTCAAAATACGGAGAGACCGGATCGGGTTATGGCTGCATTGCTGGAGGGACGGGTGGCGATTCTGCTGGATGGTACACCTTTTGCGCTCCTTATGCCTGTGACGTACGGGATGATGCTCCAGTCTCCCGAAGATTACTATGAACGATGGATACCGGGGTCGCTTATTCGATTTCTTCGTTTTATGGCAACTACGATATCTCTGTTCGCCCCGGCGCTCTATATCTCCTTTATCTCGTTTCATCCCGGACTGATTCCAACCAAGCTGGTCATTTCCATTATCAGTGCGAGACAGGGGGTTCCGTTTTCGACGCTGATTGAGGCCCTAATTATGGAAATTTCCATCGAAATTTTACGCGAGGCGGGACTACGGCTGCCCAAACCCATCGGTCCAGCGATGGGCATCGTCGGCGGTCTGATCATTGGACAGGCCGCTGTTGACGCCGGGATTGTAAGTCCGATTCTCGTTATTGTGGTAGCAGTCACGGCAATTTCTTCCTTTGCCTCCCCTGTATACAGCGCAGGGATCTCTATGCGTATTCTTCGTTTTGGGGCCATGTTCACGGCGTCTATCTTTGGTTTGTATGGAGTGATCATGTTTTTCCTGCTGCTGAGCATTCATATGGCTAAATTACACAGCTTCGGCGTGCCATATCTTAGTTTAACGGTCCCCCGTTCATTAAAGGACTGGAAAGATTACTTCTTGCGAGCACCGCTACAATTTATGAAAAATAGGCCCATTCTATTGAAGCATAAAGACCCTAAGCGACAAGGATGAGTTCAACAACACAGGAGGGAGCAAGATGGCCCGTGGGAAAAAAATAGATAAAATTACAACATTACAGACGACGGCAATTGTGCTTTGCTTTATGCTGGCAGCCGGGCTGCTTACTCTTCCCAGAGTAGCCGTTGAAACTGCAAAAACACCGGATGCATGGATGTCTGTCATTTTAGCAGGGGCTGCCACTTTCCTGTTCGGATGGATTATAGTCAAACTAAGTTCACGGTTTCCAGAAAGCACCTTTTACCAGTATGTTCAGCAGATAACCGGCAAAGCCATCGGCAAAGTGATGGGCATGTTGTTCGTCATCTATTTTATTTGTATAGCTGCATATGAAATTCGATCTGTGGAGGAAGTAACGTCGTTCTTTTTGCTTGAAGGAACTCCAGCGTGGGCTATTTCAGCACCTTTTATGTGGATCTCTCTGTATCTTTGCTTGGGGGGGATAGGCACGTTGGGGAAAATATGCCAATTTATATTCCCGATTACGGCGTCTATCTTTTTGTTAATATGCTTGCTGAGTTTGAATATTTTCGAATTGAATAATTTGCGTCCTGTTTTGTCCGAGGGTGTGATGCCAGTGCTTAAAGCTCTCAAGACTACAACCCTAACCTTAACAGGGACAGAGTGCTTGCTGTTTATTCTTTGTCGGATGGAAAAACCAAAGAGAGCAACCAGGGCAATCGGACTGGCGATCGGGATCTCGACCGTTTTTTATATAGCTACGCTGATCTTATGCATTGGTGCCTTTTCGGTGGAAGGGGTTATGAGCAGAACCTGGCCTTTTTTAGATTTGGCCCGCAGTTTTGAAGTGGAGTATCTGTTATTGGAACGGTTCGAATCCTTATTGTTGACCATTTGGATCATGCAAATTTTTGCTACATTCAGCATAGCTTTTTATTGCGCTTCGCTCGGAGTTTCTCAAATTTTGAATAGCTCTTATTCCAAGGTGTTATTTATTTTGCTCCCGATCATCTACGTCCTGTCCCAAATACCCAAAAATTTGAATGAGTTATTTTCTTTTGGAACGATCATCGGGAATGCAGCATTCGTTTTATTTGCTGTACTTCCACTGCCACTGCTGCTTATTTCTCGCTGGAGGGGTGTGGGGTCATGATGAAGTTCCGTTCAGGAATACTCGGAATAGCGGTTCTTCTAATATGCAGTACACTTTCAGGTTGCTGGAGCAGCTCTCCCGTGGAGGATCTAAATCTGGAGACAGGCATTGCTATGGATATAGCGACAGAATCTTCACAAGAAGAGCAAATTAATCAAAAAGGAGGAGATTATCCGAAAAAAGAGTTAATTACGGGAACCTTTCAATTTATCATCCCAGAGGAAAGCGGCGGTTCCAATAGCTCCTCACCGCAAGCTAAAAAATTTTTTAATATTACAGAAACAGGGGATTCCGTTTTTGAGATGTTAAGAGAAATTTCATTGCGAACCAACCGACCGCCCATTGGGCAACATTTGAAAACGGTTATTATCAGCTCCAGTCTGCTTCGCAAGATCCCGTTGTACGAGCTGCTGGACTTTTTCTTGGGGGATAATGACATTCGGCTCAGTGTCCAGCTACTGATTAGTACAGACAAGGCGAGCAATGCGCTTCAGGAAAAAACTCCTGGTCAAATTCCTGCCTATATCCTAAAGGATATTTTCCAAAATCGTAAACGGAACGCACGGTTGATAAAGCCCGTGGCTTTGGTTAAAGTGGTCGGGCCCATGAAGAGTAAGGGAAGTTTTATATTACCCAATGTCATTTCGACGGAGAATGAAATCAAGGTCGCAGGTGCGGGGATCATCAAAGGAAAGACGCAAACATACGGTGGTTTTCTGAATGAATCAGAGGTCGAGGGTCTTATGTGGATCAAGGGCCAATTGGTTGGAGGCGTGTTGAAAGGTAACGATCCTCAAACCGGTAAAAATATAGCCTATGAGATCAAAGCAGTGAAAAGCAGGATCAAGGCCATCGTTCAGGGGGACGACATTTCCTTCCAAGTAAAAATGACCTCAGAGGGGCGCGTTTCCGAGGTTTTAAACAAGAAAGAAAATTTGCGCAGCAACGCTGTGCTCGGACAAGAAGAAAGTATCTTTCAGGAGAAAGTGAATTCATTAGCTGAACAAACTGTAGCCAAAATGCAAAAGCTGCAGGCTGATGTCGGAGGTTTCGGAGAAGCCTTGAGGATTCAGCATCCTAAAGCTTGGCGTAAGGTCAAAGAGGATTGGGATACCACTTTTAGTACCATTCCCGTACGTTTTAGCACAGATATCCATATTGAAGATTACGGCTCTTCGATTACGACGGCAGACTAGTTTGTATGTATTTTAGAAAAACCTTCAATACCACGAATCTACGTGGCGTTGAAGGTTTTTTAGGCTATTCAAACAGGGATAGTGTATCTTCCAGCCACGTAATATAGCTTTCTTCCCGATTAATGGCACGGCTCAGCACCAGATAATGCCCGAATTGATTAGAACCGGGGGCCTGAAGGTTCTCGTCCTGCCGTTGGAGGGATTTCTTACTTTCGTACAGATACTCCAGCTTCTCTTTACGTTTGGTTATCTGGTCCTCGAACAATCGCTTGTTCTCTTCCTTGGGGATGGCTGCTGAGAAATACAGCATGAGCATAAACTCATCCTTTTCCGTTTCTGGTAACTCTTTGGGACTTAGAAGCCATTCGGTCAGTTCTTGGGTCCCTTTGGGGGTAATGCAGTACAGCTTCTTTTCCAGCTTGGCTCCTGTAATGGAGGTGCGATATTCAATAAGCTCCTCTTCGGTCAGCCTTTTTAACTCAGGATAAATCTGACTGTGTTTGGCGCTCCAAAATTGTCCGATTTCCTTTTTGAATTGACTCGTAATATCGTAGCCGCTCATTTCCTCTTTATGAACCAGGCCCAAAATGGCGTATTTTAATGTGCGTTTCAACGTAGCTCTCCTTGTCAAACGTTATTTGACACTAGTATACCATAGTGCTACAATTTATATGTATTTAAAAACATGTTTAATATTACATGTTTTGAATTGAATATTTATTATCTTTGGTCTCCTATTCAATTCATAAAAACTTATAATTTAGGAAAGAAGGATGCAAGATGGACAAGTTTATCGGCAGCCACATGATCTACACTTATGAGAATGGTTGGGAGTACGAAATATATATTAAAAATGAAGATACGATCGATTATCGCATTCATAGTGGTATGGTAGGCGGCCGCTGGGTACGTGATCAGAAGGTCAATCTGGTGAAGCTGGTGGAAAATGTGTATAAAGTATCGTGGACCGAACCGACAGGCACTGACGTTTCTCTGAACTTTATGCCTGAGGAAAAACGTATGCATGGCATTATTTTCTTCCCTAAATGGGTTCATGAGCATCCGGAAATCACTGTGCGCTATCAAAACGATTTTATTCCGCTGATGGAGGAATCGCGCGAAAAGTATGAAACGTATCCGAAGTATGTGGTTCCTGAATTTGCAGATATTACATTCATCGAAAATGCGGGTGTGAACAACGAACAATTAATTTCCCAAGCACCTTATACAGGAATGACAGACGACATTCGTGCAGGTAAACTGCAAGTGTAATCAACTCTGTGCTGAAAGTGTAAAAGCCTGGCCTGTGATACACAGTCTCAGGCTTTTTTACGTGAACTGGAAAGTGGATTGACAATGGAGTTGTGGACGATATCTAGAATGAATAGTAGACCAGGCCATGCTCTATGAGATATGAACGACTAATCCGAGAGGGGAGGATGGTCGCTGTTGGGGAGAGAATGTGCTGGTTCGCATGGGCAGTCAGATCGGATAAGGCAGATAGAGCCAGCTCTGTTTTATCAGGTCCCCAGTGATCAGCGTGGTGCTGAATATATTGCTCAGCCTCGGTTAAGGACAGACCCTTGAGCGAGGTAAACACGGAAGCCCAGCGGACGAGGTCAAAAGCGCCTTTAATTTTAGGTAGCTCATATTCCGCCAGACCTTGAGCGCCGTTACACGACATAGTAAGCAAGCCACAGCAATGGTGTTGATAAGGTTTTGAGTCAGGAAATTGACGATAGTCGTATTGAATCATTTCCATGGAACCAATGCGTAATTGGGTCGCTTGGGACGTTGTGGGCTGGGCAAGCGTCATGCTCATGCTAGAACGGCCTCCTTCTTGGATTCACTGTAAATAGGGATGGAAGAATCATACGTCACAGAGGATGTAATGTAAATCACGGATACAAGTGTAAAATGAGGATATATGGCAAAAAACGAGCTTTAATGCCAATGGAAACGGATACTTGCATCCATTTCTTTTATTATCTTGGGGAACGTCTTTATATCATAAAAAAACAACCCCAGATCTCCCCAGGGTCGTCTCTACTAAAAATATAGTTCAGCATTTCGCAAAATGCTTGTTTTGCTGATCACACGGGTGTGACGTCCTGAATCTCTTCTTCTTTCCAGATCACGTTCTCGCGATAGTTTGATCCCCAATCGTACATTGCTCTTAGTACCGGAATCAGGCTTTCGCCATGCTCTGTCAGTGAATATTCCACATGCGGAGGGACGACAGGATAGACTTTACGAAGAATGAGCTTATCTTCTTCCAGCTCACGCAATTGGTTGGTCAGCATTTTTTGCGTAATGTGGGGGATTAGCTTCTTCAATTCACCAAACCGCTTGGTGCCTTCCATACCGAGATGCCACAAAATAATCAGCTTCCATTTTCCACCGATGACCGCGAGAGTCAATTCCTTATCACAATTAATCAGCTTCAAATCAATCCGGTCTTTTACAGTAGTGATATTCATCGACCTCCTGTCCGTAGTTATTCCAAGTATACTATCTATAGCTACTATACGCAAAAGGATATACATCCATTTTGGAAACTATGCATATGCTTGGGCACTTATAGACCGGACAGGGATACCTAATGATGTGTGCAAGACTGGAAGAGTCCAGAAATCTGCGGCGTTAAGAAGGAATCACAATAGTGTTAAAGGACTCCGGCTCCAGCTCCAAGCGGTGTGTTGTTTCACCGAGAGACAGATTCAGCACACGCGATTCCTTGAACGGATTGGCGATGACTACCACCCTTTGCCCGTCTGTATTTTGAAAAGCAACTGCATTTCCAGTCCATGAGCCACGAAGTCCGATGCGTCGGGCACCCGGTAATACAAAATGAGAAAAGTGCTTCATGACGTAATATTCTGGATTCAGGACTGGTTTTCGATCCGCCGGATCAACGGTGATCATCGAATTTTGCTCCCAGCCCCATGTACTCTTGCCTTTCGGTTCCAAAACCATATTCCAGTAAATATAAGCATTCACGCCATTGGTAAAGTAGTGCTGGTACAGATTATATACATATTTGGCGTAGTCCCATGAGTTTTCTCCGTTCCCGCATTCATTTTCTGTTTGCATGTAACGAAGCTCAGGATAACTGCCAACAGTGCGCTGAATGGCATTTTTGCCTGCCCACTGGTAGCCTACGCCTTTAATATATTTGTAGGCCTCGGGGTCACTCAACACGGTGTGGGCATACTCATCGAATCCGGTCGAAGTCTTTTTCATTAATTCCTCCCACGGATCGGGTGCGTTAATGGTGCCCAGCCAAATTTCCGTATCCAGTCCGTGTTCCTCAAAAGCAGGACCCAAATAGTCGCGAATAAATTCACGCAGTTGCTCTCCGGTCCATACACAGGAAGGGAACTTCTGATCGGCAATGACTTCATTTTGAACATGAATCTGATGGATCGTAATACCTGCCTCTCGATAAGCCTGAACAAATTTGACAAAGTATAATGCATACGCTTTCAAAATATCCTTTTCCCAGCGCAGCGTGCCGTAATTGTAGGCCTTCGGTGATTTCATCCATGTTGGCGGGCTCCACGGTGAAGCGAACAGCTTCAAGTCCGGATTGAGTTGTAACGCTTCCCGAATAAAAGGAATGAGATATTGCTGATCACGCTTAATGGAAAAGTGCTGCATCTCCACGTCACCGTCTGTTTCATTGTGGCTATACCACTCCAGCGCGTAGTCACTCGCTCCAATAGGAAGTCGGCAAATCGCAAATTTGTGCTCGCCCTCTGGATGAAAGAGAGAATGAAGCACCCGATCTCGTTCGTCTTTTTCCAAATGGTTCAGGGCCACATAACCTAATTCATTAAAACAGCCACCAAATCCTTCGACAAGCTGATGTGTTTCTCCCGTAAGGATTAGATTGGCACTCTCTTGAGTATCGGTCAAATGATGAGCTTGGGATTGCCAAGCTTTAGCTTTGGAAGTGGAAAACCACTGAATGGTTTGATTACTCATGTATTACCCTCCTGTTCAAGCTTTTGTATCTCTTCTTATTATAGGGTAGGATCATAGGAGATGAGATGGTCTGAGCCACGACAAATTTGCCCTAATCCATGGTTGAATTTGCGGATGAGAAGTGTCAAGAACACATAAAGTACACATGTCTTTGATATGCTGGTGTCCTAGAATGACCGAAAGAGGGAAGTCGATTGAAGAAAAGAGTTCTTCTCGTGGAGGATGAAATACGTATTCGTGAAGTGATTGCTGACTATTTTAAACAGAATAATTGGGAAGTCTATGAAGCAGGCAATGGAAAAGATGCACTGATCTGGTTTGATTCGGTGCAGCCGGACCTGATTATACTCGATATTATGATGCCGGAACTGGATGGTTGGGAAGTGTGTCGCCAGGTGCGTAGCCGCTCAGGTGTGCCGATCATTTTGTTGACAGCCAAATCCGGTGATGATGATAAAATATTAGGCTTTGAACTGGGAGCCGATGATTACGTGACCAAACCCTTCAGCCCCAAGGTGCTGATCGCCCGCGCCAACGCGCTGATGAAACGGGTGGAGGGACATGTACAGCCGGAGTCGCATATTTTGCGGTTCGGTAGTGCCATTCTCAACACGATGGCTCATCGGCTTGAGGTGGATCAGGCGGAAGTCGAGCTGACGCCCAAGGAGTATGAGCTGCTGCGGCTGCTTATACATAATAAAGGCATAGTTATTTCACGGGATGCGATACTGAACCGGGTGTGGGGCATCGACTTTGAAGGAGATACACGAGTTGTCGATACGCATATCAAAAAGCTGAGAAGTAAGTTAGGCCGTGAATCACGCCATATCCGTACGGTTTTTGGTACAGGTTATAGGTTTGAGGAGGAAGAATGAACAAACGGGGAGTTACCTTTAAGTTGTTCATTATGACGGTTGTGTTTTTCCTGTGTTTTTACGGTATGGTGATTCTAAGTCAATTGCTGTTTTTTGAAAATTTTTATCAAGAACAGAAGATTGGTCGTGTGGAAAGCCGCTTGCAAAGCTTCGGTCAAAGTTATGTCCAGGAGGCTTGGGGATCGGGCAGGGTTTCCCGTGAGGCAGCTCGCTTTATGCTTCAGAATAAAAACCAGCTGGCGATTGTAACGCTGGACGGCAAAGTAAAGCTGGATGATGCGTTTCATATCAATCTAAGAAAAGCGGATGGTAAAATCGTTAAAATATCGCTGTCTCTGTTTATGAGCGAGTACGGAGATGAACTGAGAGCTGCTCGGATTCAGCCCGGTGATACGGTAACGGTTGAAGGTGAGGGATTAGGAACGGACGGCATCTCTACCGCCAATTTAATTTATCCAACCGGCATACAGAAGTTTGGTTTCAAAAATATAGGATCGACTTCGGAAGAGGCAAGCACAGCTGGCAGTGTAAGGTTTTCCGGTACGGTGACAGAGATTGTACTGCCGGATCTGAAAACATGGAGTCAGCGACAAGGCTTACTGTTTAGTGCGCTGGAGGAATGGTTCCCTTTATCACAGGCGCATCTGGAGAAACTTAAGAATTTCGAAGTGTTGGAGGAAGAATGGACGGAACCTTGGACAGGGGTACGCAATGCAGTCATAGTCCATCCTGTTCGTCAGGACACAGGCGAGATCGACCTCCTGTTCACAGTGACATCGTTGCAGGAAATTAGTGAGACGAATGAAGCTCTGCGCTGGTTTTATCTGTACCTAGGGATCGGGGGATTTGCACTCATTCTGATTTTGTCCCTGTTCTATTCTCGGATGGTGACCCGTCCGCTCATTGCTTTGAATAATACCGCCAAGCGGATGGCTAAGCTCGATTTTACAGCCCATACACCAATCCGGCAGAATGATGAACTGGGCAGCCTGTCCTACAGCATGTATACCCTGTCCCAGAACCTGGACACAGCTTTGCGCGAGCTTCAGGAGGCCAATCAGCAATTGGTGGAGGACATGGAACAGAAGCAGAGGATGGAGGCTGTGCAACAAGACTTTTTTGCCAACGCTTCTCATGAACTGAAAACCCCGCTGAGTATTATTAAAGGCTTCGCAGAAGGATTACAAGATGGGGTTAGCGCCGGGAAGCAGGATCATTATATGAAAGTCATTGTAGAGGAAGCGGACAAAATGGAGCGATTGGTCAAAGATATGCTGGACCTCGCCAAATTGGAATCGGGTACCCTCAAGCTTCGCAAGACGACCTTTATCTTGAGTGAGCTGGTGGAGGAGGTCGTGGACAAGTTATTCCATTTGTTGAAGGAGAAAAAGCTGGAAGTGGTCATTATTCCCGCCAATGAGATGCCGATCCATGCCGATGTAGGATGGCTGGAACAGGTGATTATCAACTTTGTTGTCAATGCCATACGACATGCTGAGGAAGGAAGCTCGATCACGATTCGTATCGAAGGTGCTGGGGAAATCAGTTTTTTTTCCATTGAAAATAAAGGTGAGACCATTCCTGACGATCAACTGGAGCAGATATGGGATCGCTTTTACCGGGCCGAGCTGTCCCGAAGTCGCCAGACAGGTGGGACAGGGCTCGGGCTGTCGATCGTCAAACGAATTTTGGATTTGCACGAATTTCGCTATAAGGCGGAGAATACCAAGGACGGCGTCCGTTTTGTTGTTATATTCGGAGGCTAAGCTACGGCAAAGGAGTTAAGAGTATGAAATGGAATTGGTTGCCCTCACTATGCACGATTGCAAACCTGGGGGCAGGGGTCTTATCCCTGTATTTCACGATTCATGAGCAATACATGACCGCTTTTATTCTCGTGGTGGTGGCTGCTTTATGGGATGTATTAGACGGTTTGCTGGCAAGGCTGCTGCATTGCTCCAGTGATTTTGGCAAACAGCTCGATTCGCTGGCGGATGTTGTCTCATTTGGGGTTGCCCCTGCTTTCTTGATCTTGTTATACAAGCTGGGAGATACCCATTGGATAGGACCGCTTGTGGCTGTTTTGTTTGTCATATGCGGTGCGGTAAGATTGGCAAGATTCAATCTAATGGCTTTTAGCAAAGGCTTTGTAGGTATGCCGATTACGGCGGCGGGTGTGATTTTGTCCTTTATGTTTTTATGGAGTGAGCATTTGAAGCCGGGGTTGTTGCTTGCATTAATGGTAGTGCTGTCGTTCCTGATGGTTAGCCGTATTCCCTTTCCGTCCTTCAAAAAATAATCGGTCAGGAGGTGGCTCCCCTATGGAATGGGTCATCAGCATGATTACACAATACGGATATATCGCTATTTTTGCTCTTCTTGCTCTTGGGATTATCGGCCTACCGGTTCCAGATGAAATTATTATGGTGTTTGTCGGCTATTTATCTTCTATTATGGTACTGAATTATTCGGTGTCTATATTAGTCAGCTTCATCGGTGCAATGACAGGGATGATGATCAGCTACACGCTAGGCAAAAAGCTGGGTCAGCCCTTGGTGGATAAGCACGGCAAGTGGGTTGGATTGACACCGAAGCGATTTGCAAGAGTTAAGGGGTGGTTTGCACGCTTTGGGTTGTGGACCATTTTGTTCGGTTATTTTATCCCAGGAGTCAGACATGCGACAAGCTATTTGTCCGGCATTAGTGCGATGCCTGTCCGAAAATATATGCTGGTGGCAAGCGCAGGTTCTCTGATATGGACGCTTATCTTTATCTCCATTGGTTATATTGCAGGGGCGAATATAAACTTTCATTAAGGTGACCCCAAAAGTAATGTAGCATTTTTCACGTATACCACCGATAATATAAATAAAGATACTGTACAACCAGTGAGGGGATCTGTATTGAATGTACTAATGAAGTATATTGAGAAGTTACCTAGTTTTCTGCAAATGATCTTGAATATCTCGCTGTTTCTGGTCGGGCTGATTTTAAGCTTCTTACTGCTAAAAGAAACATGGTCCATTTTTTCTTATGTTTTTTTGTACGCAGAGGCCGACAAAAATTACTATGAATTCACGGAAGAGTTGCTTGTGTTTTTCTTGTACTTTGAATTCATAGCATTAATAGTTAAGTACTTTAAAACCAATTTTCATTTTCCATTACGTTATTTTATCTATATTGGGATCACGGCTGTCATCAGGCTCATTATTGTAGATCATGATGATGCTAAAAATACATTCTGGTGGTCTATTGCTATCCTAGTCATGGTAGGTTCTCTATTGATCGCTAACAGTAAATTGTTAAAAAGAGAAAGTTGATGCTCAGGAAGATTGCAAAGTTGACAGTCAAGTGGGAGAGAGGGAATAAAGACGAATGGTAAGAAACTGGATGAATCATGCGGGCGTCAGGCGGGTAGCCGTCCTTGCGATAATCGTTTTGCTGTTGTTTATGTTAAGAAGCATGATGAATATTATGTTGTTAACACTGCTGCTTACGATCTTGATTGGCAGTATATATAACGGAGTGAATAAGCTGGTCAAGCGGTTCGTCAATGTGCCGTCAATGATCGTGCTACTACTGGTGTATGGGTTGCTAATTCTGATTATGGTGTGGGGCGTTTACCGAATGGTGCCGCTAATCGTTGTACAGGTCAAGCAGGTGTATCTCATGATTCAGCAAGCGTATATGTATCCTGATCGTAATCAATGGAACGAAACGATTATCGAATTTATGGACACGCTGAATGTTCAGCGGCTATTTGAGCCTGGCCTGAGTGCAGTGATGAAGGTCAGTCAATTGGGAACACAGCTTCTGGTGTCGATTATTTTGAGCTTGTTCTTCCTGATGGAAAAATCCTATATTACACGTTTTACAGCTACGTTTGTAGATAGCAAGCTGGGTTGGTTTTTCAAGGAAGTGGGTCATTTTGGCCGTATGTTTCTGGGTACGTTCGGGAAGGTATTGGAGGCTCAACTGCTGATTTCACTTATTAACTGTATATTGACCACGATTGCGCTCTGGATTATGGGCTTCCCTAATCTGCTCGGTCTTGCGCTCATCATTTTCGTACTGGGATTGGTTCCGGTGGCAGGTGTGTTTATCTCACTGGCACCGCTTGGCCTGATCGCTTTCAGTGTCGGCGGCATTCAATATGTGGTTTATCTGGTTATTCTGATCGTGGTGATTCATGCAATTGAGGCCTATTTCTTAAATCCGAAGCTGATGTCATCCAAAACGAATTTACCGATCTTCTTTACCTTTGTCGTACTTATTTTCTCTGAGCATCTGATTGGTATTTGGGGCTTGATTGTAGGTATTCCGTTGTTTGTTTTCTTCCTGGATCTGATTGGGATAAAACGCAAGCAAGAGAAGGATACTTGATTCAGCACTACAGATTCCACCCTAGTATAGTGACTATTGATTCATTACCAATGCCTGCGAAGCCGCAGGCATTTTTTTATTGCCCGTTTGTTCATAGGAAGAATCGCTGACGTTCATTATCATGCAGGAGGTGTCCAACGGCATTCTAATGCATTTTCACTTACTTTTTAATTCTCTTGTTAGCTATAGTACACTAAATATGCAAGATTAGATCAAGCTTAAAGAAATGAGATGATCGGATGGAACGGAAAATTAAGGTATTGGCTATATCGGGTAGCCTTCGTCAAAAATCCTCCAATACAGCGCTTATGAAGGCTACTATGGGGCTGGCTTCTGAAAATATGATGTTTACAGTCTATGATGGATTGGGGGATCTTCCGCATTTTAACCCTGACTTGGATGTAGAGGAGGGGGCAGCTTCCGTAAGAGAGCTGCGGGAACAATTGAAACAAGTGGATGGAGTGCTGATCTGTACACCGGAATATGGGAATGGTGTGCCGGGTGCTTTGAAAAATGCCTTGGATTGGCTCGTATCTTCAGGTGAATTTGTAAATAAACCTACAGCAGTCATCAGCGCGTCACCGTCTCCTATGGGCGGCCATCTGGCGCATGCCTCGCTACTGCTCACATTGCAAATGATCAATGCAGAGATTGTGGAGAATGGAAAGGTCATTATTCCGCATATCACCTTGAAGCTAAGCCAGGAAGGTGAAATTACAAACGCTGAAACTAGGCAGGAGCTAGAAGCATTACTTCAAGGGCTTGAGCAAGCTTGCTTAAGCACAGGAACTCTTTAGATTTTTGAAGTTTAATAAAGGAAAAGCAGCGGCAGTCTAAGATTTCATTGTCACCTTCGAAGCTGCCGCTTCCTCTTTTAATTGATTTTAAAGTTTGAATTTTAGACGGTGTCCAATAAGTTCTCGTATACCTTTAATCGGGCATATACCGTTTCGAGTATGGGGTAAACAGTATTACTGGTTGAAGCCAATGCAAGCAGTGAACCATGTAGATGACTGGCTTCAATCGGAAGCTTTTTATGCATATCGCGTTGCATGGATGACATCATCTCTGGTCGTAAGGATTCCATCGTTTTCAGTGTATGAGCTTCCATCTCCGAATCAATCGGCATCCCTGTGTTGCGAGCAAGTGTGACAATCTCATGCAGCAGCTTTTCGTAAATAGCACGTGACTCTGCCGTGGCAAGTATAGTCCCAACCGAGGCATCCATCAGTGTTGTAATTGCACTCAAGCTGGCAACGAATATATATTTCTGCCAAACTTCACGCTGAATATCGTGACTTCGTGCCACTGTGAAGCCTGCATGATCAAGATGATTCAGCAGCAGTTGTGTACGCTCTGATTGCACTCCGTTCCATTCACCGAAGACGATACGGTGGAACGGACTTGTCTGAACAATAGAACCATCATGATCCAACGTAGTTTCAATATAACAAAGTCCACCCAGCACTTTTTCAGAACCGAATTGTTTGCGCAAAAAGTCAAAATGTTCGTAACCATTAAGTAACGGAAGAATCATGGTATGATCACCGACATAAGGCTCAAGATCGAATTGCAATTGGGGAAGATGATACGCTTTGACCGAAATGATAATACAGTCGAACGGATCGGCAGCTTCACCATTTGTAATAGCACGGATTGGCGTCTGGAAATCTCCATGAACACTTCTAACAATTAGACCGTCTTCTGCCAACTGAGATTTTTTTGAAGGGCGTACGAGGAAGGTCACGTCTTCTCCTTTTTGAACAAGAAGTCCCCCAAAATAACCTCCAATCGCCCCTGCACCTACAATCAGAAATCGCATTATAGGGTCCCTGCCTTTACTTTTGCATTCCCGTATAATCCTTCTACTACGTTCTCATCTGCCTTAAAAACATGCTCCTCGCCTGGGAAAGAACGATTCTTCACGTCTTCGACATATTGCCCGATGCTGTTACGAATCAAAGCACCTATATCCGAATAGGTTTTGACGAACTTTTTCTCCCGGTAAGGTGCTGAGTATTGTAACATGTCATGATACACCAAAACCTGACCATCACAGTATCTCCCCGCACCGATGCCAATGACCGGAATAGATATCTCCTGGGTGATGTTCTTCGCCACTTCCTCTGTCACCAGCTCCAGCACGATGGCAAAAGCTCCCGCTTGCTCCAGGGCCCGGGCATCATTTAGAAGGCGTTCAGCGGCCTGTGAGTTTTTACCTTGAATGAAGTATCCGCCGATTTGATGCACAGACTGTGGTGTAAGTCCGATATGTCCCAGCAGGGGAACGCCAGATTGAACAATTCGCTTCACGGTGTCGCAAATTTCCATGCCCCCTTCTAGTTTTACGGCATGAGCATGTCCCTCTTGCATGAGCCTGCGCACATTAGTAAGGGCTTCTTGACTACTCCCGTGGTACGTCATAAAAGGCATATCCGCGACAATAAATGTATGTTCCGCACCGCGCACGACAGACCGTGTATGATAGACCATATCATCCATAGTGACGGGCAGTGTGGAGTTATAATTAGATAACACATTACCTACGGAATCACCGACAAGGATGATATCGATCCCGGCTTCCTCAGCCAAACGAGCAGATGGATAGTCATACGCCGTAATCATACTTATAGGTGAACCTTCTTGTTTCATTTTCTTCAATTGCAAAATATGAAGTGCTTTCGAGGTTGCCATGGTTGCATTCAAATCCTTTCCTACCTTTATTTTAGATCACAAAAAAAACCTTTCAGCACATGGCTGAAAAGGTCCGAAAGGCAAAAAAAGAGTCAATTTGCGACCGTTCTTTTGTCTCGGTCCTTGCGGATCAGAGCAAAATCCAACGAGTTCACCTCCATAGGCTCACACATCTACATATTGAATTACACTAACTAGAGTACCGTTCGAATGTATCGATACAGCCTCTCACGGAAGTATACCAAAATATAGGGCTGTTGCATAACATTCTCTACTATATGAACAAAACAAGCCCCTCTAACTTCCTGTTCGGAAGTGAAGGACTGTCAGCTTGCAGATACAGTATGTAAAATATCGCTAAATCTTTAGGACGTGTATGAAGTCATGGACGGTCGATAAATTCATATAGAAAGGATTGACCCTTCCGGTAGAAACGCCTTTTTGCTTGCGCGTCATATCTGGCTTTTTGACTGAGCCGTATAAGGCCAAGCCAAACAATGTGTGTGTGAGGGTATCCATAATGACTCTCCTTTTAGCACAGTTCCCTAATTGTAGCACGGACCCGGTGTATTCGGAGTGCACGGAGATGATATAATAGGGCGCAAATAGGTTCATAGTTCGACAACTTGGAGCAGAGGAGAGAAGGCTGGTGTTTGAGCAAATTGTAGCATATGGTCTGAGCCAAAAAGAGGCTGTTAAGGATTATCCATTTGGTGCTGATCCCCTGGTACTAAAAGTAGGGGGCAAGATGTTTGCACTTCTAACTGAAAAGGATGACATTTGCCACGTATCCTTGAAATGTGATCCAGTCATTGCGGTAAATCTGCGTGAACAAAACAAGGCGATTAAGCCAGGCTATCATTTGAATAAAAAGCATTGGAATACGATTGAGGTTGATGCTACCTTCCCACTGGAGGATTTGTACAGCATGATCGACCATTCGTATGAGCTGGTCTTCAAGAGCTTAACCAAAGCGCAACGCGAAGCGATTACGATGAGAATACGGGCAACGGATCTGTAAAGGGCTGGTATAAGCCCTTAGGTTGTATCCAAAAATACTTATTAACATTATTATAGTTTTACTTGACAGAAATCACGAATGGATATATTCTTAATTTAAAGATAATTCATTTGAAAATAATATCAAGGAGTGGAACTTAACATGAGCGAACTGGTGAATATTATTCAAGAGAGAAGATCAGCTTCTAAATTTATTCCTGATGTTACTATAGATGCAAAAGAACTAGAAGAAATATTTCAGCTGGTGAAGTTTGCTCCATCGGCTTTTAATTTACAGCATGCGCGTTATATCGTAGTGCAGGATGCTGATACCAAACAAAGACTGCATGATGAGGCAAGTAAGCAGTATAAAATATTAACGGCTTCGGCGACCATTGTAGTGCTGGGGGATACAGAGGCTTATACCAAGGTAGCCGACCTCAACGAAGGATTCCTGAATTTGGGCGTTCTGAGCAAGCAGGAATATGATAGCACAGTAGAGTCGGTAACTCAGTTTTATCGCGAGCGGGGACCTGTCTTCCAGAGAGAAGAAGCGATCCGTAATGCCAGCCTGTCGGCTATGCAATTGATGTTGATTGCCAAGGACAAAGGCTGGGATACATGCCCGATGATCGGTTTTGATCCGGCGAAGGTGCAGGAAGTACTGAATATTCCAGAGCAATTTGTACCGGTAATGATGATTACCTTGGGTAAAGAGGACGAATCGGGTCAGCGGGCACGGGGATACCGCAAGCCGGTTGGACAATTTGTCAGCTACAATGGATTTTGAAATTTGTAAATCATTTGTGTAAATAAATCAACATGTTAATGAAGGAGTGATAAAGATGTCATTGAAAACCGCTGGAATTCACCATATCACGTCCTTTGCAGGCGACCCGCAGGGCAACGTTGATTTTTACGCAGGCGTACTTGGTTTGCGATTGATTAAAAAGACGATCAACTTTGATGCTCCAGAAGTATACCATTTGTACTTTGGTAATGAAGAGGGCAGCCCGGGCACGATCATTACTTTTTTTCCAGCTCCGGGTACACGCAAGGGTAAGATTGGAGGCGGACAGGTCGGGATTACGACGTATGTCGTGCCGTCCGGTGCTTTGGAATACTGGGAAAACCGTCTGCACAGCTTGAAAGTATCTTTCACGAAGGCCACTCGTTTTGACGAGTCATTCATCCAGTTCCGAGACAACGAGGGCTTGCATCTGGAGTTGGTGGAACGGGAAGATGGCACGTTGAACACGTGGACAGCCGGGGGTGTGCCTACGGATAAAGCTATCAAGGGCTTTGGCGGGGCGGTACTGTACAGTGCGGATTCCAAACATACGCAAGGGGTGTTGGAGAACGTCCTGGGGATGACTCTTATCGGAGAAGACGCAAATGCAGGCTACATCCGCTATCAGACGACAGGTGATTTGGGCAACCTAATCGATATTCCGGTCAAAGATGTCCCGTGGGGGAATGGCGGCGCCGGTACGGTTCACCATATTGCCTGGCGCGCGCAGGATGATACGGAGCATCAGGCGTGGAACGAATGGGTTCATCAGCATGGTTTTGGGACCAGTGGTATTGTAGATCGCCAATACTTCAATGCCGTATACTTCCGCGAGCGGGGCGGTATTTTATTCGAGATCGCAACCGATCCACCCGGATTTACCGTGGATGAGGAATTGAATGAGTTGGGACATAAGCTGATGCTGCCTGAATGGTATGAGCCTCAGCGTACCCAGATTGAGTCTAACCTGGTTCCCATTGAACCTAGAGTATTAAAACAGGATTAATCTGTTTGATCCAAACAATCATATTAGAACGAAAAAGGTCCAATGCGGGAAAATTTTTACCGTCAATTGGACCTTTTTTGCATGTGGAATTGTCATACTAACGTAAAAATAAGCGTGGAGAGTTGGCTAGATCATGAGCAGTTCGCGAATCTCCAGCTCGGTCAGTGCCGAAAGGGTTTCTTGCCCCGGCTGAATGACCTGGTCGATCATATTTTTCTTTTTTTGTTGCAGCTCATACATTTTGTCCTCTACCGTACCTTGGGCGACGAGACGAATAACCTGCACGACTTTTTTCTGGCCCATTCGGTGTGCTCGGTTGGTAGCCTGCTCCTCTACAGCGGGATTCCACCACAGGTCATACAAAATGACCGTATCTGCACCAGTGAGATTCAGGCCAGTACCTCCTGCTTTTAGGGAAATCAGGAACAGCTCGCGTTCTCCTTCGTTGAAGCGACTGCACAGCTCGACTCGTTCCAGAGCGGGAGTCTGCCCATCCAGGTAAAAGTAGGACACCCCTTCTCGAGCAAGCTCGCGTCCGATCATTTGAAGCATTGTGGTGAACTGTGAAAAAATGAGCATCCGTTTCCCGGAGCTGAGACATTCCGTAATGATCTCCAACAGCTGTTCAAATTTGGCAGAGCTACCTGTATATCCTTCGATGAACAAGCCTGGATGACAGCAGAGCTGACGAAGTCGGGTCAGGCCTGCGAGAATTTTAATCCGATTTTTCTGAAATCCTTCCTCGTTGAGATGCTTCAACGTTTCATGCTGAAGCTTGGCCAGATAGGCGGTGTACAGCTTTTTTTGATCTGGCAGAAGCCGGGATACCTGCACGGATTCGATTTTCTCCGGCAGCTCCTTGAGGACATCACTCTTAAGACGGCGCAGCAAAAACGGACGAACCCGCTTGGCGATCACATTTCGAGGCAGGTTGTGAAACGCTCTTTTCCCGCCGGGAAATAGCGCGGGAAATACAACGTCAAAGATGGACCACAGCTCTTCCAGCGTATTTTCTACGGGCGTTCCTGTCAGGGCAAACCGGTAACGAGCTTTTACATCCTTAACAGCCTGTGCCGTCTGGGTGGCATGGTTCTTGAAAGCCTGCGCCTCGTCCAGAATGAGCGTATGAAACGATGGCTTGCTGTACACATCTGCATCGCGCCGTAGCAGCGGATAGGACGTAATGACGACGTCATAACTGGCGGCATCCCGTATGATTCGGCCGCGTTCTTCCGGGCTGCCATCTGCGATAGTGACGCGGACGTGTGGAGCAAATTTCTCCAGCTCATTCCGCCAGTTGTACACCAGTGATGCAGGGGACACGATCATGGCTGGAAGCTGCTGGCTGCGAATCTCCGGCAATACTGAGACGAGAAAGGCGATACTTTGCAGCGTTTTACCCAGCCCCATATCATCTGCCAAAATGCCCCCAAAACGGTAATGCGCCAATGTCTTAAGCCATTGAAAGCCGTAAACCTGATAATCTCTCAAGATTGGGGCAAGCATGTCTGGAACTGGAAAGTCGAGATGGTCTGGGTTGCGTATATTTTCCAGTAGCTTGCGAAAGGTTTTACCCAAAGTCAGATTTTTTCCATGATCGTGAGGATCAATTAAGTACAGTCCTTGCGTGACGGGAACACGAATTTGTGCTGCATCCAGATCACTTTTGCGGATACCTGTTTCATTCATGAACCGAATCAATTCCTTGTACTCCTCTGTTTCGAGCGGCAGCAAGGCACCATTCGGCAGACGGTGATATTTCTGTTTTTCCTCTAACGATTTGAGCAGTTTGCGAATTTCCGGTTCCGGTATGCCCTCCATATCAAATTTAAATTCAAGCCAATCTGTACGTTCATCCCACTCCGCGCGTATCCTTGGGGTAGGCAGAGTATTGTTTATTTTTGCTTTGACTGCACCTGTAGCATAGACGTCCAGCAGCTTTTCCAGCTGCGGAACAGTATGATACAAAAAATCATACTCTGCATCTTCATCTTCCATAAAATATCCGCTATCTGTTCTGGCAAAGGAGCTATGCTCCATCAGCTCCAAAATCCGCTGCTCCTGTTCCCCATCACGTATTAGAATTCGGTCGATACCAGGCGTTCGTGTATCTGTTTCCAGCGGGTTGATGATGATATCCCCATATTGGAACTCCAGCCCTGCCAGCAGCTTGTCTCTTACCCGGTCCAGATATAGCTTTGCCTTCAATGGCTGCTGTGTGACCCGATCTGAGACGGACCGAGTCATATGAACACGTCCGAGCTTCATTAACCCGGGTACAACCTTGTCCATAAAAGATTCCATCTGCTCTGGCGCAATCTGAACTTTTCGCCTGTGGTGTACTTCTACCATCCGTTTTAGCTCGGACAAACGCCGTAAGGGATCGGCTTTCTGTTTGACAAGCTTGCCATCGGCAATGACGACACCATAGTCTTCCATGATGGTCAAGTCATCTAATCCTTGAATGCTTAGCTGGTAGCCTTCGATTTCGGCCTCATCAAATTCAAATTGCAGCGGAAGCATCAGGTCGGACTGGGGAATACCCTCGCTCATGTTTCCGTGAATTTCAAAGTAGACGCCCTGTGCTGCTGTCAGCAAGGGGAGCAGCTTTTCCCAAGCCGCAGGCGGGATGAGGAGCATTCGCTCGCCGCTCATATGACTACTGGAAGATGAATACGTGCCTGAGGTTTCCCGAATCATACGCTCATGGTGGCACACTTGGGATAATTGCTGGAGAATAGCGTCATGTTCAGGTCGGAAGCGGTATACCTCAGGCTCGTATGAGAAGCTTTTCGTGAACATGTAGCTATCCCCACGGTCAATACTATCCAGAAACGGACGAATTTTCTGCACGATATATAATCGTTTGGGCCCAGCCTTCATTTCCACACCAAACATATATTTTTGGTAACCGTAGGCAAAAGGCCGGATGATGAACTGAAAATCCAAGACCGCGCGAGTATCCAGCAGGGTTGGTGTGCTGCGAAGCGGTCGCTTGCGGTCAAATAGTTTTAACATACTGTCGGTCAGCTGGAGATCGCCTCGTGTGATGTCAGAGGATCGTGCCGTTCTAGCAGTGTGATCATATGGAGCATCTGTAGATGTGTACATCCCGTCTGAATCCATGCTTCCTGCTGTATCTGGGGCAGTACCGGGATGAAGCCTGGAGGCATAGGAGCGCACAGACAGACTTTTTCCACGGCGTATATCATGGGCGTTAAGGAGAACAGCTGCGATATGTTTACAATATCGTCCAGTGTTCTGAAATGTGCTACAGGTGCATTCTGCTCGGATACTTCCATTGGATCGGATCATCG
Organism: Paenibacillus sp. SER-28; assembly: GCF_052906305.1. Classification (NCBI taxonomy): domain Bacteria; kingdom Bacillati; phylum Bacillota; class Bacilli; order Caryophanales; family Paenibacillaceae; genus Paenibacillus; species Paenibacillus sp. SER-28. Next base: position 125,820 of record NZ_JBRECM010000003.1, on the reverse strand, counting down.
CCGCAACAGCATAAAAGCTGCTTCCTTTGACCGTAGCTTCGTACACACCTTCATCATGATCTATTTGTGTAAAGGCCACTCTTTTGGCCCGGTAATAGGCATCCCCGTCGTCATAAGCGGCTTGACTGCATAGTTGTCTGATGGCTCGCCGGGTAAGTTCAAAACTCATGATTCGTAATCCTTTCCTGGGTTATTCCGTTTTCTTACATGATAACAGAACAGACAGGAGGATGGACACTTGGGTGCTTATCTGTGGGTTAGAGAAGCTTTTACAAGCTGCACATAGCAGGATACAATGGAAGTGTTAAAGAAAGGAGACGGATACCTTTGCAAAATGAAGAGAAAAAGACCGATTCCAAATCCGGCTCATCCAAATGGTACCTTGGTAGTGCAGCAGCATTGCTTCTTCTGAAAGGCAAGTCGTTACTTGCCCTTTTAAAATTCAGTAAATTTGGCGGTGCGCTGATATCTATGGCGATAACGATTAGCACATATGCGATCATTTACCCGTGGGGATTTGCGGTTGGATTCGTGTTGCTGTTGTTTGTGCATGAGCTGGGACATGTATTGGCTGCCAAGCGCAAGGGGCTTCCCGTGTCAGCACCGTTATTTATTCCTTTTCTCGGTGCGCTGATTACAATGAAACGGCAACCTTTGGATGCGCAGACAGAGGCTTATGTAGCCATGGGCGGCCCGTTACTGGGGACGGTTGGGGCTATGGCGGTATACGCAGGAGCCTATGCAACAGGCAGTCCCCTGTTGTATGCGCTCTCGTATGTCGGTTTTTTCCTGAACCTGATCAACCTGCTGCCGATTCATCCGCTCGACGGAGGACGGATTTCCACGGCAGTGACGCGTTGGCTGTGGCTGGTGGGCTTATTGGGTGGAATTGTAGTCGTAGTATATTTAAAATCCTTTTTATTTTTCTTCATATGGGCGTTCTTTGCCTACGATTTGTACAAAAAATATGTTAAACGCAATAAAGGAGAGGTCAAGATCCAATCCTTTTTGCAAAAGCCGCTGGTGAACGTACAGCATCTGTATGAGCAAGGATATCCACTGCCCGGACCGGAGCACACACGCAGATTATCCTTTAATACCTACTCGGATTTGGAGGGGCAGCAATATGTGACGGTGTATATGGAAAGTTTGGATGTGGAGCAGACACTTAAGCTGCCACAGCAGTGTCTTGTCCAGCATGTATGGCTGAACGGTGTGGAACATATACCGACGCCGGATGCGTACCAGCTCAGATTGCTGTGTGGGATTGATTACATTCCGTTTGAAAATGATAAATATTACGAAGTGCCCGCATCATCGCGCTGGAAATTTGGCATCAGTTACTTAGCTTTGGCCGTATTCCTGATGGGGATGATGTATGTGGTGCACCAGCATATAGGGGATATTAGGCTGTGATCTGAATAATGAGTGCTTGGTCAAGATTTTAGATCATTAAGGCAACGGTACAGCTTATAGAAAATAGAGACAAAAGAGCGTGACAACCGCGATATTCGGTGTCACGCTCTTTTTTTGGTTGAATAACACGGTGGAGCTTTTGCTATCCGTCCTTATATCTTAATCCTTTGTTCATCAGTAATCGGTTTTAACGTCTGGCGGTATTTAAGTGGGCTGGTGCCTGTCCAGCGCTTGAACTGTCTGCTGAAATGAGCCAGACTGGAGTATCCGAGCAGGGAAGCTACCTTGTTGAGTGGCAGATTGGGTTGCTGGATCAGCACCTTAGCCTCATGCAGCTTGGTCTCCGATAGATAGTGACGTGGAGAATAACCGTATACCTTGCGGAACACTTCCTGGGCATAGCCGGGACTGATCCCGAGGGAAGCCGCCACATCTTCAAGACGGAATGCTTGCTCGCCAGATTCATCTTCCCGATAAGGCTTAAACCTTGATTGAATGGCTTCCATGATGGCCTTGGCATATTGAACGGATGAAGGCGCAATTCTGGGCTCCAAACCGGTAGATATCATTTGCGAGAATATCCCGAATAGCTCAAATAAGGCAATTTGCATACGAAAACGGTCTGCTGTCGTATATTCTCCGCTTTCCTGCACCATGTCAATCCAGCTATGGACGACCTTTTGCAGCTTGGTATTCGTTTCAGTACCCGCTGGAAAAAAGAGCTGATTGCTCTTAATCATTTCCTGACGGAATAATGGATCATCGACATTAAAATGAGAGCTAAAATAGTACATGCCGTTTGGGGAAACACATTGACTAACATGCTTGAAACCCGGCGGAATAATTAAAATATCACCTTCCCCAACCGAATATACGTTATTTTCCATAATCGTTTCCTGACGACCTTCTAAAATGAGTGCAATTTCAAAACCGATATGAGACTCCTCCGGCATGCACCAATCCGCTTGGACCCGGTGAATATGGGCGCCAAAAAATTTCACATTCCAGTCAATAATGGGCAGCCATTGGCAATCATGAAATAGAGCTGGATCAACATCAGGATTTAATATCATCAGATCACCTTCGATTAGGGCAAATTTTACACCGCTTAGACAATCTCATTGTATCTAACATTTAACTATAATAAAAGAGCGTTTACAAATGCTATAGTATAAGCTTTTATATATAAAAGAAAGCGCTTGCTCTGCTATTTATACGGATTATGTTGGCATATCTGTTTCTATTATCAGTACTTTATTCGTACTAGCCCGTATATGGGATGCACTTAGCGCTCCGATCTTCAGCGTGATCATTGACCGGGCCAATCTAAAGGGCGGCTTGGTTCGTCTATATCTTGCACTTCGGAGCGACTGGAATTGAATTTTGCAAAATCCTGATGAACCTAATTGGAGGACGACTTGATGAAAAAGCTACTGTACGGTGTTGCCTATTATGATGAGTATATGCCTTATGACCGTTTGGACCAAGATATTCAAATGATGAAGGATGCGGGCATCAACGTGGTGCGGATTGCCGAATCCACTTGGAGTACGCATGAACCGCAAAACGGCGTGTTTGATTTTACTTCTGTGGATCGGGTGCTGGACGCCATGCATAAGGCGGGCATTGAAGTCATTGTGGGGACGCCCACCTATGCCGTACCCACATGGCTGGTGAAAGAGCATCCTGATGTATTGGCGACAACGCCTCAAGGTCCGGGCAAATATGGAGCTCGCCAGATTATGGACATTACGAACCCGGTGTACCTGTTCCATGCCGAGCGAATCATACGCAAGCTGATTGGGCGGGTGAGTCAGCATCCGGCGGTTATTGGCTTTCAGACGGATAACGAGACGAAGCATTACAACACGAGCGGGCCCAATGTGCAATTGCAATTTGTAAAGTATCTGCGGGAGCGGTTCGAATCGCTGGAGGAGCTTAACCGCAAATTTGGTCTGGATTACTGGAGTAATCGCATCAATAGCTGGGAGGACTTTCCTTCGGTGGTCGGAACGATTAATGGAAGTTTGGGCGCAGCCTTTTCCCAATTCCAGCGCAAGCTGGTGACGGACTTTCTGGCATGGCAGGTTGCGCTGGTGAATGAGTATAAGCGGGAGGACCAATTTGTTACGCAAAACTTTGATTTTGCGTGGAGAGGTCATTCCTTTGGTGTTCAGCCAGACGTGGATCACTTTGCGGCATCGCAAGCCTTTGATGTGACTGGGGTGGATATTTACCATCCATCACAGGATGACCTGACTGGCACTGAAATTTCCTTCGGTGGCGATGTGGCACGTTCGACGAAAAATAACAACTATCTAGTGCTGGAAACGGAAGCGCAGGCCTTTACCCACTGGGTTCCCTATCCGGGGCAATTGCGTCTGCAAGCGTTCAGCCATCTGGCTTCTGGGGCCAATATGGTGGCATACTGGCACTGGCATTCCATCCATAATTCCTTCGAAACCTACTGGAAGGGTCTGCTGAGCCATGATTTTGAGCCGAATCCTGTGTATGAAGAAGCACAGACCATAGGGAAGGATTTTGCAAGATTGTCTCCGCATCTGGTCAACCTGAAAAAGAAAAATAAAACGGCGATTCTGGTCAGCAACGAAGCATTGACGTCGATTGACTGGTTTAAATTTAATATGAGTAGCCCGTTAAATTACAATGACATCGTACGTCGTTTGTATGACGAGTTGTATAAACTGAATATCGCGACGGATATCGTTCATCCAGGTACAGAATCGTTTGACGACTATGATCTCTTGATCGTCCCAGTTCTCTATTCTGCCCCAGATGCACTACTGGAGAAGCTGAACCGATATGTGGAGAAAGGTGGTCATGTAGTATACACATTCCGAAGCGGATTTACCGACGAGCATGTGCAGGTAAGAACGTCCCGGCAGCCGGGCGTGATTAGCGAAGCCTGCGGCATTCATTACAGCTTGTTCGTGGAGCCGAAGAAGGTGACGCTTAAGAATAATCCTTTTGAGGTGGCAGCAGAGGACAATCAGGTAGATACGTGGATGGAGCTGATTACCCCGACGACTGCTGAAGTATTGGCCTATTACGATCATCCGCATTGGGGAAAATATGCCGCGATTACGCAAAACCGCTATGGTCAGGGAACAGCGACCTACATCGGCTGTGTCGTCAGCCCGGCGGTTATCCGCGAACTACTCAGCTCTGTAGCCAAAAAGGCAGGAGTATGGGGACTGGATCAGGAAGCGTCTTATCCGATCATTGTTAAATCCGGCACGAATGAGCTGGGACGGACAATCCGGTACTATTTTAACTATTCCGAACAAGCAGGCTCGGTGGTATATCCTCATGGAGACGGCAAGGAGCTGATTGGGGAGCATGCGGTTACCCAAGAGCAAACGCTTACATTAGAGCCTTGGGGTGTTATAATTATCGAAGAAGCGTAAATGATGAATAGTGAGCCGAAACCGACTCACGAATAATATCATATAGGTATTCTCCGGGAGTATCCGGTACATGAAGCGCCCCTGCGAATTGCGGGGCGTTTTCGCATATGGCTGAATAGAGGAGTGCATCGCTATGACAACCCGAGCAGTCCACTGGTTCCGGGCGCTGACGGCCCCGTATCGACGCAGCATTCAGCTCAAGCTGATCTTGACGATGATTGTTCTATCTGTGCTGCCGGTCATTGCTGTCACGGTGCTGGCTGCGGAAAAAAGTAGAGCTTCCATGGAAGCTGAAGTAGTAGAGACGAACATGTCCAATATGAAATGGACGGGGATCTATATCAGCGACCAGCTAGATCGTCTAAATCATCTGATTTACAGCATTCAGATCAGCCCTGATCTGAGCGATTATTTGAATGAGCGCGAGCCTGACAATCTTTCAAGCCAATTTAATGCCCAGCGAAAAATGCTGAATACGATGGCGAATGTGTATTATTCGGCCGGAAGTCATGTGATCGGCATCCAGCTTTATTTGAAGCAATCGCAAACCTTGTTTACCTTCAATAGTATGCAAAATGAAATTACGACAGTGAGCGGTATTCCCCCACAGTATACCGAGATGTGGCAAGCGAATAAGGATTATTCGATTCGTCCAAGCTCTGCTGACCCGGAACGCTTTATTTTGACGCGCAGTATTCGGCGTTTTGAAGACCAGAAGCAGACGGGGGCTATTTCTTTGGATGTATTGTGGTCGCAATTCGATCAGACGCTGGGCCTGCTGGGACGAGGGGATCAGCATCAGGTGCTTATTACAGATGCAGATGGCGGGGTTATGTATCCAGCACAGGCTCGGCAGTCGCCTCCTCCTGCAAGTGTGCTGTCAGCTCTTCATGACGTTAAGCCGGGCCCCGGGATGATTCAAACTGCTGAACATTATGTATTCTATAATGATCTGGATGTAGTTGGGCTGAAGCTGGTCAAAATCGTACCTACTTCCTCCATTAACCACAGCGCTTTTTCAACGATGCTGTATGGTATTATCGTCGGCGTAATTTCAATCCTGGTTTCCATCTGCATTGCCGTTTTCATCGCATGGCGGACTGCACGTCCGATTGTTCATTTGGCGCGTTCCGTACAGGAGTTGGATATGATCAAAGGACCGATTGGACAGCCAAGTACACGCCCGGATGAGATAGGGCTGCTGGAAAGAAGTCTGCATGGGATGGCAGGCCGAATTCGCGAGCATATTCAGGCGGAATACAGTATAAATTTGCAAAAAAAGACGGCTGAATTGAAAGCGCTCCAAGCGCAGATTCATCCACATTTTCTGCAAAATACGCTGCAAATGATCGGAAGTATGGTGTTTTCGCAAAAGCCGGAGGACACCTATGAAGTCATTCGGTCGCTGAGTGAGATGTTCCGTTACGTGGTACGGGAACCTCAGGATTTGGCCTCTTTACGCGCAGAGCTCGACCATGTGGGACACTATATGCGCATCCAGCAACGGCGATTTCCACAAAGATTGGTGTTTCAGGTGGAGACGGAAGAACAGGCGATGGATATTCGATTGCCTAAGCTATCGCTTCAGCCATTGTTGGAAAACGCGTTTCAGCACGGTCTTGATCGAAAGGCGGGGGCATGGAGAATGGGGATTCGGGTGGAGATTATGAAAGAAGATGTGTGTATTACGGTTTGCGATAATGGAAACGGCATGGCCCCGGACAAGCTGGAAAAAGTACGGGCAAGGCTGGAAAACGCGTCGGAGGAACCGATCTGGGCGCAGGGTAGTCATATCGGATTGAGCAATGTGTCTTCACGCATACGGATGAATTTTGGAGTGCGCTACGGAGTGACGATAGATAGTGAGCAGGGAGTCGGTACACGTGTCACTATCCGCATTCCATTTACCTCAGCAGAGGAGGGAAAAGTATGATCAGAGTATTAATTGTGGACGATGAGCCGTGGAACCGCGATATTCTAAAGACATTTGGCACATGGGAAAAACTTGGAATGTTGGTAGTAGGGGAGGCTGAAGACGGAGACGAGGCGTTCAGGCTGGTCGGGGAGTTAGCTCCCCATATTGTGATTACTGATATGCACATGCCGGGTGCGGACGGAGTGGAGCTGCTGCAAGCGCTAAATAACCATTGTCCTGATGTAAAAATCATTGTCGTGAGCGGATATGATGACTTTGCGTATGCCAAACATGCCATCCGTTACAAGGCCGTCGATTATTTGTTAAAGCCAGTCAATCCTGCAGAGCTGAATGCAGTGTTGCTCAAATGCAAAAACGATCTGGAGGTCAAGGCTGCTGAACAGCAGCAAGAAGCGACGGAGCTGGATTATGAGTTTTTTCACAAGCTGACCCGGTATAAGCAACTGCTGCGTCTTTATTTTAATGAGTTGAACCGTGACGGGGTGAACATAACTTGTAGGCAGGTTATGCAGGAGCTGGAGAGTTATGGAGCACCAAGTCCACATATGCTGGGCAGGCTGGTGCAGGAGCTTCTTTCCCTGCTAAAAGAGCTCGCAGCGGATAACGGGCTGGGTACTTCTACGGCAAAGGCAGGATTCCCACTGTCGCAGGATGCCGTATCCTCTGTAGAACATGCGCTGGAATTCGTATCGTCGTGCTATGTTCAGGAACTGGATCAGCTCATTCGGCAGCGGAAATACAAAAACAAACTGAATTTAGAAGAAGTACGGCGATATATCGACAGTCACTTTGCTGGGCCGATTACACTGGAGCAGTTGGCAAAAAACTTTTTTGTGAGCAAAGAGTATATGAGCAAGGTATTTAAGCAGGAGTATGGTCAAAATGTAACGGACTACATTGTAGAGCGAAGAATGGAAAAGGCGCGGGAATGGCTGGTCAATAAACAGATTTCAATCAAAGCAGTCGCGGAGATGGCAGGATATGAGGATGTGTCTTATTTCTATCGGGTATTTAAAAAGCATTTTGGCATGGCACCCGGTGAAATGAGGAAGGAAGTTTAAAAAAGTCCAATCCAATAAGCTAAGGGTGTCCAATGGCAGAAGTGACCTCTCATTCTATAATGAAAGCGTATACAAAACGAGCAGTACAAAGGAATTTGGCCTTTATGAAGTTTGCACAGAGCTGAATAGAGGTTGAAGACCGGCGGCATAGCTGCTTTGAATAACAACTGATTTGCCGATGGGCAACAGTTATTTTCAAAATAGGGGAGGTCATTTTTCATGAAAATGTGGAAATGTGTATTGAGCACGATGCTGGTTGGCACGTTATTGGCCGGGTGTGGAGCGAATTCTTCAGGCAGTGACAGCAACGGTTCCGGTGGAGACGGCAAAACGGTGAATCTCAAAATGTTTATTGCTCAGCCCCGTTTGAAGGAGCACTACGATAAATACATTAATGCTTTCGTAGCGAAAGAGAAGAAAGATAAAAATATCGACGTTACGGTGCAACTGGAGATGCCGCCTGCTGACAACGCCGCACAAATTTTGAAGACAAGACTTGCATCCAACGATGCGCCGGACGTATTTGCATTGCACGCGGTGAATGAAATTCCTCCGTTTTATAAAGCGGGCTATTTGGAGGATTTGTCCGGTCAGCCTTTTGTCAACAAATTGATGGATAGTGTGAAGCCTTCGGTGACAACCAAAGACGGAAAGGTCGTAGCTGTTCCTTTAGAAACGATCTCATGGGGCTATTTGTACAATAAAAAGATATTTAAGGATTTGGATTTGCAGCCGCCGGGAACGTTGACCGAAATGAAAGCTGTGGTGGAGAAGCTGAAAGCGAATAATGTGAAACCGTTCCTGTTGTCTTACAAGGAATCCTGGATTCCACAGCTGTTCGTGCCTCTGACAGCAGGTGCGATGATGAACACACAGAATAAAGATTTTATCGAACGGATGAATCAGGACCAAGGCTCCTTTTCCGAAATGAAGAGCATGTTCGATATTATTGATCTGGTGAATAGCAACGGTACTGACAAGGCGCTGGAAATCGGCGGGGATGATGGATCGGCTGCGTTTGCCTCGGGTAAAGCGGCGATGTGGATTCAAGGACCGTGGTTTGCGGAAACGATTTTAAAATCTGATCCGAAGATGGATTTTGGGGTAGCAGCGCTGCCGATCAATGACGATCCCAATGCGACATTGATCAATTTGTCCACTTCGACTTCGCTGGCTGTATCCTCCACAAGCAAGAACAAGGAGGTTGCGCTCGATTTTGTTAACTATGTGCTGGATGACAAGGATTCTAGCGCGTTCTATGAAGCATTGAAATTTAATCCGATCTCCAAAGTGCATACGTTTAAAAGCTATCCTTGGGTTAATGACGCTACCGAATACGTGAAAGCAGGCAAGTCGTACCAAGATCCATCTATCCCGCAAGCGGTTAAGGACGAGGCAGGCAAATCGCTACAATCCTATTATGCTGGTCAGCTCTCGCAGGATGACGTCATTAAGGCGCTGGATAAGGCATGGAAATCGTATAACAAAGTGAACAAGTAACGGTAACCTATAGATTACACCAGGAGGGAGAGACTCCATGCCTTTTAAAATCTATAAAAAATACGTCATGCTACTGGCGTTTACGGCTCCGGCGCTGATCTTTTATGCTATCTTCCTGCTCATTCCAACGATCAGCGGCATGTACTACAGCTTTACAGACTGGAACGGATTGAATCCCAATTACAGCTTTATCGGCTTGGGGAACTTTGTGGAATCGTTGAAGGAAGACCCCGATTTTCTCAATTCCCTTTGGTTTACTCTTAAATACGTATTAGTGATGATTGTGCTGCAAAATGTACTGGCACTGGCTCTGGCAGTGTTGATTGAGTCGCGTACACGTACCAAAGGATTTTTCCGGACGATATTTTTCATGCCCAATATGATCAGTACCATTATTAGCGCATTTATGTGGACATTCGTTTTTTCTTCCGTGCTGCCACAGATCGCCGAAAAGACGGCTATCGCCTTTTTGGGCCAATCGTGGCTGGGCGATCCGAAGGTATCTTTCTTCTCTATCATTATTGTGTCGCTCTGGAATGGTGTCGGCTATATGATGATCATCTATCTGGCTGCGCTTCAAGGTGTACCACAAAGCTTGAAGGAGGCTGCTATTATTGACGGGGCGAACGCATTTCAGACATTGCGAAGCGTAACGATGCCGATGATTACTCATGCGATTACGATCTGTTTCTTCCTGACGCTGAATGGTGCCTTCAAGGTGTACGAGGTCGTATACGGACTGACTGGCGGGGGGCCGGGGCGCAGTACACAGGTGATTACGATGAACATTTATGAGGAGGCGTTCTCCAACAACTTCCGTTATGGTTATGCGAGCGCCAAATCTGTTATTTTGTTCGCGATCGTTCTTATTTTCACCCTGATTCAGTTGCGCGTCATGAAGAAGAGGGAGGTGGAGGCATGAGGCTGAAGAAAGCCAATTCCTTACTGATTACGCTGATTCTGTGCGTGGGCGCTGTTGTGTCCTTCTTCCCAATCTACATGGCGGTAATTAACTCGTTTAAAACACAGGGTGAGATGTTTGCATCCTTTACGGCGCTGCCGACGAAGCTTCACTTTGAAAATTACAGTCAGGCTTTTCATCAGACTCATTTGCTGAACAGCGCTCTTAATTCCATGATTATTTCTTTTATCGGCATTGGTGGCATTGTGATCTGTTCGGCACTGGCAGGCTACAAGCTGTCTCGTACACAGGGGAAACTGAGCGGTGCGATTTTCTTCCTGTTTGTCGCATCGATGCTGGTACCGTTTCACTCTATTATGATACCGCTTACGCGAATGGCAAAAGATTTGTCCGTTCAAGGCAGTACGTACGGCTTGGCCCTGATCTATATCGGCTTGGGTGTGAATATGGCGATCTTTTTGTATCATGGATTCGTCAAATCCATCCCGCGTGAGCTGGAAGAATCCGCACAAATGGACGGCTGTAATGAGTTTCAAACGTTCTTTCGCATTATATTTCCTTTGCTGCTGCCAATCACAGTTACCATCGCGATTTTGGATTTTCTGTGGATTTGGAATGACTTTTTGCTTCCATTGTTAATGCTGACGGATGTGAACCATTACACCCTGATTCTCTCGACCAATATGCTGTTTGGAGAGTACAACAAGGATTGGTCGCTTATTCTGGCCGCACTTGTGCTGACCTCCATCCCGGTTATCCTGATCTATGCATTCTTTCAGAAATTCATTATGGAGGGCATCGCAGAGGGAGCGGTTAAGGGATAAGGTGGAAAGCCTTCCTATCAACAAGGAAGGCTTTTTCTCTGATTCAGCTTTTTTCGCGCCAACGTTTCAATAAAAAGATAGGAAGGGTTACAAAAAAAATTGCAAAGGCTACAATGATCCACCACTGAGGGTCAATGATATACAACACGACTCCGATCAGCAGAACTGTTGTTATTATGGAAATTCTCACTTTCAACATTGTTCTCTTACTCACCCTAGCTTCTAATTTTGGCAACGTTATGAGGGAGATTGCAGTTAACGCAGCAAAAAATATGGAGGTAAATGAATTATAGATAATATCAGCTCCTTGATCTAATTACCCACCCAGGATTGTTCGGAATTAATGTGATAAAACAGAAACCCCCCGCTGAGGAAGGCTTTTGTTTTGGAACGACGCACATCCAACGTTACTTCGAGAAAATACTTATAATAAAAAATAAAAGCGAAATGATGATCAAAGTTAGATATATACTAGAAACCCGTTTTCCGATCGTAGCTCCAAACTCTTTAGGATTTTTATATCCAATGATTAAACTGGGAATAAAAAAAATACTGGATAGAAAAATGGTGTAGTGAAACCTAGTATTATCAACACTGTTAGACCAGGCGGGCAATCCTAAAAAGGAAAGCAACTGGTCTCCCAATATGTAATTGCCAAATTCGAAAGAAACAGCCATACCAAGAAGAGATAAAAGCAGTGAAAGTGATCCCCAACCTATTTTTTTTCTGTTGTTTCTCAACCATTCAAAGATAATTAGTAAAATTACAATTGCTTGTATGCTGTATGTCAACATGATTGAAAACATAAAGTACCTCCTCGAACATTAGAATCAAATGATAAGATGTCAATTTCGGAAATGAGTATACCATTTTTTGGAATGTTTTCATATGCCTTTCAATACAGCGATCGTAAGATCAAAAGGAACGCGAAGCGGCCTTAGCCATACAATATTTCATCTGAATGTAAAAGGAGATGATTATGTTGGCTACCTTCTCGGCCGCGCTTCAAGTGAAAAAGCGGATGGCCAAGCGAGTCTTAAAAATGTCCGGTGTCCACGGCATTGGCGTAGGATACAGGGACCCTGCCCATCCTAAAAAGGGAGCCGCTGTCATTGTGTATACGGACCGTCTAGCGTCGGCCTCTACTGGACTCCTGTCGGCCACCGCCTTAGGAAAGAAAACGAACGTTCCAGTCCGAATTGTAAAAACTGGAAAGATCAGAGCCAATGCCACGGACTACAAAGTGCGCATACGCCCGGTCATCGCCGGCTACAGTGTCGGGACGATTGAAGGCTCCGGTTCAACCGGACTCATCGTTGCCCCAACTGGAGCGCCGGCGACGCGTTATCTTTTTAGCAATAACCATGTCCTTAATCCCTCCAATACAGACAATCGGGAGGCTACAATACAGCCAGGCGGAGCCGATGGGGGGACGGTTACTCAGGATCGTATAGGAAGGCTGTATCGTTACGTACGCTTGAATCCCACCGGTACAAACCTGATTGATGCGGCGCTTTCGCTTCCGACCCGTAACAACCTACTCAATCCGCGTTACGCTACGGTAGGAGCGATTCCAGGTCATGTTACCGCATATCGCATAGGAGAAAGATTGAAGAAGGTTGGGCGTACGACCGGACGGGTTAATGGCACGGTAGAGTCCGTCTATACGGACCTGCAAATCAATTATGGCGGGGAGTTGGGCCTGCTGACCTTCGAAGATCAGACGGTTATTAGAGGTACGACTCCCGTATCACTACCTGGGGATTCTGGCTCTGTATGGCTCAGACAGTCAGATAATTATGCAGCTGCGGTCAACTATGCAGGCACGGCAGATGGTCGCTTATCCATAGCCTTTCCGGTGCAGTGGGCGATGCAGGTATTCAACACACGGGTAGCCCGCCCCAACGGGGCAGGCAGGGTGCTCAGGGTAGATACAGGTTCTTCCCCTCGCTCCTATACTAGGCAGCTCACCAGTGAGGAACTGGTTCGCTTAAGACCAAGAACGACACGCATTAGACGGAGCTAAACGCTCTCCAGATGGAAAAGCTGCCGCTGATCGTCCCGATAAAGCGGTCGCTTTAAAAGCTTTCCGAAGGACTGCTTGCTTCGGAAGCATCATCTCCCCGGATTTCTCCCCTGATTATAGACTTAACTTAAGTAATCCGGGGGTGGAGCTAATATAGCAAGAATCATTCACGATACCAATCATTTACGACGATAATGATTCACGACGCAAATCATTCACGGTACAAATCATTCATAATCTAAAACGTTAACGGCATGAATGAATACATTCTAATCTGCTCCTTCAGCATATGAATGGGCTCCCACATCATGGGCTGTAATGGTGCTGCTTGCCGAGGCCAAGCCCCGGATTTCCTGAGCGGTTAGGGCTCTGTTGTAAATAATCAGTTCATCCACTGCACCGTTCAGGTAGGGATCATCAAACTGGGATTTCCCAATGTAGTTCCGGTCTGTCAGTCCAAGGCTGGATGGCTTCAGCGTCATGTTCGTGTTACGCGTCGCCTCTACACCGTCCAGATACATCATTCCAGTATTGCCTGACAAAGTCACGGCGACATGCTTCCAAACCCCTGTTGCCAGCTCTGGCGCATTCAACTGTTGTTCCTCTCCGTTCCCCGAGACGGTGATAGCAAAGCGCATACCGGTTCCCTCGGCTTTGGGTGTCAAAAACATATACCGATTCGTGCCTGCCCCAAAATCAAACAGGCGTGCCCAGCCGTTATGCGTGTTCACCCGTACCCACGCGGCAATCGTAAAGTCATTTAGGCTGCTAACGATACCACCGGGCAGGCTAGCATAGGCGTCTGTACCGTTAAAGTGCAGGGCATTGCCTTTCCGTCCGGCTCCCCACGCACCTTCATTTACACTGGCCTGCTGTCCATAACCTGACGAATCGGCTGCGGTAGATCCGGCCGTTTCGTCAAATTCATAACGGGCTACAATGTCTCCGGCGGGAGACGGGTTGTCTGTACTCGACTGGATACGGATATCATAGTTGGCTGCCGTACCGATATTCAGTCTGACCGTGGTCGTAGAGCTGTTAGCAGCCGTGACTGATCCGTTTTTTGTGCCGTCTACGAGCACGTCATACGTACCTGCCGCAAGTCCGGTCAAGCTCATAACGGTGGTGTGAGTCGTGCCTGGGGTCATGTTTTTCAGCTTCAGGCGGATGCTGTTCTTGGACTTAGACACGATGTCCGAGCTATATTGGTCCCGATTCAGCTCCAAACTCAGCTTTTGGGTGATCAGATGCAGTCGCTGGAATACACCGTCCTTTGGAGTGATCGTGTAGCTGTTACTGCTTTCTGTAACGTCACAGCCATAGCCGAACAAGCCGAATATTGGATCTACAGCAACATCCGAGCTTAGGATTTTAATGGCTCCAAATAGCCCCAAGTCGGCTTCCCCGGACATCCCGCGCCATCCGTTAAAGAGGGGGCCGCCGTCCAGACCGAGTGCGCCATAATTGCCCTTGCCCGCCTGATATGTCCACGATACCGCCCCGATATTGGCAGGATCAGAGCTGATCTGTCCCGAGTTAATCGCCCCGATGTTCGCCAGCTTGGCGGCATAGGACAGACGCTGATCCACTTCGGGCTTGGACGAATGCCGACGTGTCCAGTCATCCATCGCATAGCCGGCCAGTGAAGTGGTGTACTGGAAGTTCCACCAATTCTCTCCGGTGATGGTGACCGGATCGGCGTAATAGTACCAGACAGGCATCTGACCGCGTGCAGCACGCGTTTTGGCGTTGATTTTGCTCATCATGGTCGTGTTGTTGTTCATTTTGGCGAGTGTATATACGGCTTCTTCACCTGTATTGTCATAGTTATACTCAGAGCCATAAGGATAGGTGGTGTTTTTGAAATTGTTATACTTGGTAGCCATTTTGGCAATCAGGTCGTTAGCCTCGGTGGTCAAGCCTTCTTCCTGAAGCGCTTTAATCATATCAGGTGTAGTTAGCTCACCCATGAGTCCCGTGTTCCAATTATAAGCAACAGGGCCTTCATACAACGCTTTAAAAATACGATAAGCACGTAGCAAATATGTGTTTTTGCTATTGCGATAGCTGATCAGGTTGGGATACAGCTTGGCAAGTTTATACATGCTAAAAAATGTATTATAAATGTGCGGATAGGCATAGCCCCGGTACGTTGGTGTCGTATTAGGCTGCGGCATCAGGAAATCAGGAACCAGATAATCGGTATGATGGCCTTCCATCAAATTCGTCCAGATGGCCACCTCCAAATAATCATCGACTGCCTTGATTTCAGATGCTACGGGCTTCTGAACGTTTTTCTCCGCCAGAAACTGGCCGTGAGTTAGTCCCCAATCATCACCCCAGCCCCAGTAGCCAGCAAAGCTGTTGCGTTTGGCCTTGTATTGCATCATCCAGTCATCAAAGACCTTGTCCCTCAGGTCGCCCGGCACGTTCCATTGGGTGCTGTTGACCATGAAGGTAGAGTGACGCTGAAGTGCAGCTTCGACTGGCTCGATGGCATAGAACTGGAGAACGGTTTTTTCGCCGTTACCATAGTTTACAGTAATATTGTTATGTCCCAGTCGTCCCAGTGTAAGTTCATATATTTTATGGTTTGTAGGGGCTGTTTCCAGATAGCTGATGGTCGTTTCGGACGGATATTGCGCTGTGACAGAAGTAATGGATTTGCTGGTATGCAGATCGAATTTGGCCTTGAGATTGGTCGGGAAAATCATACCCGGAACCACGGTCACATCCACATGTCCCTCACTGTACAGCCTGTCCTTTACAGCCTGCTCGTCCGCTACTTTATAAAATTTAAAGGCATACGTTTTGCTTTCACCAGGAGCCAGCGACAGACTGGTGCTTTCGAGATAACCACGGTTGGTGCTCTTGATGACATTGGAGTGGATATAGAACACATTCAGTCCTTCGGACCAGCCGCCTTGCTCCATAGCCCAAGTGCAGCCGGGATGCTCCTCAGTTCTCCAATGGTCCTGATATTCGAGACCAGCACCCGTTGAGGCATCAGGGATTAGCAGTACATACGGTCCGATGCCGCTAGGTCGTCCGGCGGTAATAAAGGAGCTATTATGGCCTACAAAGGAGTGTGAGAGTACTCTGGTTTCATAAATTTGTTCATTATTGCCACCGGACCAGTACTCGTTAAACGGAAGCGGCAGTCCCCAATCTCCGATCTCCAGCGTTTGATTAGAGGTGTTTGTTACTTTCATTTGCCAATGCAAATAATCGTTAACCAACGAATAAGTTTCATGTAAAATGAAATTACGTATTCCCTGATTGTTTGATGAATTCTGATAGGCTACCTGGACACTGTTTCCAGAAGAGGTGATCTGGCGCGCATCAGCAGAATTACTTGTCCATGCCCGAGTCCACGCTCCGTTGCCGAGACGATAGGTGAACATGAGTTCACCCAGCCACTGATGATCCGACGTATTCTGTTTAGGTGCGTTGGAGCTATTCATGACATAGTTGGTATTAAAAGTGTCCCCTACCAGCTGTAAGGAAGAGAGATCGCCGTAATCTCCGACAGAGATGGAGAACACTTGATTAGATAGTTGTACTGCCATGCTATCAACCTCCTAACAAAGGTTCGTGAGCGTGCTCACTACGTTAATATATGTGTGAGAAATACTTTTGCTACCCTATGTATGAGAATTGATAGAAAATAGATTCATATAAATGTCCTAGAGGGCGCTCAATCGTGGAGGTAGAGGTATTATGAAAATTAAAATGGAGTTGCCGAAGATTCCTGTCGACTTGCCCGTATTAAATGAAGAAATGTATTCCTTACGATCCAAAGGCGAATATCGTATGGGGTCTGTAGAAGATATGATTTTGGATAATGTGGAAGCGGTTAAGGTTTCATTAGAGAAGATGACTTTTAAAAATGTAACGATCCTGGAATCGTCATTGCCGGAAAGTGAATGGACAGACGTCATTTTTGATAAATGCGATCTGTCTAATGTTCATTTTTCCGGTTCCTTTATCCATCGGGTAGAGTTCAGGAACTGCAAATTGCTTGGAACAGACTTTTCCAGAAGCAGGCTCCAAAACGTTCGTTTTTCGGATTGCTTAGGGGATTATTCGATGTTCCGTTTTGCTAATTTTAAGCAAGTTGGTTTTGAAGATTGTTCTTTAATAAGTGCCGATCTGTATCATTTAACACTACAAAAAACCTTTTTTAACCGTTGCAATCTGGATCAAGCGATGCTATCCGAGTCCAAGCTCAAAGGGATTGATCTGAGCGATTGCGAATTTGATGGGTTACAGGTGGAGATAGAAGATTTGAATGGCTGCATCATTTCACCGCATCAGGCTTCATCATTTGTAGGGCTGTTGGGGCTAGTGATTAAATAAGGGATTCCTCACTGATTTTTATTACGGCCCCATGCCTGGCGCAGACGTTTAATATGATGTTTGCTTATCATCCGTAAGGGGTCTATGTTCCGCCCATAACAAAAAAAGATCCGCCTAAGCGGATCTCTTGCATTTATTGATAGCTTATTTTTTTTTAATAACCGGCCGTACAGGCTTCGTTGTCAAGACATTAAGCGCGTCACGCACTTCAGTGGCGAAAACAAGCGGCTTTTCTACTTTTTCGAAGTGGATGTACCAGAGATTGGGGTTATCGAATAGCCAGTGATTGTGCAGTGCCGTTACTTTGACACCATGTTTACGAAGTCGAGAAATAAATGGATTAATTTCTGCGGTCAAAATCACGGTTTCACCAAGACATAATCCTTTTCCGTTACGGCCAATACTTTCGAAAGAAAAAGCTTGGGGGATTGCAAGAAAGGATCTGGTCTTTTTCCCTAAAATGATCGGCTTGATGTTATTTCTGACTGTAGATGCAGTACAAACTCCGTTAATGATTTGAGGTGTTGCTTTTAATATAGCTGCAAACTGTCTACAAAGCGGACTAATTGCCATTTCTCTCACTCCAATTCTTTTGAATTACTAGCATCATATGAAAAAGTAAGGGAATGGGAAGGGTAAGTCTTCTTTATCATTAGTCTAATTTGCTATATACAAAGTGCGAATGGAGCACCCTTTTAAAGCTTCAGCTTTGCTCCGTGATACTCATGTTTGATACTGTCCCATGCCTGGCGCAGACGGTTAAACCCTTCAATAATTTGTTGCTCCGTTAAATGGGCAAAGATAAAGCAGGCTGATGGAGGTCCCGGTGTCAGTTGATAATCGGCGGCATCACGCCATGTGACTCCGTAAAATCGTGCTGTCTGCATCAAATGATGATACTGGACAGACTCATGCTTCCAGATGGCATAGGCATGTAGTCCGCAATCGTTCTGATGCCAGTGAAACAGTTCACTTAACTGCTGTATTTCACGCTGAAACACGTCGTAGCGTGATCTGTATATTCGAGTCATCCGACGCACATGGCGTACATAGTCGCCGCGCATCATAAAGCGTGCCAGTGCGCGCTGTTCCAAGCGGGCAGGCGGCAGGGGATCATATAGTCGTTTGGCAGCTGTCAGCGCTTGGGCCAATTCAACGGGCAGAATCGCAAATCCGAGTCGAAGGCTGCTGAACATGCTTTTGGAAAAGGAACCGACATAGATCACACATTCCGCGCGATCCAGTGCTTTTAACGGCTCAATGGGTCGTCCTGCCCAGCGGAATTCACTGTCATAATCGTCCTCAATGATCCACGCTCCCTTGGATGCTGCCCATTGCAAAATGTGTTGACGGCGTGCTAATGGCAACACAGCACCCGTTGGAAACTGACGTCCCGGCGTAACAAACAGCAATTTTGAATCCCAATCCTGTGGGACAATTCCATGTTGATCCATTTCAGCAGCATGTATCTGTCCGCCTGAGGCAGTAACTGCACGATAGATGCCGGAATAACAGGGATTCTCCAATACAATTCGATCTTGTTCATGAATAAGCAACTGACTTAATAACGTGATCACTTCCATGGAACCACTGCATAATACGACTTGATCCGGGGTAGCCGTTATTCCGCGTGTTCTGCCAACATGATGGCAAATCGCTTCGCGCAGCCATTCATCACCGTTCACGGGTGCAGTCGTCGTATCAGCCGAGGGCCTTTGCAGATCTTTTCCAGCGGCAGTCATTGCGCTTTTCCATGCGATCTGTGAATTGCCCTCCAATACAACTTCTCCTGCCTGGAAAGAAATCAAAGGCGGTTGCGCACTGTCTCTATCTGTAGCAGAAGCAGGAGACGACTGTAAGTTTCGTTCCCTTTCGATCTGCATGATTCGTTGTCCCCATGCTGATAGAGCAGGGGCTTTTTGTTTTGCGACAGGTGAATTTTGGTTCTGCTCTCTGATTAGAGATTTGTCGGGCAGCGTCGCTGTCTGTTCCATAACAAAGGTTCCTCTGCCTACTGTCGAATCTACATATCCTTCTGCCAACAGCATATCGTATGCTTCTTTAACGCTCCCTCGCGAAATTCCATACATCACAGCCAGATCACGAGTGGAAGGCAGACGCGTACCACTGGCAAGGGAACCATTGAGGATTCCCTCACGAAGAGCATGATACAATGCCAAATATTTTAAATGATACTTTTGAAGCGCACGCTGATAAGCAATTGTAATATCCATACTCTTCTCCTTCGATTGGACCACTCATTTTCGTTCATATTGGATCTTTTTATGAATCCATTTTCAACATAATCTGAAATGTATCATTGGTCAATAGATGGAAGGAGAGTTCCCTGTGAGAAGAAAAGAATTTACGGTGGCAGAACAAGAGGAAATAGAGCAGTTTCTGAGCGAGGTCAGTTTCGGATTTTTAGGCATGAACAGCGAGGATGGTTTTCCGCGTGTGGTTCCCTTGAATTTCGCTTATGGAAACGGCGTTTTTTATATTCATGGCAGCCGTGCTGGAGAAAAGATGGAACGGATGAAAGAGGATAATCGGGTTACTTTTTCAGCCGCCAAAGAATATGCGCTCATTCCGTCTTATTTTACGGATGAACATATGGCATGTCCTGCGACATCATTTTTTAAAAGTATTACCGTGCGTGGTCATGCGGAGCATGTAGTGGATTTGGAAGAAAAAGCATCGGCCTTTTCTATTTTTATGAGTAAGCTGCAACCGGAAGGCGGGTATGACACGATTGATGCCAGCGATTCTCGGTATGCTTCACGCTTGAAAGGGGTCGCTCTGATCAAAATTGTACCAGAGGAATGGACTGCCAAGTTTAAATTCGGTCAAAATGTCAAGGATCAGGAACGTCAGCAAATTATCGACGGCTTGCGACAACGGGGGCTAGATGATGATCTGACAACGATTGAGATGATGCGCAAATATTGTCCTCATCACTGAGCGTAATAAATTCCTGCTCGCTCACCATCCAATTGGTTAATTATACCTTGTAGGGAGATGCCCTTGATTTTCCAAAACTTTCAGTCCTTCTGTATTAGGACTTTTGAAGGACAGGTATATTTCATCCTCAAGCCCGTTGTTCTTACTGCAAAGGAACTTTATAATACGATAGATTTGTGGCGTAAGGGGGCAAGACCGTGATGAGAGCAGGAGTCAGAAGTCGGGAAAGTCGAAGGTTGTTACTGGAAGCGGGGGCTGAAGAGTTCGCTCAGACGGGGTTTTATCAGACTAAGGTAAGTTCGATCGCGGCACGTGCAGGATTGACGCAGCCGGATTTTTATATTCATTTTGAAAGCAAGGAACAAATGTATGAGGAGCTTGTGGAGAGCTTTCGTACTTTGGTGAATGATACGGTACAAAGCATGAAGATTGGCCCAGACCTAAGCGAGGCTGAAATTTTGAGACGGGGACAAGTGTTTCTGGAAGCTATTTTTCGCGTGTTGTCTAACAATCCGGCGATCACTCGTGTCGGATTTTACCAGGCGGCAGACTCGGTGCGCATTAAGGCGGAAATGGCCGAGCATATTAAAAAGCATCTGCTGGCGGCGCAACGATGGGGCTCCTGCCGTGAGGAACTGGACCCTGAACTGACAGCAGAATGCGTGATCGGCTTGATTGAACGGCTGACGTTAACTAAATTGCTACCTGGACGTGAAAGTCCGTCTGTGCTTGCCAAGCAGGCACGAAACCTCCTGTATCACGGTATGCTCGGGTCCGAAGAATAACAGGACTATACAATCCCAACCTAGATTTAGGCGGCAGGCGCGGCATTTGTCCCTATCATGAATGATGGCATAAGCATAAGATGCTCTTGTAAACCATGAAGGGAGGAATCACCATGTCTGGAGTAGGCGCTGGTTATGGAGCTTTTACATCTACAGGAGCGATTCTGGTACTTTTCATTCTGCTCGTTATTATTTCCAAAGCATTCGTCATCTAATTCGTAGCTCATGAATCTGATTTCGGGCGATTTGTTGTAATCGACAGAGGGAGGAGGAACTTAAGATGGGTGAAGTAGAAAGAGGTTGCGGTGGTGGTGGCTACAACAT
The DNA here is from genome assembly GCF_052906305.1 of Paenibacillus sp. SER-28. NCBI lineage: Bacteria > Bacillati > Bacillota > Bacilli > Caryophanales > Paenibacillaceae > Paenibacillus > Paenibacillus sp. SER-28. The sequence continues at coordinate 104,278 of NZ_JBRECM010000003.1, read as the reverse complement.
GTTTACTTCCACTGGTGTTATTCTGGTACTCTTCATTTTGTTGGTTATCATCACACGTACCATTTTCATCTAAAGCGATATTCATGGGCTTGAGCACCGATGCTCGGGTCTATGACCGTGCAAGCCAAACTAGGAACCGTCTCTAATAGAGGCGGTTTCTTTTTTATATAAAAGTTTACGTTGACGTTAACGTTATAGAGGCGTAGTATTTATATATAATCTTTTTCATAAGGTGGGTGTCATGGTTACGTATAAAATTGATGAGGTCGCCAAGCAAAGTGGTCTGACGAAGCGAACCATTCGTTATTATGAGGAAATCGGCTTATTGCCCTCTCCGCAGCGCAGTGAAGGGAATATGCGTCTGTATACGCAGGAGGATGTGGATTTACTAAAAAAAATAGTGAGTGCCAAGGAAGTACTTGGATTCTCCTTGCAAGAGCTTCAGCGTTACATGTCCGCAGCGGAAATGCTCAAAGGTCAGCGGGAGGAATATCGCGAGCGAACAGAGCATTTGCAACCAAACGAACGACGGGCCATGTTGGAGGATATGGAAGGTACACTGAACGAACAGTTGGAATTAATGGAGGGAAAAATCAACAGCATCCGTATGCTCCAGACTGAGCTGGAGGAGTTGCGGGTTAGGGTTCGTGAACGCAAGGTTCTTCTGGATGAGGAACTCAATCACGACCCGTCATAATAAGAACATTTACATTCAGATGTGGAGGTAACATCATAATATGAGTTCACAACATGCATTACCTGAAGAGTTAAAAGAACGCTCAGGCTTGCTGTCTCAACCGAAAGCGGTATGGGCAGTCGCCTTTGCTTGTGTTATTTCATTTATGGGTCTGGGATTGGTCGATCCGATTCTTCCGGCCATTGCTGATCAGCTTCATGCTACGAAAAGCCAAGTGTCATTGCTGTTCACCAGCTACAATCTGGTAACAGGCGTTGCGATGCTGATTACGGGCGTTGTATCTAGTCGATTGGGTGTCAAATGGACACTACTAACCGGGATTTTGTTTATTATTGTGTTTGCCGGACTGGGCGGCACAGCCAATACAGTTGGCGGAATTGTGGGCTACCGGGCAGGCTGGGGTTTGGGGAACGCTTTGTTTATCGCAACAGCGTTGTCTGCGATTGTAGGTCTGTCCACTTCTGGAACAGCTAAAGCAATTATTTTGTATGAAGCGGCATTGGGCCTTGGGATTTCAGTGGGTCCGTTGCTGGGCGGTGAGTTAGGTTCCATTTCCTGGCGCGGTCCGTTTTTCGGTGTAGCCGGACTGATGGTAGTGGGATTTTTGTTCATTACGTTTATGCTGCCTTCGATTCCAAAGCCCAAAAAACGCGGTTCCATAGCCGATCCATTCAAAGCGCTCAGTTATCCGGCTTTGCTCACGCTCGGTATTGTAGCGTTGTTATATAACTTTGGATTTTTTACGTTGATGGCGTATTCTCCATATGTAATGAATCTGGACGAGCATGGTTTAGGTTATGTGTTTTTTGGCTGGGGAATTATGCTGGCCTTTACCTCGGTGTTTGTAGCACCGAAGATTCAAGCACGCTTGAGCGTGGTATCTTCCATTAGTATCATGCTGACGCTGTTTGCCATTGATTTAGGTGTTATGGCGATTGGGACGATAGCTGGTTCGCCAACGACTGTCATTGTCGCCGTCATTGTAGCTGGTATTTTTCTGGGAATTAACAATACATTGATTACAACTGCTGTTATGCAGGCTGCTCCAGTGGAGCGTTCGACAGCATCTGCGGCCTACAGCTTCATGCGGTTTTTGGGCGGGGCAATTTCGCCGTGGCTTGCAGGGAAGCTGTCAGAGTGGTACTCAGCAGAAACCCCGTTTTATTTTGGAGCATTGATGGTACTGATTGGTGTAGCTGTGCTGATCGTACGTCGTCGACATATGCAGGATATTCAGGTGGATGCACACTAAGATCGAACTTCTGAGGAGGAAAAGAGTATGAGCGAATACAAACATATTCTGGTCGCGATTGATGGTTCGGAACATGCTATGAATGCGTTGCAGACAGCCAAAACGTTGTCTAAGCAGCTTCAGGGGAATCCACATCTGACTGTATTGCATGTAAACCCGGCTTTATCCATGAATGAGCCGCCGGTTGGGGTTGATGTGGATGAGCGGATCGAAGAGGAAGGTCGTCATATCTTAGAACCTGCATCCGACTATTTGAAGGACGAGGGTATTTCTTACCGTATGCTGGCGGGTCACGGTGATCCGGCCAGTGTCATTTGCGAAAGTGCAAAGCAGGAAAAGACGGATTTGATCATTATGGGGACGCGGGGCAAAGGACTTGTTTCCGAAATGATACTGGGTAGCGTGAGCCATCAGGTGATTCAGCATGCACCTTGTCCGGTGTTGACGGTAAAATAGATGGTAAAAGGAACGTTGATATCAAGAGAAGGAGGGAAAAGCATGCAGCAGCATTTATTTATTGGTGGAGAATGGAAAGCTGCTTCATCGTACACGACGTTGAAATCACCGTATTCCGGGGAAATCATTGCTGAGGTGGCAGAGGCCACGTCAGAGGATGCCAAGGCTGCTATTCAAGCGGCCTCTGATGCACGCTCGGAGATGCGGGCCATGCCAGCGCACCAGCGGTCAGCCATTTTGGAGAAGCTGGCTAACCTGCTGGAAGAGCGGCGTGAGGATGCAGCGCGCATCATTTCACGTGAAGCGTCCAAACCATGGAAGGCTGCGCTGGCGGAGGTTGATCGGACGGTGCAAACCTACAAGTTCGCAGCTGAAGAAGCCAAACGGATTCACGGGGAAACCATTCCGCTGGATGCCGCACCGGGCGGCGAGGGTCGTATGGCCTACACGCTCAAAGAACCAGTAGGGGTAGTCGGAGCTATTACACCATTTAACTTCCCGATGAACCTGGTTGCTCATAAAGTGGGTCCCGCGCTGGCAGCAGGCAATACGGTCGTATTGAAGCCTGCGGAGCAGACGCCGTTGTCGGCTTACTTGATTGCGGAGCTGCTGGAGCAGGCTGGATTGCCTGCGGGCGCTCTTAACGTGATCAGCGGCGATGGTAAAACCATTGGCGACGTACTTGTCACTGATCCGCGCGTCAGCTATATCACTTTTACCGGTAGCCCAGCGGTCGGTACAGAAATTCGCTCTAAGGCTGGCTTGAAGCGGGTCACGCTGGAGCTGGGTTCCAACGCGGCCGTTATTATCGACCGTGATACGGATGTGGACGCGGTCATCGACCGCTGTGTGAGTGGAGCTTTTGCCAATCAGGGACAGGTGTGCATATCGGTTCAGCGTATTTACGTTGTTGATGAACTGTATGATACCTTTGTATCCCGATTTATAGAAGCGACTCAACGTTTAAAAATTGGAGATCCGCTAGAGCCGGACACGGATGTATCCGCGCTTATTTCAGCCAAGGATGTCGAACGTGTCCGTGAGTGGCTGGAAGAAGCGGTTCAAGCAGGTGCGAGGATCGCTCTGGGTGGCCAAGCCAAGGGAGGTATTTTGGAGCCGACGGTTTTGCTTAATGTGGACCCGACTTCCAAGGTGTCCTGTCGTGAAGTGTTTGCCCCGCTTGTGCTGATTCATTCTGTTAGCTCTATAGATGAAGCCGTAAACCATGTGAATAATTCGATTTATGGCCTGCAGGCGGGAATTTACACGCGTGATATCACGACCGCGCTGGATGCAGCGGACAAGCTTGAGGTGGGCGGCGTGATGATCAATGACATTCCAAGCTTCCGTGTTGACCATATGCCGTATGGTGGTGTGAAGCAAAGCGGCACTGGACGAGAAGGCGTAAAGTATGCCATGGAAGAAATGCTGGAAACAAAGCTGGTCGTTATTAAACGGTAGTAGTTATATAAAAGCCTATCTGATGGACATAGATATACGTTTTGCGTATGTCTGCTCATTAGATGGGCTTTTTTTCCACCTTTTGCGCGATTGTCAGATGAAAATAAAGTGTTAGACCGTTGGAACTGTTCCACCGTCAATATTATATTCACTTCCTGTAATTGAAGCGGCCCGGTCGGATACCAGAAAAGCAACAAGCTCAGCGACTTCTTCTGGTAGTCCTGGACGACCAATTGGAATTCCTCCCAACGAGTCCATCAGTTGCTTTAATGCACTTTCTCGGTCACCTGTCGTTTCAGCAATCCGATCAATCAAACTTTGTGCTGCCTTCGTTTCGATAAAGCCTGGCGCAACTGTATTAATACGAATGCCTTGAGGCGAAAACTGCTTGGATAACCCTTTGCTGTAAGTAGTTAAAGCTGGCTTTGGCTGCAGCATAAGCCAATGTTGCATCATATAGCGGCAAGCGACGTTGAATAGATGAAATATGAATAATAACACCGGAACCCTTTTCCACCATAGCCGGCAGCAGTCCACGGTCTAAACGGACGGCAGCAAACAGATTGGCGTTAAAAGTTTGCTGCCAATGCTCGTCTGTCAAGATAAGAGCTCCCCCGGATGGGGCTGACGAGCCTCCAACATTGTTGACAAGAATATCTACACCGCCTAGGCGCTCAAGAACACTGTTTACTACTTTATCTACACCTTCAGGCGTACTAATATCGGCTGGAATAAACAGGTCTGGATTTTCTAAATTAACTGGAGTAGTTCGAGCCGTAGTTATTACGGTAGCACCTGCAGCTGTAAGTCTCTTAGCAATAGCCTCTCCCATTCCTTTGGTACCGCCTGTGACCAAGGCCCTTTTGCCTTTAAACTCACTTAAAATGCTTTCTAATTGAAAACTCATGCGAATAATTCCTCCTAAATTCTACAATGTGGTTGAGAAATACCTCTAGGTATCTCCACTTCGAGTTCACTTGTCTTGCGAACCTTACAAACTATCGACAATGACACCCCGGTACCGCCCTCCGCGCAGTCGATGCTTTAGGGCTTTTTGATAGGCTGGACTAAAGTACCAAGCTTGTGCTTCCTCAAAAGTGGGGAATTCCAAGATGGCCAGCCCTTCAATAGCGGGTCCTTCGAGGACTTGGTATGCGCCATACATTGCTAGGGGGTTGACGGAATGTCCCGCCAAACCTGCCGGTGCCAACTCAGAATAGAGTTGGAGTTCAGTTTGATCGGTACTCTGTTCACGTATAAAAACAACATAAGCGGGCATATTCGTTGTCCCTTTCTTATTTTTTTAATTCCTTTATGGAAGTGTAATAATCAGTTCTTTAATTTTATTGTTGTTTACTAGAAATTGATGTTTAAGTAGGAGTGGATCGGGAAGATTTGATTTATCAAAGTCTCCGTCTACTTTCGCAATTACGACGATGGTATTATTACTGTCATCCATATCCACGATCTCAAAGGTGACATTCGGCCTCAATATTTCTGCTTCACACCATGATTTTATGGCTTCCATACCTTTGATTTCGCGATGATTATCCAAGATCAACGCATCTTTATCGAAAGCGGAAGTAAGTACTTCAAGCTGGGATTTGTTCGCTGATGTAAAATAAGTTTCTACTGCCGGTGGCAGGATTCTATGTGGATTCATTGATCCTTCAACCTCCTATGGTGAGTATGTTGTGAGCGATAACTTCAAACTCATCATAGCAGTAATAATATGACTACATGGTGTCATATTATAGAGGATCATTTAAATTTCTTTTCATCGTTTCTAAATGAGACAATATTCTTGTACGTACTTGTTCGGGGCTAACCTCTATAAGGAGGGGACCAAAGGACAGCAGATAACTGTCCAGCCAATTGCCTACAGGAAATTGTGCTGTGACGGTATAAGAGCCGTCTTCCTTCTGAGTAATTGTTTTCTCGGCAAATTCATCGTATACGCGGTAAGCTCCTTGAGCAGAAATGTGAAGAGTTACTTCAATGGTATGAAGCAAGTCGTTCATCTTTGTATCTGTAGATGCTACGACTGTTCTTGGCTCATAACTAGTTTCGGTAACTGCAATCTCTTTCATTCGGCTAATCTTAAATACACGATGACTTTCGGTATTTAAACAGTAACCTTCCACATACCAGGATTTATCTTTAAACAAGAGCTTGGCAGGTTCGACGCTACGATAACTCTGTTCCCCGGCGACGTTATAATAGCGGAACTTTATAACACGGTTTGTGATTATTGCGTTGCGTATAAGAGTGAATAGCTGTCTCTGGCTGTTTTGGCTTCCCCATGGCGAAAAATCTACTTCGATCCAGTTTCCCATGTCTTTTTTAAAAAGCCTACTCAACTTGTTTAGCACTTCTTCTACCTGTGGGATGGTAGCTGTAGCCACACTCTGAAGGGCCATTAAGATATCATCTTGTTCCTGCTCGGACAGTAAAGAGGTGTTAAAGACATAACCCTCCATCAATGATATTCCGCCACCCTTGCCTCTACTGCTATAGATGGGAATCCCAGCTGCGCTTAAGGCATCTATGTCCCGATAAATCGTTCGTGTGGAAACCTCAAAATGCTCTGCCAATTCATCAGCAGTCACTTTTTTCTTATGGAGTAACATATAAACGATTTCAAAATGTCTGCTTAACGGCATACGCTTCACCTCTCTCGGTAGCATACACCTTATAACATGACATTATAAAGTCATATTAAGTGATTGCTCTACATCACACCCTAATGGGCATCAACTGGGGGACTTTATTTTCTTTGAACAGCGATAATAACACTGCCTTGGGATCAGATCTTTAAATAATCTTTTTGACAAGTTGAACAAAAAGCACTTGCAAAGTAAAAAGGAATAAACTATACTGAGGCCAATCATTGGTAATTGATCAATCACTAACTGAATTAACAAGCAACGGAGGTGATATTCATGAGCAGGATACCGCTCAAGTTTACTGAACGTATCTTTATCGGAACTATGGATTGAGCATATTCAGTTAATTGAAGGAGTACGAAGTTAAGTAATTGATCAATCACTTATTTTAAAGTAAATGGAGGAGAGAACATGAAGCATCTTATTATTTACGCACATCCATCCGAGGGAAGCTTTAATCATGCAATTTTGACCACAGCAGTCGAGGGGCTGAAGCAAAAAGGACATGATGTGGTTGTTCGTGATCTATATGCAATCAACTTTCAACCTGTGATTAGCAGCAGCGAGGTCATTGAAGGAATCGGAGAAGATGTTGTACGGGAACAGGAATTTTTGCAATGGGCAGAGGTAATCACCCTTATTTATCCGATTTGGTGGACTGGGATGCCAGCCATTATGAAAGGGTATATAGACCGCGTATTCTCTTACGGATTTGCTTATAAATATGTAAATGGAGTGCAGATGGGATTACTCAAGGGTAAGAAAGCCATTATCCTCAATACACAAGGAAAATCACATGCGGAATATGCCAGCAATGGTATGGATCAAGCCCTTCGCTTGACGTCTGACAAAGGCATATTTGAATATTGTGGACTTGATATCATGTACCATCTATTTTTCGAGTCGGTACCTCAATCTGATGAAGATACGCGTAAGAAGTGGCTTCGCCAGATTGCAGACATGGCCAGCAAAGCCTAATATTTATGTTCAGAGCCAGAGGATTAAGCATTAGGGGAATCGAAGTAGCCAGTGGCTAACCCAAAAGGCATCGCGTGCATTTGCAGGCGACGCCCTTTGGGTTGGTCCAATATTGAATGTGTTCCAAGCGACACTCGCTCATGGCAAGCATCAATTTGCCATACTAAGGGTTAGGCATTAGTTTTTCCGATTTTTCCGATTGACGCTACGAGATCCACTGGAAGGCCACTGTGACCCACCACCTTGACCACCGCTTTGACCATGAGGAGGCCACCATTGTGAGCCACCACCCTGATGACCGCCGCCTTGATTATGAGGAGGCCACCACTGTGAGCCACCACCCTGATGACCGCCACCTTGATTATGAGGAGGCCAATGCGATCCACCGCCTTGACCGCCGCCCTGACCACCGCTTTGTCCTGCAATAGATGGCATACTTGGATAAGGACCTTGTGCCTGACTGATTTGAGTAACATCAATATAAGACTGTGTCTCATTAGGATATAGCACTAACATTGATTTATTAGTGGGATCTACGCTTTTTACGAAAGCAACGATCTGTTGACCATTCACAGTAAATATTCCCCATAGATTAACAAAATTACTCACTTCAGTAGTGGTTGCAAAATGTGGTTGTAACGACCCCATCGAACGATGAGAAACAAGGTATATATCTCTCCTTTAGATTGAATTTTGTGACATCATATGTGCAAACGCACTGATTGGAATGGGCAATGTTGCTATAAATCGAGATAAATGCATCTTAGAGAATTTAATTAATCAATTGAAACAATTTGCCATGCGCCATCTTTATCTTTTTCAAAGTAAAAGGTATATCGTATATCGGGTGAATATCCTTCTTCATTATTCAGCCGTTCCCCTACAACGGGTATCAATGTCCGATTATTTTCTTTTATAGCTTCAGCAATACCAGTAAACTTCACCGGATGATCGAAGAGGTAATCGTGACCTGTTCCAACGTCTGGACCGAGCGTAGCATGGAATTGTTCCAAATCTTTTGACACGAAGGCAGCTATTGTTGCTTTGAGTTTTGTTATCATGGCATCTTCAATTAGAGGATCTTTAACATCATTCCATTTGATCTCGTCTAAGCTTTGCAGGCCGGCTGATTGATCTATTCCTTCTTTTACTACTGTTTCTGAGATTGTTGGTACTGTTTCATTGGTAGATGTATCCGTTGTTTTCTGCTCTCCACAACCAGCAAACACACTTACACTTACGGAAAGTAGAAGAATAGAAATAGTTTGAGCAGGTTTGTTCATATTAGATTCACACATCCTTTCTCTTTCTATAACGAATACTATTTTTTATGAGGAGGAGATGTAATGAAATTACGAAAAGCTGACGAAATGGAAAAGCGTGGGGTGGTTTACCATAGAAAAATGAATAAATAAATGAAATGACCTTCTCAGATTAAAGAAGGTCATTTTTTAATTCAGGAATCATTATTAAATGTAGCACGCCTTCTGCTTATAGGCGTTATCGCTTGCAAGTCATGAAGTGGTTCTTTATACCTAGTGTGGAATTTTCGCATGGACGTTCATGCGTTTTGTCGGTTAGCTATGATGCTGCGTATCACGGTTCAAAAGTAGCTGCACATGATGAAATCTCTGGTGTATATCTATGTAGGGTATCAAGCTGTAGTTAGAGCATTTTTTTGAGCTGGGATATACGGGCTTGGGAAACCTCAAGTATTTTGGCATATTCGTGCTGTGCTGCATTGGGGTGTTTTTGCATTAATTCTTTTAGACTTTCGATCATTTGTTGTGTCGATCGCCGCAGACGTTTGGACTCTTTATTAGATCGTTGTGAGTTGGATAAAGCTGATTTGGATGGTCTTAAGATAGGGCTAAAATTTATCCCCTTCTTTAAACTTTCAATACATTCCCCGCAAATAAAGCTGTCTCTAAAATAAGTTAACTGTTCTGTTGAACCACACATTTTACACGTCACCCCAGTGTACTTTCGAAAGGCGAGAATACCAGTTTCCTCATCTGCAAAAATCTCAACAGGATCACCCACATTATAATCCATGGAAATTCGCATTTCTTTGGGAATAACGATGCGGCCTAACGCATCTAGGGGACGTGTCATACCTGTACTTTTCAAATGATAACCTCCTTTTTTTATATCCTTATAATACTAAATAGTTATGATAAAAAAGAATAGGCTTAGAGAAGCAATCGCATATATTTAGTAAACTGTTGAAAAGTATACAAGTAATTACCAAAATATGTTTTATTATTGAGAGAAACGTATTGAGGAGATTATAAAGAATTTCCGATATATATTCATAAAGAATATTCTAGGTGGTAATGAAATTTTTAGTAACACGGGATAAGGAACTGTGAATTACACTATTATAGGGAACTACTTAATTTTGCACTCTTTACTATGAAAACTTATACTTATCGTTAAAGCTGACTTGAAGAGAAAATAAAAGAACGAGGAGGGGAATAACTATGTACTCCATTAAAGAAGTTCAAATGAAGAGCGGATTGCCCGCATCTACTCTTCGTTACTATGAAAAAGAAGGCATATTACCTGATGTGGGTCGGGATGAAGGTGGAAGAAGGGTATATACCGAAAAACAAATCGATTGGATTAGGTTCCTTATGGCTATGAAAGATACAGGGATGACCATTGAAGAAATTAAGGCATACCTTGAGCTAAATGTAAAAGGAGAAGCCACAATCCAAGAGAGAAGAGACTTCCTTGTAGCCCACAAAAAGAAAGTAGAGGAACATGTGGCACAAACGCAGCACAATTTGGAGAAAATTATTCAAAAGATAGCTTTTTATGATCATGTGGTTATGGGGAAAAGCCTCTCTTAGGTATCGTATGATCTGTAAATAGTGGTAAAGTCAAATCGAATATATGGAGCCCCCGGCATATTTGAGAATACGTGCTGGAGGGCTTTTTTGCATAGATTTCTAAAGATGCAGATTCTAGGTCGTAAGTATGGAAAATGGTTGGCAAATGGGCGGTTCACAACGCGCTTACAGGGTAAAAGTGTAGTACCAAGGTGGGCAAGTGGGGGGCGTTGACTCTCACGCCACGTGAGACTGTAGACTGTCAAGCAAGGGAGGTGAAGCGGAATGGCTTATACGGTGAAGGAAGTATCTAATCTGTCGGGAATCAGCGTACGAACATTGCATTATTATGATGAAATCGGATTGCTGAAACCGCATCATATTGGAAATAATGGATATCGCTATTACGAACAGGAACAACTGTTGAGGCTTCAGCAAATCATGATGTACAGGGAACTGGATTTGCCTTTATCTGAAATTGGAAATGTGCTGGAGCAAACCAAGGAACAAAAGGCCGAGGTTTTGCAGGAGCATCGAGCCAAGGTCGAGGCCAAAGTCTTCCGCTTGCATACTCTCCTACAGACCATCGACGAAACGGTGGCTCATTTGAAAGGGGAACAAGCAATGAAACCAGAGCACATGTACCAAGGATTTAATCGGGAAAAGCAGGAAATGTATGAACGTGATTTAACAGACCGTTATGGTCAAGAGGCTGAGGAAACAATTCAGGAGAGCAAGACGGTGACGAAGAACTGGAGCAAAGAGGATTATTTGGATTCGCAGGCAGAGGCTGACCAGATTCATCGGCGGCTGGCAGAAGCCATGAATAAAGGATTGAAGCATAACAGTGAAGAGGTACAGGCGCTAATCCGCCGTCATCTTCAATGGGTAAGCCGATTCTATACCCCTACAGCAGAAATTTATAGCGGGCTGGGAGACTTGTATGTAGAGCATGAGGATTTCAATAAAATGTATGAAGGCTATCGCCCCGGACTGGCTGAGTATTTGCGAGACGGGATGAAGGTTCTAGCCGAACGGGAATTAAATTAACAAAGGGGTGAACAACAAGCCGATTCCGATGGCCTGCTGTTCACCCTTTTTGTGTGTAAAGCAGCTTACATGCTGCTTTGTGCTGTTCTCATGCCTTGCTGACTGCTGTTTCCGTAATGTTGCATGCCACTGCTTGCGAAATGTTGTCCAGTCGTTCCCATATGTTGCGGAAAGCTGTTATTCATGTGGCTACCTGTATTAAAGGAGGTTGGTTGCATACTGCGGGAAGCAAAGCTATCGCCAAATCCAGGCTGAGTCATTTGGTTGCTGGAACGGATGGAGTTTTCCAACTGACTACACAGTTGAATCACTTGCTGGTATTGCTGCATAGCCTGTTGGTGATGCTGAATTGCAGTTTGGATCATTTGAGCTGCGCTTCGTTCACGTTGCACCAGGCTTTCAAGACTGGATGCATTTTGTTGTTCCTGTTGCAGCAACTGCTGATACATCGCAGTTCCTTGCTGTGTTTGTTGTACCAATTGTTGCATGATTTGTTCACATTGATGAAGTTGTTGTTGTGGAGCCATGTTGTTGTACATGAATCATCAATCTCCTTCGCCGGATAGTTTTGGGTTTCAGACCCTCCTATATTGTGGCGAAGGAAGACGATATATATGCGCTATTTTTGGTTATAGGCTGGCTACCAGAATAGCCGTAAATTCCTCTAGGAATACACGATCTTCGTGATCAAAGCGGCCTTTTAGTGGGCTGTCAATGTCCAGCACTCCAATCAGTTCCCCATTCTTGACAAGGGGAATAACGATTTCACTATTGGAAGCAGCGTCACAGGCAATATGTCCTGGAAACGCATGTACATCATCTATAACAAGCGTCCGTTGTTCTGCGGCTGCGGTACCGCATACGCCACGTCCTAATGGAATCCGTATACATGCAGGTAAGCCCTGGAAAGGACCAAGTACAAGCTCATTGCCGTCATAAAGATAGAAACCGCTCCAATTAATATCAGGAAGGAAATGACCAAGTAATGCTGAAGCATTTGCCAGATTGGCAATGGTATTGGATTCATCATGAATAAGTGCCCGGAGTTGCCCGAGAACCGATTCGAATTGTTCATGACGTGTGCCTTCGTAAGGAATAGCTTGAAACATGTAGGGTTCACGCTCCTAACATTAAATTTTTACATTAAGTGTTGTATATATCGTAAAAAATAGGTAATTATCCAATTCGCTTTTACCATTGGTTAATTAATTCAAGATATAACGATTGTATATATTCAGTCAAGTGGAAAATCACTCTGTAACCTTTTCGTACTCTCCGTACTCTACCCTCTATACAGAATCATTTTGGGAAGGGAAAGCTATACGTTTTAGCGGGGCAAACAATATAGAAAGCAATTCAGCGAGGGTTGTCCTCATCTGTTTCCAGCTTATCCTCTATGGGTAAAAACAGTGTAACATGGTGGCCTAGGCCAGGGAGGAGTTACAATTATGCATGCAGATGTTCAGAACTTGTTTATCCGTATACAGATGCTTTCTTATGCACATCAGAACGATCTCACGGTAAGAGATATTCAACCTGTGTTGGAAGAGCGCGGTTACCGTGTAGGAGAACGTGAGGTCAAGCAGGAGCTTGAAAACCTGACGCAGGAAAACTTTCTGACACCGCATGATGATATGTTCAGCATTACCGGCGCAGGGATCGATGAATTACAGGAAATTCAGTCGATGCTGGGCGTACTGTACAAGGATGTTGTGAAGAAACCGACTCGCACCACAGTTTAATCTCTTATAATATAGAAGATGCCCTTCTAATTCCTAATCCTAGGAACAGGAGGGCTATTTATATATATAAGCTTTGCAGCTTTAAATAAGGTTGTGTTTGTTGAAGGTGTATGCTTAAATGTAGCGTATATTTATCGTCATTTTAATGCTGGAAGGATGATTGAACATGTGTGCATATGCATGTAAGGGGCATATACCACTGCTGGAAAGTGCGCGTCTTCGGCTGCGAAGGATGGAAAGCAGGGATGCGGCTACTATGTTCGCTTGCTGGTCTGACCCGGAGGTTCACCGTTATATGAACCTTTCTGGTATGTCAGGACGTGAGGACGCAGAGGATATGATTGAGCTGTTGAATGAGCTGGCGAAGACGGAGGATGCGCTGCGCTGGGGAATAGAGCTGAAGGAGAACGAGAAGTTGATTGGAAGCTGTGGTTTTAATTATTGGCAGACGGAGGGAGCTTATAAAGCCGAGATTGGTTATGAAATAGCCAAGCCTTATTGGCGACAGGGTTACATGACCGAGGCGCTACGCTTGGTGCTGTCATTCGGGTATAACACGATTCGGTTGAATCGGATCGAAGCGCTGGTGGACCCGCGCAATACAGGCTCGCAAGCCCTGCTTTCCTCGATGTCCTGGACACAGGAAGGACTGTTGCGGCAGGTACAGCATACATCTACAGGTTTTAAGGATATGCTGATGTATTCTTTACTGCATGAAGAATGGCTCAGACTGGAGGCACAACGAAATGCTGTTTCAGTATAACGGCGGTTCGTCGCCGCTGCACAGGTTAGGGCCGTTAAGTAAGCTAATATGGGTGGGATGTTTTAGCCTCCTGTCGATGGCTTGGGATTCGACGCTGCGGGAAGCAGCACTCTTGGCTGTACTGATTGCTGTGGCTGGCTTGGGCGCACGTTTGCCCTTAGCACGCCAACTTCGGGCTATGTCGTTCCTGATTGGTTTAGGTATTCCGTATTTTATATTGTCTATCCTAGCGATTCGAGAAGGACATACCGTGGCTGCATGGGGACCTATTGTCATTACAGCAGAGGGGCTGGACATCGCAGGGGCGTTAACGTTGCGGATTTTTGTGTTGTTTTTGGCATCTTATATCTATCTCTCGACGACCGATCCCCGAGATTTTGTGCAGGCATTGAATCTGCGCTTGCGTGTTCCTTATCGGTTTGCGTTCGGTATTTCGGTGGCACTGACGTTTCTCCCCTTATTGGAAGAAGAAGGGAGAACAATTATGGCAGCACGGCGTGTTCGTGGACAGGAACCACCACGAGGGTGGAGCAATCGGTTATCATGGTGGAGCGGGTATGCGGCTGCCGTGTTGGTGAATGCTGTAAGACGGGTTCAGCAGACGGCGCTGGCTATGGAGGGCAAAGGTTTCGGTGCTTATGCAGAACGGACATATCTTCGTACACTGAACAATGGGCGTTTAGGCAACTTATGTGCGGTGACTGCTGTATTAGCTACGGCTGCTTTATGGTGGAGCTTATAAAGTGAAGCCTCTTATTTTTGATCTTATTGTCAACCTGTTAAATATAATTGGGTTGACAATAAGGCCGCAGATGAATACATTTATACAGTAACAGCTTGTACAAGGAACAGAGCTGTAATCTTATAGATTAGATAGGGAGAGGAGTCAAGAAATACATATGAAGGAATCTCGTATGTTTGCAAAGTTTACAACGCTGGATATCGTACTCATGGCGATGCTGGCCACGTTGAACGGCGTCATGACCGTGTATTTGTCGCTCATTAACAAAACATTAAACAGTCTGGGAGGGCCTATCGCTACTTCCTCTATTGTCGGGCTGTACATGATATACGGCTTGTTGGCTTATTATATTATTCGTAAGCCGGGTACGGCGGTTATTGCTTATGCATTTGGCGCGGTGGTGCAATCCTTTATGGGCTCTGCCTATGGAATTGCTTCTATTATCGCGGCGGCTGTCTGCTATATGATTGCGGCTGAGTTGGTATTTGCCTTGTTGCGGTATCGACGCTGGAACGCAGTTTCGCTGATGCTAGTGGGTGGGGCTATGGTTCCGCTGTGGTTTATTGTCGCAGCCAATATGTTTGGCTATATGCATTGGGGCTGGAAGGTGCTGACGATTGCACTGGTCGTTCGTATCCTGAGCGGCATTGTCCTGTGCGGTCTGCTGACGAAAGTGTTGGGTGATGCTTTAAATCGTACGGGACTGTTAAAACGTTTTGAACTGGGACGCACTTCACGTGCATAGCCGTGGCTATACATGTGGTTATATCTTCAACAATGGGGATCGAGGATATTTCAGTTATGAATGAACATAACGATTATAACTCTAGCAGTAAAATAGCCGTATCCTTGAAGAATTTTGGCTATCGGTATGATGACCAGGTGGAGCCAGCTTTACATGGTCTGACACTGGACATTGCGGTGGGCGAACATGTAGCCATTGTCGGAGCCAGTGGAAGTGGAAAGTCTACGCTATGTCAGCTACTTCATGGCGGGTTGTCCCGTTCCGGTGAAGGCGAACGGACGGGGGAGCTGACCGTGTACGGGATGGACCCCGATACCGCTGATTTGGCTACTGTCGCCACCACTGTCGGCGTCGTGCTTCAGGACCCGGATGCCCAGCTGGTGCAGGGAATCGTCGAAGACGAGATTGCTTTTGGGCCGGAGAACCTGCGCGTGCCTCCGGCAGAAATAGCGCAGCGCATTGCTGCTGCGCTGGAGGCCGTCGGCCTAGCTCCCGAGCGCGACTCCTTCGTGCGGCGCCTCTCGGGAGGCCAGCGCCAACGCACCGCGATTGCAGCGGTACTGGCGTTGGAAGCGCCGCTGGTCGTGTTCGACGACGCAGCTGCGCAGTTGGACCCGCCGGCTGTACGCGACTTCGCCCTGCTATGTCGGCGGCTCCATGCCGAAGGCCGGACGGTAGTTACCGCGTCCGGCCGCATAGACGATGGCGCGCGGGCAGCACAGCGCGTCATTGTCTTGAAGGGCGGGACTGTGCAGATGCAGGGTCCGCCCGAAACGCTGCTGCGCGAACATGGTGCGCAGCTGGCCGCCTTGGGGCTGCTCCCCTCTTCCGCAGGGAGGGGAGACATGCCGCGTGAGCCGGGGGTGAATCCCGGCTCAGCAGCGGACCGCGCTGGGCAGCCGTTGTTGGAGGTGAAGGGATTGACCTTCACCTATCCTGGCAGCCAGCGGGCAGCGCTAAAGGGCGTGAGCCTAGCTCTTGCGCCCGGTGAACGAGCCGTGCTGCTGGGTGAGAACGGCTCGGGTAAAACCACACTCGGCAAGCTGCTCATGGGTCTACTCCCAGCACCGAAGGGGTGCATGCGGTGGGAGGGGCAGGATATGGCGAAGCTGCCCATTCACCGACTGGCTGCCGGGATTGGTTATGTGTTCCAGCAACCAGAGCATCAGTTTGCAGCTGCAACGGTGTGGGAGGAGTGCTTGTACAGCGTGCGCGCCAAGCTTGGTTTACGGACCGGGGAGCCGGTTCCCGCCGCATATGTGGAACGGGCGCAGCGCTTACTGGCTTCCGCCAGGCTGGAGCACAGACTGGATGCCTCCCCGTACCTGCTAAGTGGAGGCGAAAAAAGGCTCTTGAGCGTTGCGGCACAGTTCATCTTGCCCAAAAAGCTATACATTTTGGATGAGCCTACCGCAGGAACGGATTACGAAGGAGCGAATATTCTGCTCCGTATGTGCACAGAGCAGTCTGCCGAAGGTGCGGCTTTTCTGGTCATCACCCACGATATGCAGGTAGCTGAAAGCTTTGCCAGCGATGTTCTGTGCATGGAAGAGGGTCATCTCTATAAAATGGAAAATAGTGAGATTTATCATACGATTATAGTTGACAAAAATTAACGATATGTAGACAATAATATATATACATCGTACAAAACAGGCGGCCTATATAGGCCGCCTGTTTACGATTATGCGGTGCGGGTAATAATCCATTCTGGAAAGGCAAACCGCACAGATACAACACAGTTTTTATAAGGGAAGGATTTGTGATTTGCTTGGGAAACGATAAACCCATGAAGCGCGGACTCGTGCTGACAGGTGTTCTATTGGCCACTTTTCTGGCCGCAATTGAAGGAACGGTTATCGGTCCAGCGGGACCGACGATTGTTAGCGAGCTGGGTAGCGTGAATTTGCTCAGTTGGATTTTCACGGCATATTTGCTGACGATGGCTGTGACCACGCCCATTTTCGGCAAGCTTAGCGATTTGTTTGGCCGAAAGCCCATTTTTTTAATCGGCTGTTCGTTGTTTGTACTTGGCTCGTTGCTTTGTATGATGGCTGGTAGTATGGAGCAGCTTATTATCTACCGGGCTATACAAGGGATTGGTGCGGGTGGTGTCATTCCCGTTACCTTTACCATCATCGGTGATATATACAAAATGGAGGAACGCGGCAAAGTCCAAGGCATGATCAGCTCCGTATGGGGAATTTCTTCCCTGATCGGGCCTCTCTTGGGCGGTTATGTGGTTACCTATTTTGGCTGGGAGTGGATTTTCGGCTTTAACGTCCCCTTTGGATTGCTGGCTATGTTCTTCATC
Source organism: Paenibacillus sp. SER-28 (assembly GCF_052906305.1). Classification (NCBI taxonomy): domain Bacteria; kingdom Bacillati; phylum Bacillota; class Bacilli; order Caryophanales; family Paenibacillaceae; genus Paenibacillus; species Paenibacillus sp. SER-28. Next base: position 86,578 of record NZ_JBRECM010000003.1, on the reverse strand, counting down.
GCCCGTTACTTGCGTGAACAGGTAAGCAAGCGTACCGCACGTATTGACGTGCCGGGAGCGGTTACCTTTACCATCGGGATGACGGCCCTCTTGCTCGTATTGGCACTGGGTGGGCAGTATATCGGCTGGGCTTCTCCTGAATTGCTGGCCTTGGCTGCCGTAGCCATTTTGTTCCTGATTCTGTTTTTGGTTATTGAAAAACGCGCTCAGGAACCGATGGTGCCACTAAAGCTATTTCGGATACGGGATATTGCTTTTTCCTGTGCCGCAGCCCTGTTAGTCAGCACTCTATTGATCGGACTGACTAGCTATCTTCCACTATGGATTCAAGGTATACACGGTGGAGATGCCGCTTCATCTGGTCTCGCCTTGGCTCCAATGTCCGTAGGTTGGCTATTTGGCTCCATGATCGGAGGACGCATTTTGTTGACGCTGGGCTCGCGTCGAACCTCTTTGATCGGGCTGACCCTGATTGTATTGGGTGCCTTCGTCATGACCTTGATGGGCCAAACGGCTCCGATCTGGCTGCTGTTCCTGTCTACATTGTTGTATGGACTGGGATTCGGCTTCTCGATAACTGTGTTCACGATTATTGCCCAGTCCTCGGTCGGGTTCCAGCTGCGTGGCGCCTCTACAGCTTTGAATACATTCCTGCGCACGTTGGGGCAAACGATTGGGGTTGCAGCCTTCGGTTCATGGCTGAACTATCGCATCGCTGCCCAGACAGCCGATGGACAGCTAACTCAGCAAGGGGTTACGCAGGAGGATATTAATGGTCTGCTGGCCCCGCATGCTTCACAAAGTCTAAGTGACAAGGTTGCCGGATTACTTCGTTCTGTACTGGAAAACAGTCTGCATTCCCTGTTCGTTATCATGGTCGTTATTGCAGTTATTAGCTGGTTTGTCGTCCTCGGACTGCGGAACCGTCCGCCGGGTACGGAAGAAGAGGCAGATCAGCGCGTAAAGACACCACAAAGAGAACACGCATAAAAAATAATATAAATCTTTCATGATAAAGAGACAGTCCGGTACACCAAATAAGGGTCCGGGCTGTCTCTTTATGCAATGGTCTCTCCCCCTACTGATCAGCAAAATAGCCACCTCGTATAGGACCGATAAATTCCCCGGTATACAAAAAGGAGATAAAAACACCCTAGAGTTGTTATATATTCATAGGGTATAGGTAACAAAATGGTAAAAAAGTCTTAAGAAATTGTAACAAAAAATATGTTTCTGAATTGAGCTGTAGGGTACTAAGGAACCATTTTTTTGAACCCGCTTACAAATCGGGCTTTGTATGATTTATTTTAGGACGATTTTGCATGTGAATGAAGCAACCAACCTAGCAAAATGGGACACGGAAAAAATCAAGTAGCAAATATTTCTGAATGTAATAGGAATGAAAAAAAGAGGGATTTTCAGAAAATTACTAGGAAAATATGAGGATGAAATTCATAGAGGAACCTGTTTTCTTACCTCACATAATAGGGCTTTTCAGTCTATATCAATCGTTTGACATACCATATAAAATGGCCCTACCAACGAAAAAGTTGGGTTTCAAATCTAGAAGCATAATTAGATTAAGGGAGATGGAGTACTTGAAGTTTAACAAATGGTTCAGTAAAGCAGCCACTGCAACAGTAGCAACTACCTTGCTGTTAGGAGGCGGCGTTCAGGCTTTTGCCGAGGAAAATGATGCATCTGATCTCAAAACAGACAATGCATTTACGCAAATTACGCGTAATGACATGCTGAATATTTTCAAACAGCAAGGCAAAGAGAAATATGAGGTTCCGTCCTTCGATGCGTCTACAATTAAGAATATTCCTTCTGCTATGGGTCGCGACAGCTCAGGCAAGCTGATTGATTTCGATGTCTGGGACTCTTGGCCGTTACAAAATGCCGATGGCACAGTAGCCAATTACAAGGGGTACAATATCGTTTTTGGACTGGCAGGCGATCCTAAAAGAGGCGAGGATACATTCATATACCTGTTCTATCAAAAAGCGGGCAATACTTCACTGAGCGGCTGGAAAAACGCTGGCAGAGTATTTAAAGACAATGATAAACTGCTTGCCAACGATCCAATTCTAAAAAATCAGTCAGAAGAATGGTCAGGTTCAGCTACCTTAACCTCTGATGGACAAGTACGTTTATTCTATACCAGCAGACAGCCGTATGATCCGAATAACAAATTATACGGCAAGCAAACCTTGAGCACGGCTCAAATTAATGTCTCTCAGCCTGATGATAAGACACTGAAAGTAGATGGAGTCGAGGATTTGAAATCGATCTATGACGGTGGAGATGGGAAAATCTATCAAAATGTACAGCAAAGCGTCGGAGTCGATATGGATAATCATACCTTTAGAGACCCTCACTATGTCGAGGATCAAGGCCACAAATATATTATATTTGAAGCCAACACAGGGACAGAAACAGGCTATCAGGGCGAAGATTCGATTCAAAACCCAGCTTATTATGGCGGCAATAAGAAATTCTTCACGGAAGAGCAACAAAACCTGCTGCAAAGTCCTAAGAAAAAGGGAGCTGAGCTGGCGAACGGCGCACTGGGTATCGTTGAATTGAATGATGATTATACGTTGAAAAATGTAATGCCTCCTTTGATTGCATCCAATCTGGTAACAGATGAAATTGAACGGGCGAATGTGTTCAAAATGAACGGTTTGTGGTATTTATTTACGAGTACAAGAGGTTCTAAGGTGACTGTAGATGCGATCGGTGACGATGATATTTACATGCTGGGTTATGTTTCTACTTCCTTGACAGGGCCTTATAAACCGTTGAATGGAACCGGTCTCGTTCTTCATCAGGATCTGGATCGTGATGATATTACCTGGACGTATGCCCATTTTGCTATCCCGCAAGGCAAAGGCAATAACGTAGTTGTGTCGAGTTATATGACCAATCGAGGGCTTTTCCCGGATCACAAATCTACTTTCGCGCCAAGCTTCCTGCTGAATATTAAAGGTTCGAAAACCTCTGTTGTGAAAAACGGTATTCTGGAACAAGGGCAAATCACGATTGATCCAGAAAAGGACAAAAAAGAACCCCAAAATGAGTATGGCAAGAAATAAGTAGGTATAAGCAGTATGTCCGAAGGCGGCAGCTTGGTAGCAACCCGATCTGTCGTCCATCGGACGATACATAACGATGCAATGAGAGGTAAGGAGGATCGTCATAATGAGAAACAAAGCTCCCAAGAATATTTGGATACGATCCGTTGTAATCATCACAGGCTTAACTATATTTATAGCTATGGGTTGGAGTATGTACCAACAGGATACAGCCGAACCCCCAAAATCTGCTGCAACTCCAAAAAATCAAGCGAATCAAAATAAGCCAACAACACCGACCTACCGGTCAGCCTATCATTTTACCGTTCCGGATAAGTGGAAGAATGATCCGCAACGGCCTATTTATATGGATGGAAAATATCATTATTATTATTTATATAATCGTGATTATCCCAAAAAGAACGGTACAGAATGGCGACATGCCACATCCACCGATCTGGTTCATTGGAAAGATGAAGGGGTGGCGATTCCAAAATATACGAATCCGAATGGAGATCCTTGGTCCGGTTCGGTCGTGATCGATGATAATAATACCGCAGGTTTTGGAAAAGGCACGCTGGTAGCCATTGTGACACAGCCCTCCGCAGATGGCGGAAAGCAGGAACAATTTTTGTGGTACAGTAAAGACAAAGGCAAGACGTTTACTTCTTACCGCAACAAGCCTGTGATGTCCAACCCCGGTACAAAGGACTTCAGAGATCCCAAAATCATCCGAGATCCTCAACGTAATCAATGGGTGATGGTCATGGCAGAGGGAACGAAGATTGGCTTTTATGAGTCTGATAATTTAAAGAATTGGCGGTATACGAGCGGCTTTCAAACAGAAAATATTGGGCTTGTGGAATGTCCTGACCTTTACCGGATGCGTGCGGATGATGGAACCTATCAATGGATTCTGGGTGTGAGCGCCAATAGCAAATCAACAGGCGGACCCAACACGTATGCCTACTGGACGGGAGATTTTAATGGAGAAGCATTTCTCCCTAATCACAGTGAACCTGAGTGGCTGGATTATGGGTTTGACTGGTATGGTGCAGTTACGTTCGAGGAAGGAAAAGACAAAGATAAATATAGTCACCGTTATGCTCTGGCCTGGATGAATAATTGGGATTATGCCAATAACACGCCTACCCTAAAGGAAGGCTTTAATGGAATGGATTCGATTGTTCGCCAAATTCGACTGAAACATACGGAAGATGTTGGATATCGTTTGGTTTCACAGCCGGTACCCCATTTGGAGCGATTCCAAACATCCAAAAAATCATTAGGAACGATTAAAGTAGAGGGTGCTCACCGTCTTCCGGTAGCAGGCGATGCCTATCAGTTAGAGGCGGATGTATCTTGGTCCACGATTAAAAATGTAGGATTGAGGCTTCGAGAGTCGACGGATGGCAAGCGTCATGTCGATGTGGGTGTCTCAGTGGACGGTCAATACTCCTACGTAAATAGAGCCAACACCGGGCAGCCGGATCAGAGTGGAAAATATGTAGAGAGCAAGGCGCCTTTTGATGCTAATAAGAAAAAGGTCCACCTGAACATTCTCGTCGATAAAACCAGCATTGAAGTGTTTGTAGATGGTGGAGAAGTAGCTTATTCCTCCTTAATATTTCCACGATTAGAGGATCAGAAAATTACTCTTTTTTCCGATGGCGGTCCGGCTGTTTTTAACAATGTAGTGGTCAAACATTTTAGCCGATAGCAGGTACTTATGCTGTTCTGTAAGCTTGGGCATATTTCGCTCTATTCAGGTATATAAAAAGTCCACCCATGAATATAAGGGTGGACTTTTCTGTGTAAATCTAAATTTTCGTTTTAGCACAGCTATAAGATTGTTCGTTTATTCACAAACGATTAGTTGCTAAAATTACTATTCATTCTATTTGTGATAAGGTGACAAGTTATCAGCGCTACGGCCCATTTTTTTGAGCAAGCCGATGAGTTGATCTCTTTCGGTTTCACTGATTCCGCTAAAGGCACGTTCAATCTGACGTGTATAATCAGGATAAATTTCGTCCATGACACGTTGTCCTTCATCCGTCAATTCTGCATATATAATCCGACGATCTTGGTCGCACGGGTGACGATGCAAATAACCGCGGCTTTCTAGTTTGTCGATAACATAAGTGACATTTCCGCTTTGCAGAAGCAGCTTTGCTCCAATTTGTTGGATTGGCTGCGCGCCCTTGTGATATAAAACTTCCATCACGGCGAAGGCCGTGGGGTTGAAGCCCACCGTTTTGATGCCAGCAACCGCATGTTCGTTTACACTTTTGAATGACTTGGCAAACACGCTATACAAATGCATGGATTGCTGTGTCACCAATGTTCGGTAATCTATCATCTTCATTCCGCCTTTATGTATGGATTTGGGCATCCTTTGACCGCTCGGCTCGGATGACCGGGCAACCATACCCTTGTTACTAGCATAAAGGGATTTACGTAGCGAAAACATGCGATTTGTCACAGTAGCTGCTTTTTTAACTATTTAATTTCAAAGCTTTAAGTAAATTTTTGAAAAATAAAGGTTTTGAATGTAAAAATACTGTTCCGGTTGGTTATATTAAAAATAACATACCTAGCTTGATGAACCCCAATTAACCAAATAAGCTACTTCAGAGGAGATGAAACACATGGATACAGGTTCTTTCCGTTTTCAATTTCGTGATCCGCAGCAAGCCGCCCAAGCCTGTGAAACATTAAAGGAAATTGGATACTCCGCCAGCACAAATGGTGACACAGGTCTCAGTGTTCATATTGAGAACCAGGATGTGCTATCAGCATTGGAAATTTGCCAAGCCTATGAAGGAAGCATGATTGAGGTAGGGACTCTTTTCTCTAAACCGGATCAATATCCCGGTTTGCAAGGAAATATAGGTGTACAACATCCAGGTTATAGCACGGAAGATTGGATTATTCCGGCACACACGATCAACGAAGACTGGAGCGAAGCTTATAAAAATGGCTCCTCTCAAACGTACACTAATACGATGGAGGAGCACAACGTCAGCTCTGATCAACAACCTGAAGACGATGTGGATGGATTTTCTGGAAGCATCCATATCTGATTTTGTCCTAAAAGTCATGATTCGAATTTGAGTCTTCACTGTTCAGCTCATATTAGGATAAAGCTCCTATAAGACCATTAATTATTGTGGCTTTGAAGGAGCTTTTTTTGTGTGAGAAGAACTCAGTTAGAGTTTTCACCAAAATTGAAATTCTGTAGGATATGCATAAATAGCAACGACAGCAGGGAATAACAATTTCAGAAAGGAGGTCTTGACCTTGCAAAAATTAGGAGTTCACGAAAAATTGGAATTACATGAGCTACTTACGTTTAAAACAACTTGCCTGACAAAAGCCCAAACCATGATTCCTTTAGTATCAGACACAAATTTAAAAAACATTTTGCAGCAGGATGTAAACGGTGGTACACAAGATATTCAACAACTTAAAAATCTGCTCGTGTAATTTAAAGGAGGATTAACGTGAATTCTATTGTTCAGAACATGACTGGAATGGGCGGAATGACGGATCAGGTGATCGCTTCAGACCTGTTGATTTCGGCTAAAAGTGGAATTAAAAGCTATGCAATTGCCCTGACAGAGTCAACCAGCTCGGAAGTTCGCAATGTTCTTTGTGACCAATTGAGCAAAGCTGTTAATCTTCATGAACAAATTTTTAATTATATGAAGAACAATGGCTACTATAATGCTTATGATCCAGAGCAGCAAATTCAAATGGATATCCAAAATGCGGACAAGGCACTTTCTATGTCTAAATTTTGATAATTAATCATTAACGCAACAAAAGATCTATGTAGTCCCAAATGAAGTCTCTGGTTTTATGTAGAAAAAGTATCAGCAAACCTTAAACGAGTTTGCTGGTGCTTTTTTATTATATAAATAATCACACTAATCCTAGAAATCACAAATAACGAAATGAATTGCTGTCCACATGAAATATGGTGAAGAAGGCAAACATAATATCGGAGAACTAGGTCTCAATATCAGGAATAGGGTGATTTTCATTATGGGCAAGTCTTCAGCTGTTAAGCAAAAAGATCAAAAACTAAAATGGTGGCAACTTAGCTTATTAGGAGTTGCAGGTACCATTGGTACAGGATATTTCCTCGGGTCTGGCTTAGCGATCTCCATAGGTGGTCCAGCCGTGCTGATTGCATACTTTTTTGCAGCAGTGGGAACATATGTGGTGTTTGATGCCCTTTCGCGCATGACGGCAGATCATCCTGAACAGGGTTCTTTTCGTTCCTATGCCCAAAAAGCATTTGGAAGTTGGGCAGGATTCGGCAGTGGATGGGTGTATTGGTTCTCAGAATTGCTTATCAATGGGAGTCAACTAACCGCGCTATCTATATTCTCACGCTTTTGGTTTCCTCAGGTACCGATGTGGATATTTGCAGCAGGCTTCGGGCTTTTAGGGCTTGTGATTGTTTTTTTTGGCAATAAGGGTTTTGATCGAGTTGAAAATGTACTGGCCATCATTAAGATGGCAGCTATTGTTATGTTTCTGGTCTTGGCCGTTGCTCTTTTGGCAGGCTGGATTGGAGGAGGAAAATATAATCCGAAGTTCCCCATCAGTTACAAAGAATTTTTTCCGACTGGGGGCATAGGATTGTGGTCATCTTTTATTTTTGCCTTTTATGCATACGGAGGTATTGAAGTACTCGGAATTATGTCTAATCGGCTTCAAAAACCGGAGGATGCACCTAAAGCAGGCAAGGTAATGCTGATTACACTGGTTGCAGTGTATGTGCTTTCGATTGGTCTGGCTGTGTCTATGGTGCCATTAAGTGCCTTTAACCCGAAAGAAAGTCCTTTTGTGCTTGCGCTTAGCAGCGATCATCTGGTTTTTGTGCCTCATTTATTTAATGGAGTGCTTATTATTGCAGGGTTCTCCACAATGACAGCATCTCTATATGCAGAGACATCTATGATGCTTACGCTTGCACAGGAAGGAGATGCGCCCACATTGTTTTCACAGAAGTGGAAGGGCAAATATCCTCTTTATGCACTTAGTTTGATCTCCGTTGGATTAATATCAGCCATCGTAATGTCGTTGCTGCTACCGGGAAAAGTATATGAATATATCACTACAGCAGCGGGTTTAATGCTGTTGTATAATTGGTGCTTTATTTTGCTGTCTTCAGGTAAGCTACTGGAATCGAGCAGATCAAATAATATTAAACGTTGGATTGGATTATTGTTGATAGCTATGGCCGTGGTCGGATCATTTTTTCATAAACTTAGCCGCCCGGGAGTGTATATCAGCTTACTGCTTGTCTTGTTAATTGCAATATGTGACCTTATTGTACAATGGGTTCGCCGAAAGCACGCCAAGGAATCTCATTAACGTTGTCAGTGAGTTAAGCGTTAGCGTAAAAAAAGTAATTGAAATGCTTGTAGGCCAAAATAAAAGCCAAAACCGATAAGAGATAATCCGGACATCCAAGAGATGGTTTTAAGCAAGCCGGTTTTTAGGAACCTCCGGAAAATACTTGAAGCGGCTGCCATGGTCACATCCCAGAGTAACACGCCTAATACAATCGCTCCGCTATAGATCATTAGTTGTTGTACTGGATATGTATTAGCGACGTTTGCGAGTATGGATCCGTAAATGCCAAGCCAAAAAAGGATGGAGAGGGGATTAAATAATGACATTAGAAAACCGGACATAAATGAGTTACTTAATGTATTACCATTTCCCCTTAATTCGGATTCTGAAATCACACCTGCATTTTTGATGCTTTCAATACCTGTATACACAAGTACGAAAAAACCAAACAGCCATAAAAAAGCTTTGACAAACGGAGCATTAAGAAGGTGAATCATTCCCAAATAAACAAGTAGCATATAGATAATGTCTGCGGTTATTGCACCAAGCCCAATAAACCAGGCGTGCCAAAAACCATTCTTGATACCCCGATCCAACTGTGCGGCATTAATTGGTCCAATGGGGGCCGAAAGTGACAGACCAAGAAAAATATAACTGATAAATGTATTAATGGTGACTCCCTCCTTGATTTTTTATTGGATGTTATGTATTTTGTCTACTTAAGTTTATTCGGACAAACCCATTTATAAGACTATATTTTTTGTGCGTATATTGTAGGAGTAGCCTCGTTGTTGCCAACCACCTATCAATGAATTAAATCTAAAAAAGGAGCTCTAATTCCGTTCACACAAGGATTAGAGCTTTTTTAATGACAGGTTATAAAAAAAGTTTATTTGATCGAATAATTGGGGTTGACACTTTTATTGAAAGCGCTTATATTTATCTCGTAAACAATACGTTATATAACGTTATATAAAAAGGAGAGATAAAAATGAATGTACAACAGACGGTTCAGACGATTTATGAACAAGCAAGCGGAGAGATTTCTGAGGTGTATTTAGTAGCCTGCGGGGGCTCATTAGTCGATATGTATCCCTCAAAATATTTTTTGGATAGTGAAGCAAAGAAGCTGGTAGCAGGGATGTATACGGCGAATGAGTTTGTGCACGCACTGCCAAAACGATTAGGTAAAAACGCTGTAGTCATCGTGTGTTCCCATGGAGGAAACACGCCGGAATCGGTTGCAGCTGCTAAATCAGCCAAAGAGAAAGGCGCTTACACCATCGGCTTAACCCACAATAGTGAAGCGACACTGCTCAATTATTCTGATTATTCATTCCTCTACGAGTGGGGAGATGAGAGCGATGTCAAAAATAACCCGATGGCTATTATTTTGGAGCTTGCTGTTGAGCTGCTTCAAATCGCTGAAGGCTATGTGCATTATCAAGCTTTCCAGAACGGCTTGGGAGCAATCAATGGAATTATTAACCGGGCAAAAATACAAGTTGAACCGCGTGCCAGTGTATTCGCTGACAAATATCGCAATGAAGACCTCTTCTATATCCTGACCAGCGGAGCTTCTTATGGACATGCGTACGGATTTGCTATCTGCTCTCTAATGGAAATGCAATGGCTTCATGCGGCTTCAATCCATTCGGGTGAATTTTTCCACGGACCGTTTGAAGTAACGGATAAAGAAACTCCATTTATTCTGATGATCAACGAAGGACGCACACGGGCATTGGATGAGCGGGCACAGACTTTCCTGAATCAATATGCCGAGAAAGTGGAAGTGATTGATGCAAAGGAGCTTGGAATCGGAACTATTGCCGACGAGGTCGTCGAGTTTTTTAACCCGGTTTTATTTTACAGCATTGTATGTGTTTATCGTGAAGCACTCGCAAATGTACGCAATCACCCACTGGAGACTCGCCGTTATATGGGCAAAGTAGTTTACTAAGCGCACTTACCAACAGGAGGAAACCATCATGAAAGTTCTAGGCATTGGCGATAATGTGGTAGATAAATATGTTCATCTGCGCATGATGTATCCTGGCGGCAATGCGCTTAATTTCAGTGTGTTTGCCAAAAAAGCGGGAGTAGATGCAGCCTTTATCGGAGTATTCGGAGATGATAACGAAGCACAGCATGTAGAACACATTCTCCGTGAGCTGGAAATCGACATTTCACGGTGCAGATATCACAGCGGTGAGAACGGCTGCGCACGTGTAACCCTGGAAGACGGAGACAGAGTATTTCTAGGCAGCAATGAGGGAGGAGTTACACGTCTCCATCCGCTGAAGCTGAGTGAAGATGACAAGGCCTATGTTGGCGGGTTCGACCTTATTCACACCGGCTTGTACAGTCATACAGGACACTTGCTGCCTGAATTGAAGATGCTGGGAATCCCTCTTTCTTTTGACTTTTCGGATGATTTCATAGATGCACAGGTGGAGAAATATATTGCGTACGCCGATTTCGCTTTCTTCTCTTGCAGCCATATGACGGATGAAGAGACGCAGAACTATATCCGCTCCAATCGAAAAAAAGAGAGGCAAATTCTGGTAGCCACACGCGGCGGAGATAGATCTATTGCCTATGATGGTACTAAGTTCTATTTTCAAATGCCTGATTCCGTGGACGCTGTGGATACGATGGGGGCAGGAGACTCTTATATAACCGCCTTTTTACTGAGCTTTTTGAAAAATGGCAACATTCAGGACGCTATGGTAGAAGGCTCGAGGGTTGCTGCTCAGAGCTGTCTGGTAGAAGGTTCTTTTGGATACGGCGTCCGCTACTAAAAAATTATGTTCAAATATCTTCACTTGTAAGAATATGTAACATTTGATACTCTAAGTGGGAGTAATATAACGTTATATGACAAGTGAGGGCACATTATGTTGAATTCGGACCAAGCAGAGCCATTATATATTCAATTACAAAAAGCGGTCAAAACGGCTATTCATAATGGAACATTTACGCAGGGAAGCCGTATACCGACCGAAACTGAGCTAAGCGAGACCTACAATGTAAGTCGAATTACCGTAAGAAAAGCCATTGCCGAATTGGTTCATGAAGGTTATCTGACCAAACGTCAAGGAAAAGGTACCTTTGTCAATGTACCCAAAATTGGGCGGAAGATTGAACATGTCATCAGCTTTACGGCTGCCTGCAAATCCAACGGCCTATCTTCACACAGTGTGGTCACAGAACGTGAAATCATAGAAGCAGATGAGGAAATTGCACATCAGTTGCAGCTGCAACAAGGAGAAAAGGTGTTATATATTCAGCGCAAAAGATACGCCGGTGATCGACCGCTAATGCTGGAGAATAATTTTTATCCTTATGACCGATTTTCTTTTCTAATGGAAGAGCAGTTGGTGGACTCTGTATACGAACTGTTACGTCATAAATACAGCATTGATCCTAACCAACCGGGAGAGACGATATTACAAATCGCTTTGGCGGATGAATACCAGGCAAAGCTGCTGGAGACGGCCATCGGACAGGCGTTGTTCTACATGCACACGATTATTTATGATCAGCATGGAGGCCCCGTTCATGTAGGTAAACAGTACATCATTGGAGATCGTTATCAATTCTCAATATAAATCCGTTGCCTGTTATGTAAATGTATTCAGGTACGGCGCAGCTTCTGCTTCCACTCTATAAGAGAAGCAGAAGCTATATTATAACGTTATATTACGTTATGTAGTGAGGCGGATGAATAATGAGGGGGTGAAATTGTGCAAGGGAAGAATGATACATTAGCGGACAAAGTTTTACTGTCAAATGCTATTTTTAATGGCTTAGAAAATGAAGCCTCGCCGGGGTTTATTGCACTGCGAGGAGAATGTATTGCAGCAGTGGGGCGTCCCGAGGAGGCACAAGCTTGGATAGGAGCGGGAACGGTTGTCTGTGATTTGGGCGATGCTTTTATCATGCCAGGAGTTCATGACAACCATGTATTTTTTACCGGATATATGTCGATGCATCGGGGCGTGGATTTGACTCATGCAGCCTCTATTGAAGAAGCAATGGAATCCATGCTACAAGCGGCAAACAACCTTCCGCCAGGGAAAGATGTAACCGCTTACGGCTGGAGCGAGGAAGGTTGGGGCAAGCTGCCTGAGCAAAGCTTGTTGGACGAGCTGTTCCCTGATCGGGCGGTGATTGCCATTAACCTAAATAAAAGCTACTGCTGGATGAACCGACTGGCACAGGAGAAATATCAATTTTTGCCGGATCAATGCAGTGCTGAGGCACGCGCTTTGCTGCTCCAAGCTATGATGAAGGATCACAGCCTTGTCAAACAAGAGTTTATGGAGTTTTGCCGCATACTAGCTGCACGAGGAGTTACCTCCATAAAAGATATTGGCTTTGACCGGCATAGCGAGCTGCTGCCGATTCTAGAAGAATTGAAAGAAACAGGAGAACTGCCGCTCCGATTTCATTTCTCACTTGAACCCGTTGTTGAACCGTTGGATATTGGCACCGGTATGAAGTATAAAGCACTTTATAATGGGGACCTTATTCGTTTCCAAGGATACAAGCTGATGCTTGACGGCGTCGTAGCAGATCATACGGGGGACATGCTGGAACCGTACGCAGATATGCCTGAAGTCACGAATTTGAGGACGGTTGATTACGAAAAAATTGAAGCCTCTGTGCTGGAAGCGGACAGCCAAGGTATCAAATGCTGCCTAACTGCAGAAGGTGATGCTGCGATTCGCCAAGCGGTATCCATGATTGAAAAATGCCGCGAACAACAAGGTAATAACCTTATCAGACATTCTATCAGTGATCTAGAGTATCCTCATCCAGATGATTTGATCAGAATGGGCGAAAACGAAATTTTTGCCGAAGTCTACGCCCAAATCCTGCTACTGAATCCAACCTATGAAGAGGCCTATATGCCTGTTGTGGTAGGCAAAGGTAATGAGAACCGATTTTATAATTATAAATCTATGCTGGAGGCTAACGTGCCAATAACCATTGGGACTGACCTGCCTTTATTTATCACAAGTGTTCCTGATTCACTGTACTCAGCTTCTCATCGGTTATTTCCGGACGGATCACCTGCTGGAGGCTGGTATCCCGATCGTGGGATGCCGCCATCCGAAGTTTTAAAGGCATGGACCATTAATGGAGCCAGACATTGTTATATGGAAGAGGTCACAGGCACGCTGGAGGCTGGAAAATATGCTGACATCGCCGTTTTTGACCGCAACCTTCTTAATGCATCTGCTGGTGATATCAGGGATGCCCAAGTGATACTGACCATTATGGGAGGGAAGGTTACTTATAACCATTCTTGGAATGAGGGATAAACATGAACATCGAGAAAAAGAAATGGAAATTATCCTTGCCCCATAGCTATACCTTAATATTTTTGATTATTATTACAGTCGCCGCATTGACATGGATTGTACCCAGCGGACAATTTGACCGGCATGAAGTTACAGTGAACGGTGTGACCAAAACCGCGATCGTTTCGGGAACCTATCACACTGTGCCCAAAACGGGTGAGAACGGTGATTTAAGACAAGGACTCCCCCAAATCCTAAGCGCTCCTATTGAGGGGATTATCAATGCCGCCGATGTGGTCTCTTTTGTCCTTATTGTGGGCGGCTCCTTCGGGATTATACTGCAGACAGGAGCCATTGACCGTGCCCTGACAGCTCTTGCCAGACGGCTGAAGAATAAGGGGATTCTGCTTATTCCAATTGCCATGGTTATATTCAGTCTCGGAGGCTCTACCTTTGGGATGAGCGAAGAAATTATTCCGCTTTATGCGATTTTTATTCCATTAATGTTTGCCCTAGGCTTCGATTCTATGACTGCTATTCTCATTCTATTTCTGGGAACGCAAATTGGCTATGTTGGTTCGACTGTTAATCCATTTTCAGTATTGATTGCCCAGGGGATCGCAGGGGTGAAGGGGAATCCTCAGCTCTGGCTGAGATTTATTGAATGGCTTGTATTTACTATGATTTCTATTGTCTTTACGATGTGGTACGCGCACCGGGTTAAGAGAAATCCGGAGAAATCCATTGTTTTTCAGAGTGATATTATAAATCGCGAGCAGTTTATAAAAGAAAATACAGGTGAGGACGTCGTCTTCACGTTTCGGGACAAATTAATTATAGGTGGATTTATTGTAACGCTTGGAGCAATTGTCTGGGGAATTTTGGCCAAAGGCTGGTATATGACTGAAATCGGCGCCCTTTTCTTCGCACTCGGTCTTTTTGTCGGGGTAGTTACTAAAATGAGCCAGAAGGAAATAGCTGAGAATTTTGTAAAAGGGTGTGGAGAATTCATCTACGCTGCAGTGATCATAGGTCTCGCCCGCGGAATTCTGATTATCGCCGAGCAGGGTATGATCATCGATACCGTATTGAATGCACTCGCAAGCATTCTGGAAGGATTGCCAAGTTACTTGTTCACTACCATTATGTTGGTTGCACACAATATTATTACTTTCCTGGTCCCATCTTCTTCGGGGGAAGCAGCACTAACAATGCCTGTACTTGCACCGCTTGGCGATCTTGTAGGTATCAATCGTGAAGCAGTAGTCACAGCGTACCAATTCGGTAACGGGTTAACCAATCTCATTTCACCGACAGGCGGAGTACTGCTGGCGGGATTGGCCATTGCCCGGATCAGCTTTGGACAGTGGCTGAAGGTAATCTTCAAGCTATTCCCCATCCTGTGGTTAGTTGCTGCTATTTTTGCTGCAATTTCGGCTGCGGTGGGTATCTAATAAATCAAGTGAGAGCCCCTGTCTTTTAGAGACAAGGGTTCTTTTTGTGCATAAGTTTACGTGAAAAATGAATAATATGGATAGCATTTTCCTAAGGAGGAAATAAAATTGATGCATGCTGATAATAGATTACTCGTTGCTGCTCTAGGCGGTGTTAATGAAATCGGGAAAAACATGTATTTCATCCAATACGATCAGGATATTGTCGTTATCGATTGTGGCTCCAAGTTTCCTGATGAGAACCTGCCTGGTATTGACCTTATTGTGCCCGATGTCACCTATCTGCTGGAAAATCAGGATAAAGTCAGAGCGCTCATTGTGACTCATGGGCATGAGGATCACATCGGAGGTATTCCCTATCTGCTGAAACAGATTAATATGCCCGTTTTTGGCACAAAGCTCACCATCGAATTAATTAAGATTAAGTTAAGGGAGCACAATCTTTTACGTGATGCTGAGCTTCATCTTATAGATGCAGATTCAACCGTTCAAGCGGGAACGATTCAGGCCTCTTTTTTCACCACGGTCCACAGTATCCCGGATTGCCTGGGTGTCTTTTTTCAGACACCGGAAGGCAATGTGGTCCATACCGGGGATTTCAAATTCGATATGTCTCCCGTAAGCGGACCTTTTCCCGATCTTCATCGAATGGCTGAAATAGGAAAGAAGGGGGTAAAAGTGCTGCTCTCCGAAAGTACAAATGCGGAAAGACCGGGATTTACCCCTTCAGAACGTTTGGTTGGCGGGCATATTCTAGATGCCTTTGCCAGAGCCAAGCAGCAGGTATTTATCTCCACGTTCGCTTCTAATGTGAACCGTGTACAACAAGTCATTGACGCGGCTGTGGAAACAGGTCGCAAACTGGTTTTACTCGGACGCAGTATGGTAAATGTGGTTTCGGTGGCGAAGGAGCTGGGCTTCTTGCATATGCCTGAGGATTTGTTGATTGAGCCGGGGGAAACAGAGCGGTTCCCCGCAGAAGAAATTGCAGTTTTATGTACCGGAAGTCAGGGAGAGCCGATGGCCGCATTGTCACGTTTAGCCAATTCCCTGCATCCCAAAATCGAAATTTTGCCTGGTGATACGGTCATCATTGCTGCGGGAGCCATACCGGGGAATGAGCGAAACCTTTCCCAGGTCATTGATAATTTGTATGTGCTGGGTGCCCAGGTTATTTATGGATCAGGCAGCTCCACGGGAATGCACGTATCCGGTCATGGCAGCCAGGAAGAATTAAAATTAATGATGACCCTGATGAAACCTGAGTATTTAATTCCCATACACGGTGAATTCAGGATGTTGTATCAGCATCGTCAGCTAGCGGAGTCTGTGGGGATTCCGATGGAGAATGTATTTATCGTCCATAACGGTGACACTGTTCAAATCGAAGAGGGAAGAGCATCCCTGGGGCCCAAAGTATCAGCCGGCAATAGCTTGGTAGACGGGTTGGTAACAGGGGACGTAGGTAATATTGTACTACGAGACCGTAAAAAGCTTTCTTCAGACGGAATGCTGATTATTGTGATGACGTTGAGTAAAAATGAGAAACAAATGCTCGCAACGCCAGAGGTCATTTCAAGAGGCTTTGTATATGTTAAGGATTCCGAAGAGCTCATGAGTCAGATCCACGACACGATTATGTCCACAGTGAACGAGTTAACAGAAATCGAAATGAGTCAGTGGGGACTGATTAAGCAGATGTTAAAAGATGATGTTGGCCGGTTTATTTACAGTCAGACGAAGAGAAGACCCATGATTTTACCTATCATTATTGAGGTATAGAATAGCGACAAATGTCAAAACAAGATAGAGCTTGTTCAATACGCGATTACACAAAAAAAGACTTAAATCAGCAATATGACTGATTTAAGTCTTTTTCACTTCCTGTTTTTCCTAAAAATGCGGATGTAATGGCGGTTTGCAGCGCAGCGGAGGATTTGAATCTGGAGAAGCAACAGCGATCGTAAGATCAAAGCCTACGCGTAGTCCCTCCCACTCCTACAGCATCTCGTTTAAAGCCGCTTGGGTTCCTGCTGTATGCCCTGTCGTAAACGCCGCTGTAATATTATAACCACCTGTGTAACCGTGAATATCGAGAATCTCACCGCAGAAGAACAATCCAGGCATCAGCTTGGACTCCATCGTTTTCGGATTAATTTCCTTCAAATTCACACCGCCCCCGGTAACAAATGCTTCCTTCAGAGAGAGCGTACCGTTCACACGGATTGGAAACGCCTTAATGCGATGAGCAAGTTCTTGCCATTGCTGCTTGGGGATATGATCATAGGTCAAGTCCTCACGCAGTTCGGCTTGCTGGAGCAACAATGGAATCAAGCGTTCCGGTAAATAAGGCTTAAGCACATTTTTGATCGCTTTTTTAGCATCGACCGATGCCAATTCCAGCGTCTCACGATAGACTTCATCGGCATGTTTGTGAGGTTGTAAATCCAGAGTCAACAACACCGTGTTTACCTTATCCTTTTTCATTCCCTTGACGACAAACTGACTGCACCGCAAAGCAGTTGGGCCAGATAAACCGAAATGTGTAAAAATCATATCTCCTTCATGGACGACAACTTTTTTTTGCTTCGCATTCCATACGGTCAGACTGATATCGCGTAAGGATAGTCCCTGAAGCTCTTTCGTCTGGATGAACGTCTCGCCTGAGGTCAACGGCACCTCTGTTGGGTACAGTTCCGTAATCGTATGCCCTGCTTGTTCTGCCCATGCATAGCCGTCACCTTCCGAGCCTGTATGCGGGACGGATTTGCCGCCAACGGCTACAATGACATTACGGCTATGTAGGATTTCACCGGAACGCAGCCGCACCCCAGCCGTATGACCTTCATTGTAAATAACCTCTTGAACAGGACAGCTTGTCCGAATCTCGACTCCTTGAGAGCGTACCTTGTTGATCAAAGCATCGACAACTGTTTTGGCTTTGTCCGTCACTGGAAACATACGCCCATTGTCTTCTTCCTTTAAGGCTATACCCAGCTGTTCAAAAAAGGCGATGATATCCCGATTGCCGAAAGCCGCCAGTGCACTGTGCAGAAAACGGCCATTGCCGGGAATGTGCCGAATGAGTTCGTCCAGCTCTTTGGCATTCGTGACATTGCAACGGCCTCCACCAGAGATCCCCAGCTTTCGCCCGAGCTTATTTCCTTTTTCAAGCAAAAGCACCTTGGCGCCCTCACCGCTGGCAGCGGCAGCAGCCATTAATCCGGCTGAGCCGCCTCCGATCACAATAACGTCGTAAGTCATAAACCTCTTCCTTTTCGTCGACAAATTTTCAAAAAATTCAGAATGGTGTAACCGATTTTTCATCATATCGTAATACCGTCGCTACAGATAGCCTTAGAGCACAGTAAACACGTATATATTTCAATTTGCAGGAATTTAAAACGCGTAAAAACGTTCCTGTTATATACATCTAGTATTTAGCAGATTTTGTCGTTCTACACCGGGATTTTAACACATATATTGTAATATATTGTAGCCTGTGCTTTAATTCAACTAACGGCGTCAAGGAAAGATGATGAGGGGGAGAAGTCCTTGTTAATTGCGTTGAAGGAAAGTGTGCTCCAAGTTCTCCTTGCCGTTATATCGGCGGGTTTTTTCTCTATATTAACGGATTATGGGGATAAGAAAAAGGTTTGGGGCGGCAATCTGCTTCCTGGACCCAATCAAGGAATACTGTATCTGTGTTGCTTGCCAGCCATATTGCTATGTACACTCTTTCAATATCAGTCTCCGTATGGTCTACCTTCCAATCTCGGTATTATTCCCCTTGCTGTTGGCATCATGTACGGTAGACGTCGCACTGCCTTCGTGCTCGCCGCTTCCGCACTGATGGGTGTCCTGATTATAGCCCAGTCGACAGAAATGTCCCCGATGTATGTGGGCACGGGTTTTATCCTTTTTCCTTTTATGCTGCTGCATGTCAAGTTTTTTCAAAGAGGAACCTTGTTGGACAAAAAACTCCTAATCTCCGCATATGTTGTGGCTGATATGCTGTTTAAGGCGATATTTCCGCTACTGTGGGGCAAACAGGATATTGCGGTATACGTTCCTGACTTACTTACAACGTTCTGGAATATTGGTGCAGGGGTGCTGGCAAGTTTTACGGTCGTGAGTCTGATGCATAATGCCTTTGAGAAGCTGGCGCTGCGGCGTGATGTGACTGAATTTACGAGCAAATACTTAATTGAAGTGGATAAGCTGCGTCAAGTTATGGATTTGATGCCGTTATCTCTTGTTACTCTGGACAGCGAAGAACGAGTTATACATATGAACAAAACGATGCTGGAACTCTACCAGGACTTCGATCCCTACATTACACTGCCTGAGGTAGTAGGCCGTCCATTGACCTCGTTATATGGTTTTAGCGCTTTGCCTGTGGTTAACGAACGAGTTGCAAAAGCGTTGCAAGGAGAGGCGGGTGCTGATTTTATAAATGTTCCTCCCAAAGTATTCTTCTCAAGTTTCCTTCCTATTCGGGATAAACACGTAAACCAAACGACAGGCGTCATTATCGCCTTGCAAGATATTACAGAGCTGGAGACGCTGCGCAGTGAGCTAGGCAATTTTGAAAGGCTCAGTCTGGTCGGACAGATGGCAGCGGGCATTACTCATGAAATACGTAATCCGATGGCGGTTGTGCGTGGTTTTTTACAGCTTATGCGTGAGAAAAGTCCAGAATCTCTCAACCATTACTACCGCATTGTGATGGAGGAACTCGATCGGGCGAACGGAATTATTAACGATTTCCTTTCACTGGCCCAGAATCGGATTGTCGAGAAGGAGCAATGTCATCTGCATGATATTATTCGCGAACTGACGCCTTTATTGTGGGCAGATGCGAATCTGAGGGGGCAGACGATTGAGCTAAAGCTGGAGGAGCATGTGACGATGCTGCATTTGAACCCTAAGGAAATGAAGCAGTTGCTGCTTAATTTATCACGTAATGCGATGGAAGCTATGGGAGAAAAGGGGGTGTTGACCATTTCGACTCATGAGGAAGGGGATTTCGTGGAACTCGAAGTAAAGGACACAGGTCCGGGAATTCCGCAAAAACAGCTTGAAAAGCTGTTCCAACCTTTTTACACCACCAAAACGAAAGGTACAGGTTTGGGGCTGGCCTTATGTCAAAGTATAGTGGAGCGTCATCACGGTACGATTGCCGTAGACTCGGTGGAGGGAATGGGCACGCAGTTTAAAGTCCGATTGCGCAGAACCGTCCCGACTTACCGGGATCACGCTGAACCTTCTGTCATAAATTCGATACAGAAATAATCGTGCAAATATATAGCCGGATTTTTGCAAATTACGTGAAAAAGATTGTATAATGAAGTTTAGATGTCCATGCCTTTACTACGGCAAAGGATGAAATTAAAAACGTAGTATACATGATTTTTGGAAAAGGAGTGAAAGAATATGTCTATGTCTTTCGATCAATATATGAGAGATTCAGTTCAGCCAATGCGCGATGAACTGACGAATCTTGGGATTCAGGAACTGCGTACTTCTGAAGATGTGGAGGCCAAGCTTCCTAATGCTAAAGGGACAGTGTTGGTTGTTGTGAACTCGGTATGTGGTTGTGCCGCAGGCCAATGCCGCCCGGGTGTGGCTGAAGCGCTGAAGCATGATCTTACGCCAGATCATCTGTATTCGGTTTTTGCCGGACAGGACAAGGAAGCAACGGCAAAGGCTCGCGAATTTTTCGCACCTTACCCACCGTCATCCCCTTCTATCGCGCTGTTGAAAGACGGCGAACTGGTTCACTTCATCGAGCGTCATCAGGTGGAGGATCGTTCGGCAGATCAGATCGCTGCTGATTTGACCAGTGCATTTGATCGTTTTTGCCGGTAAGACTGCTCAAGCTATGCCCCGCATTTTTCGCCTGCGAAACTTGCCGGGGCTTTTGCATGTTGGCTTGTGAAGGAAATTCCTAAAAAAGAGGTGCTTATCTGATGAGTTTGCAGGAACAGATTATTGCTGAATTGGGAGTACAGCCTACGATTAATGTAGAGGCGGAGGTCCGTAAGCGTGTGGATTTCCTCAAGTCGTATGTAACGAAAACGGGAAGCAAAGGGCTGTTAATCGCCATCAGTGGCGGGATTGATAGTGCCGTAGCAGCCGCTTTGTGCAAGCGGGCTACAGATGAATTGACGCAGGAACAAGGGGACGAATACAAAACGCTGGGTGTATTCCAGCCATACGGCCAACAGGAAGATATCGAGCATAGCTACGCGGTAGCCAAAGCGTTCGACCTGAAATATGCTGGGGAAACGAACATTAAGGAAGCCGTGGATAAGGTTGCCGTGGAAGTAGAGCATACGTTAAAGGATATCGGTCTAGAGCGTTCCATTACTCCGCAAGTGAGAGGGAATGTAAAGGCAAGAACACGTATGGTGGTTCAGTACGCACTCGCGAATGAGCTGAATCTGCTCGTCGTTGGCACAGATCACGCTTCAGAAGCTATCACAGGCTTTTATACCAAATGGGGCGACGGTGCGGTTGATATTACGCCACTTAGCACGCTCAACAAACGTCAGGTGCGCTTGCTCGCTAGCTATCTTGGAGTCCCGCAGGCCATTTTGGACAAAGCGCCTACAGCAGGATTGTGGGAAGGCCAGACGGATGAAAAAGAACTGGGGATCTCCTACGAAGCAAACAGCGACTACCTGGAAGGCAAGGAAATTGACCCGGCGGCACGCGAAAAGCTGGAAAGCTTCTTTACACGTACAGCGCATAAGCGGACAAGCATCCCAGGAGTGTAAGCATTAGTCATTATGGAATTGTAAAATCCTGAAGTAAATAAATGCGGCGATCCGCCCGGCGGATCGCCGTTTGTATTGAAGGGGCAATAATTTAATTGGTGATCCACTCAATGAAGCGGCGGGTTTCAGTAATCGCTTGATCCAGTGGAAGGCTACCTCCCTGGAATGGATGAACGGTATTAAAGGTATGATTGCCGCCTTGAATTTGTACCCATTCGATGTCGGGACGAACGGATGTGAGCAGGGCAGAGCCTTCCCGTAGACGTTTGGAATCTTCGGTTCCCTGGATCAGTACAGCTGGGAGCTGGCTGTTGGCAAGTCTGTCTACAATGGCAAAACGCTGGCGATTTTGTTTCAGGTCTTCCAGAATGACAGCATCCAGCGGAAGCTGTTGTCCGGTTCTAGCGTTCTCCACATAGCTGCGCCCCTTGGCGCGCATTTCTTCTTTTTGCGGTAAAGTAAACAAATCAAGATCTGTCACGCCATTCCATGAAATGACGCCAGCAATCTCGCCGGGATGATCTAGAGCATATACAAAGCAGCTTCCCGCGCCTCGGCTATGTCCTAACAGAAACAACGGCAATTCTCTGAACTCATGACGTGCTCTCAGATTGGACAGCAATAGTTCCAAATCCTCTTGTTCGCGGCTATAGGTGTTGCGTGCGAACTTTTCCAGCTCGGTAAAATTCTCTAGATCCTCACCTATGCCATTATGTGAAAAGTTGAAGGTCACAACATGGTTATCCTTACTCAATGCTTCTGCTATATAGGGGAACATGCCCCAATCCTTAAATCCTTTGTAGCCGTGAGCGATGATGAGCAGGCTTTTGGCTGTATTTTTAGCGGGAAACCAGGAAGCCCGGATCACCGCATCTGTTCCTGCTTCGGTACCTGCTTCAACAATAATGGTTTCTGACATCCTATCCTTCCTTTCTACGGGAATTTTTTAAAATGGGCATATCAGCTGAATTCAAAACATTCACCTATAGCCTTTCTCATTTTAACATATTTTGGTGTCGTTTTTACGCCTTTATGACTCGCCAGGGTGTGGACGCACTGTTACAATAGATCCAGTAAAGTAAAAAGGACGGGGAATACCCAAATGATCTACGGAATTGGACATGATGTGCTGGAAATAAGCCGTATGGCTCATATTTTAGCAGGTAAATATGCAGATGCGTTTTTGAATCGGGTGCTGACCCCGGCAGAACGTGAGCTTGCTGTGGAACGCAAGGGTAGACTAACGGAGTTCGTAGCAGGGCGCTTTGCCGCCAAGGAAGCGATAACGAAAGCCTTCGGTTGCGGAATTGGGCAAATCATCGGGTTCGGCGATATGGATATTTTACCGGAACCTGGGGGGAAGCCAGCCGTTTACTTGTCTTCATCCGCATGGGATAGACTGAGATTGCCGTCTACAGGTGACTCGAATTACAGCATTCACTTGAGTATTACACATCAGCCTAACATTGCCTCTGCTTTTGTGATTGTCGAATATAAGGAGATGTGATGTGATGACTACAAATACATTGGAACAAAAGCGTTATTTCAGCTTTGAACTGTTGAATTGGTATACACGTAACAAGCGCGATTTGCCGTGGCGCCGCCATCGGAATCCTTTTTATATCTGGATCTCGGAAATTATGCTTCAGCAGACGCGTGTGGATACGGTCATTCCGTATTTTAATCGCTTTATTGCACGTTTTCCTACAATTGAAGCGTTGGCGGAAGCACCCGAGGAGGATGTGCTTAAGCTGTGGGAAGGGCTGGGTTATTATTCGCGGGCCCGGAATTTGCAAACTGCGGCAAAACAAGTAGTTGAGCTTCACGGCGGGCAGGTGCCGGATGATACACAGGCTGTCGCTGCACTGAAAGGAGTAGGCCCGTATACGACGGGGGCGATTATGAGTATCGCCTTCAATCGACCAGAGCCTGCTGTGGACGGAAATGTGATGCGTGTGCTGTCGCGTTATTTTCTCATTGAAGAGGATATTATGAAGGGCAGCACGCGGGCGCATATGGAAAGTCTGGTACGGGAGCTGATTCCCGAAGGAAGGGCTTCTGATTTTAATCAGGCTCTGATGGAGCTGGGGGCGCTGGTCTGCACGCCGAAGTCGCCTCATTGTCTGACCTGCCCGGTCATGGAGCATTGCTCGGGCAGGTTGGCAGGTCGCGAGGAGACGCTGCCAGTCAAGACCAAGGCGAAGCCGCCGCGGCTGGAGCCGCGTTCCGTAGCCCTCATCGAGGGCAGCGGAGCGAACGCAGGCCGCCTGCTCGTACGGCAGCGCCCGGCCAAGGGCCTGTTGGCCCGCATGTGGGAGCTGCCGCATGAGCTTGCCGGGCCGGAGGGCTACAACGGCCCGGTGCCGGATGAGCCCGCCATGGACCATTTGGCGGCTCATTTGCTGGCAGAGGGCGTGCTTGCGCGCCCGGTGCGGTTTGTACGTGAGGCGGAGCACACGTTCAGCCACATTCACTGGAACCTGCGTGTGTTCCAGTGTGAAGAGGTCGCCGTCCCTGCCGGGGAGGCGGGAGGACATCCGCTGGCTGCCGAACAGCGGGCCAGCTACAGCACCGAAGCGAAGCCGGGTGCGTTGATTGCGCTGGCTGAGCAGGCGGAGCACACGCGCAATGCGCTGCCAGCGGGGTACCGCTGGATCAGCGAAGCGGATATGGCCACCTTGGCGTTTCCAAAGGTGTTCCTCGATCTGATCACCGAGTATTATGCGAAGCAAAAAGAGAACTAATTAAGAGAACATGCAGTTAATAAAATAGCGGCAGTATGGACATGAGGTTGATCCATGCTGCCGCTATTTTTCTGTTTTTGGAATGAATATGCCTAATTTAGTTGCGAACGAAGCGTGTTATTCCTGGGGATTTTTTCGGTATTCGGATGGAGTCACCTTGTTGACCGTTTTGAACATTTTGGAGAATAGGAGTACATCTTTATACCCTACAGACCGAGCAATATCCCCGACTTTAAGGGAAGTATTTCTTAATAGGGAGCACGATTTTTCAATCCTCAAATGTAATAAAAATTCCTGCGGTGACTTATTTAGTTGCTGTTTAAATAAACGATGCAAATACGAACGGTCAATTGAAATGTACTTGGCAATGTCGCTTACGGTAATGAAGTGTGAATAGTTTTGTTGAATGAAGAGAAGCGCTTCTTTAATATACCGCTGCTGTCTTACCTCAGGGTTGACTTCCTGATTAGGGTAATGTTCAAACATCAGATACAGAAATTCATACAGCTTGGATGCAAGCAGTAGGTCTTTGTTGGATTTCAGTGTAGAAGAAACGACGATACTCTCCATACAGCGGGCAAGGCTGCCCTCTGCTTCAAACCGGAAAATGGGATTGTCCCTATTGATACAGGTCCGGCTTAGATATTCTTTTGCTTGCACCCCATTAAAACCAATCCAGGCATATTCCCATGGGTCGACTTCATCCGCTTCGTAGTAAATTAAAACCTTCGGCTCAATAAAGAAAGCATCGTTTTTCTCCAAATGATAGATTTTATCGTTGACTTTAAAGATCCCTTTTCCCTTTAAAATATAATGCACCATATACCCGCTTCGAATGGCTGGACCATAAGAGTGCTTGCTGGTACAGCTTTCTTTGCCACATGTGTATAAATTGAGATCCAGGTTGTTATAGGAATGATTGGAAAAATGCGAACTCATTTGGTTTCACCCCTTAATTCATCTCTGCATATTATCACACCGTTTCATATAGAGTCTACATTATTCCATATAATTATTGAAACTATTCAATTATTATTAGGATGTAAACAATAAGTAAACAACATAATTTATACTTTTTGGAAATCGTACTATTGGCGCTATAAGGGGGTTGCTATGGCTATACACATCGATAAAGAGAAGCTTTTATTCCATTTACAAGGCAGCAATACGAGTTATGTCATGCAGGTTATACGAGATGGTTATTTAGCCCATCTGTATTGGGGAAAGAAAATTCAGAACTATCGGGGAAGCAATAAAATCATCTTTATGGATAGAGGATTTTCACCCAATCCCGATGGCTCGGATCGAGCCTTTTCACTGGATACTATCCCGCAAGAATATCCGTCATTTGGAAATAGTGATTTCAGGATTCCTGCGTATCAGCTTCAATTGGAGAATGGTTCTACAGTGACAGACTTTCGCTATAAAGAACATCGGGTTTACCAAGGCAAACCAAAATTGAAAGGGCTTCCTTCTACTTATGCAGAAGATGCTGGCGAAGTAGAAACTCTGGAAATCGTCCTTGAAGACCTATTAATTAATGTAAAGGTTGTACTATCCTATAGCCTATATCCAAAGCGGGATGTCATTACCCGTTCAGTCCGTTTCGATAATGAAGGTCGGCAGCAGCTAAAACTACTTAAAGCGTTAAGTGCTAGTGTGGATTTTCGTGATGATGAATATGAACTAATTACCTTGTACGGTGCGCATAATAATGAAAAAAATATAGCAAGGCGAAAAATTTTACCTGGAATTCAAATGGTAGACAGCTGCCGTGGAGCCAGCAGCCCTCAACAGGCACCCTTTATGGCACTTGTAAGAGAAGGAACAGATGAAGAACAGGGTGAAGTGTACGCCTTTAATCTGGTGTACAGCGGGAACTTTACGGCCCAGACCCAGGTAGATTCCTATCGGAACACAAGAGTCACGATGGGGATTAATCCTTTTGATTTTACATGGCTGCTTGAACCTGAGGAATCGTTCCAAACACCAGAAGTGGTCATGGTATACACCGAAAACGGCTTGGGCGGCATGTCGAGAATTTATCATGAATTATACAGGAACAGATTATGTCGTGGGCCTTTTCGTGACAAAGAGCGGCCGATCCTGATTAATAACTGGGAAGCCACTTACTTTAACTTTGATGCCGACAAGATTGAGCAGTTGGCGAAGGAAGCTCAAAGTGTAGGAGTGGAACTGTTTGTATTGGATGATGGTTGGTTTGGAAAACGGGATGATGACAATACTTCATTAGGCGATTGGGTGGTGGATCGTCGCAAACTTCCAGATGGATTGCTGGATCTTGCAAACCGCATACGAAACCTGGGTATGGAGTTTGGTTTGTGGTTTGAACCTGAAATGGTATCCATAGACAGCGATTTATACAGAAAGCATCCCGATTGGTGTATCCATGTCCCTGATCGTCCGTATACGTTGGGAAGAAATCAACTGATGTTGGATTTATCGAGGAAGGAAGTGAGTGAGTACATTATTAAGTCGGTTTCCGATATTTTATCGGACGTTCCAATTACTTATGTAAAATGGGACATGAATCGTCACATGACGGATGTGGGTTCGGCTGCCTTGCCACCTGAGAGACAGAGGGAGACTGCGCATCGTTATATCCTGGGACTCTATAGTGTTATGGAAGAGCTTACATCAAGATTTCCCCATGTCTTATTTGAGAGCTGTTCTAGTGGAGGAGGCCGTTTTGATGCCGGCATGCTCTATTACATGCCTCAGACCTGGACGAGTGACAATACGGATGCCATTTGCCGACTGAAGATTCAATGGGGAACAAGTCTTGTCTACCCTCCGATTACTATGGGGGCACACGTCTCCACGGTACCCAACCATCAAGTGGGTAGAATAACTCCCTTGGAGACAAGAGGTTATGTCGCCATGGCCGGGAATTTTGGATATGAGCTGGATCTGACGACATTAACCGTTGAGGAAAAAGAAATAGTAAAAAAACAGATAGCTCTATATAAAGAAATTAGATCGCTCATTCAATTTGGGAAGTTTTATAGAATAATTAATCCGTTTGATGAAAATGAAGCTGCATGGAACTTTGTGTCGGAAGATCAAACGGAAATGGCGGCCAGCTATTTCAAGGTTTTATCCCAACCCGCTGCCGCGATTAAAACGTTAAAATTCAAAGGTTTGAATCCAGACTACATTTATAGAAATATAGAAACTGGTGAGCTGTTTGGCGGTGATGAATTAATGCATGTAGGCATAACGCTTGCCAGGGTAAAGCAGGACTTTTTAGGGATGTTCTGGAGATTTGTTAAAGAAGACATCTGATTCAGCTAGAGGGGGGTTTACTAGATGGAAGCAAAAGAAAAGCAGTATAAGCAAATTTCTCAAGAAATTTTAAAATATATCGGTGGTGAAGGCAACATTATCGGTGTGGCCCATTGTGCCATCAGATTAAGAATTGTACTTGAGGACAATGAAAAAGCGGAATTAAAAAAGATTGAAGATATTGATCTGGTTAAAGGCGTTTTCATAGCGGGGGATCAACTACAGATCATTTTTGGAGCAGGGTTGGTCAATAATATCTATGCCGTATTTTCCAAACTGACCGGAACGGAAGATATGTCATTAAGTGATGTCAAAACGAAGTCCGCACAAAGGCAAAATCCTTTTCAAAAAGCCATTAAATCGCTGTCAGATGTCTTCATTGAGATCATGCCGGGAATTCTTGCCGCCGCATTGTTAATGGGGATAACCGGGTTATTAGGTCAGAAGGGGTTATTCGGTCCTAAATCGATTGTGGAGATGTATCCAATTTTTCAAGGGATCAATCGCTTCGTTCAAATCGTTTCTACGGGTATTTTCACCATCCTGCCGCTGCTTGTTGTTTATTCTGCAACCAAGAGATACGGCGGTCGTCCGATTCTGGGGCTTGTGCTGGGTGCGATTATGCTTCATCCAGCACTGGCGGATGCCTTTGAGGTAGCTAAAGGAAGTCAAAATCCGGAATCGATCAGTCTTTTCGGCCTTCCCGTACAGTTGGTTGGATTTCAGGGTGGTATTATTATTGCTCTAATGATGGGATATGTGGTAGCCAAGTTGGATCAGTTTTTTAACAAAAAGGTTCCAGACATGATTAAACTATTTTTGGCTCCGTTGCTGACGGTCTTTGTTTCTTCCTTGCTATTGTTTACCATTATCGGCCCTCTTGGGCGAGAGTTAGCTAGTCTGGTCACCGTTTCGCTGCTTTGGATGACGCAAAACCTTGGGATATTCGGTTTTATGTTTTTTGCAGGCATTCAGCAGATCATTGTTATTACAGGCTTACATCATGTTATGGGTGCGGTAGAAGCGCAGTTGTTAACCGATACAGGCAGAAATTTTATCAACCCGTTGGCATCAGTAGCTTTGATGGCTCAAGGGGGCGCCGTTTTGGGGTATATTCTTTTGAATCGCAAAGACACCAAGGTTAAAGAAATGGGTTACTCTGCATTCGGGTCTGTACTTTTTGGAATCTCGGAACCAGCGATCTTTGGGGTCACTTTAAAGTATAAGTTCCCCTTAGTTGCTGGATGCCTCGGAGGAATGATTGCGGGAGCATATGTATATTTAAGCAAGCTGACAGCCATAGGATTCGGAACCACGGCTCTTCCCGGCTTTGCAATTGCCGCGTCAGAGAACCATGGTCATATGAATTATCTTATCGCTCATCTTATTGCCCTATTATGTGGAGCATTATTTACATTGGCTTACGGTGCTTTCAAGAGTAAGAGGTCAACAGTCTGAACCAAGAGAATATTGATAGGTTGAAAAAACTTAATCAGTTATAATCAAGCTTTTATGAAAACGGTTATAAAGAAGAGAATATTCGTGGAGTGGACAAGAGAGCATAGATGATAAAGTAAAAGAGCCGACCTCAGTCGTTAAAAATGACAGGGGACGGCTCTGAGTCACATAAATATACTTGTACATTCGTTAAAGCTAATCAATACTACGATCGGTCTCAAT
Source organism: Paenibacillus sp. SER-28 (assembly GCF_052906305.1). NCBI lineage: Bacteria > Bacillati > Bacillota > Bacilli > Caryophanales > Paenibacillaceae > Paenibacillus > Paenibacillus sp. SER-28. The sequence goes on along the minus strand of NZ_JBRECM010000003.1, from coordinate 56,853 downwards.
CAGCCCTTTGCCGATTACATTGGCCGAAACCGGAGGCTTGCCTAGCTCCCGAGACCATATGGACAACTGCCCAATATGGTGGATTTGGTGGGCAATGACATGCCGCATCACCTCGCCCCAGGCATCAATTACAATCCTGCCGTCCGGGAGGTGATCTTCGAACCTTTTTCGTTCCAGACCATCATGCCAGGCGAGCACGAACGGCTCGACATCGAGTCGAAACTTTGCATCCAGCTCACGGACTTTGTTGAGCGTATCATAGAGAGAGAAGTCCTCTTGAAAGTCGGGTTTGCCCTGAATCGTTTGAATCCAGCTCCACTCTACATCAACGATATGAAAGAGTGTCTTTAGAATGCCGCCGACTCCGCCGACGCGTTGTTTCAGTAATTCCTCCTGCGACATCTCTTCACACCAGCGGTACCATTGTTCCCGAATCATCCAGTTGTAACGAAAAAAAGTCTGCATCCATCAACCTCCAGAGCTGTATTTGAGAATCATCTCCACCAGTTTACCATGGAATGCCAAAAGGGCTGTCTCATTCGTAGAAAATCTACTTTTGAGACAGCCCTTTATAGGATAGAGATGTTGTTACTGGCTTATTTCTTTGCAGCCGCGTAACGTTTGTTTACTTCATCCCAGTTGATTACATTGTAGAATGCTGCAATGTAGTCTGGGCGTTTGTTTTGATATTTCAGGTAGTAAGCATGCTCCCAAACGTCCAGTCCAAGTACCGGAGTCAGACCTTCAGACAGCGGGCTATCCTGGTTTGGAGTGCTAGTGATCGCCAGTTTGCCGTCTTTGCCGACAACCAACCAAGCCCAACCGCTACCAAAACGTGTTGTAGCTGCTTTAGTGAAGTCTTCTTTAAATTTGTCGTAGCCGCCCAGCTCGTTGCTGATTGCTTCAGCAATAGCACCAGTCGGTTGTCCGCCGCCGTTAGGACCGATAACTTCCCAGAACAGGCTGTGGTTGTGGTGTCCACCACCGTTGTTGCGAACCGCAGTGCGGATGCTTTCAGGAACGCTGTCCAGATTGGAGATCAGATCCTCAAGGCTTTTGCTTTGCAGTTCAGGAGCGCTCTCCAGCGCTGCGTTTAAGTTCGTTACATATGTGTTATGGTGACGATCATGGTGAATTTCTACTGTCAGTGCATCAATGTGCGGTTCCAGTGCGTCTTTTGCGTAAGGAAGTTCTGGTAATTGAAATGCCATAGTAAAATCCCTCCTGGTTATATGGTTGGGTAAGTGTTCCTATGTAATAATACCCTCGATAGTTATATTAAACCGCATTCAGCCTATTTTATCAACATTTTTGTTTGTAAAATAGCAAACTGGGCAATACGGCCTGGTAGCTAGCATGTCCAAAAACCCGATTGGAATACACAATACATAGGTAATAAGAGGTAAATTGTGAACTTTAAAATGTAAACGCTTTATATGCAGCGCTTACATGAGAAAAAGGGATGTATTCCGTCAAAAAGTATGGTTTAATGGTCAAGGAAGCAGAAATTTCGGCTTTTTTGTCGTCTGCTATAATCTGTCATGTCTATGACATGACGAACTTGAGGGCATACACCCTTTTCCTGTTCTTCATTTCATATATAGCAGATCGTATGCATTTTTATCATAATGCCTTGTGATTAACACCATGATAAGAAATTTAAGGATTTATGTAAAAATGACGGTGCTGTCTCAATTTTTTTATTATGCTTACGAAAAGGGAGATATTACTTATGCACGTTCGTTCCTTTCAATTAAGTGATGTGAACTCAGTAACGGAACTCATGCAAATTGCCTTGTCAGAGGAGTGCTACAAAGAGACGGTGAGTGCGTTTGCCCGTCAGCTTTCGTGGGATTCCGGTTTGATCATCGTTGCAGAAGAAGAGGGAGAGATCGTTGGTGCTTTGATCGGCACGATGGATCAGAATGATGGTTGTTACTATCGTATCGCTATTCACCCGGATCGTCGTCGGATGGGAATCGGCAAATCGCTTGTGGAGTCCATGGAGCAGCGTTTTCAGCAACGTAAGGTTAGCCGTATTTGGGTAGCAGGGGACAAGCATAACAGTGCGGCCATGCCTTTGTACGAAGCGATGGGCTATGGAGCAAGCCAGATTTTACAGGCTTTTCAGAAGCTGAGTATTTTGGCGCCTCATTAATCGGGAATCGAAATAAAGAGAATTGAATAACATTAAGTATAATATTTACATTTAGAGCATATCTGAGTAACCGTTGCAATCGGGTACGGGATATGCTTTTCTATTTATAACAGGGTTGAGGAGGTTTAATTATGGACGCTTTGGCTCCTTCGTCAGGCCCGCTTCCCTCGCCGGAAACGTCCAAACAAGCAGGCCGCTCTGGTTACATACGCGATTGGTTAGTCACTCTGCTGATCGCCATGGTCGTCTTGCTGCTTCTAAACCTGTTCGTATTTAACTTGTCCACGGTCAGAGGACATTCGATGCAGCCGACGCTAATGGAAAGCCAGCATTTGTTCGTTAACAAGCTGGTTTATAATTTTCATGATCCGGGCAGGGGGGACATTGTGATTTTAAAAGATCCCGATTCCAAGCTGTCGAGCCCAAGATTTTTAGTGAAGAGAGTCATAGGTATTCCCGGAGATGTAATCCGAGTTGAACATAATCAATTGTATGTGAACGGTGAACTACTAAATGAACCTTACACCAACTCTGACGTGGAGGATGGTGATTATGGTCCTTTTACGGTGGAGCCGGAGCACTTTTTTGTCATGGGGGATAATCGCCATATTGCAGCAAGCAAGGATAGCCGCTATTTTGGCAGCATTAAATCTCAAGATTTACTGGGACGTGCAGAATTTATATTTTGGCCGATATCTGAGTGGAAATGGCTATAGAGCAACTATAGTCTGAAATCAATGCGGAACACGTCCAAACCGATCAGGACCATGACGGATCAGGCGGTTACCGATGAGGAAAGGAAGAGGATGATGAAAGAAGTGATGGTATATACCGACGGTGCTTGTTCGGGAAATCCGGGCCCTGGGGGCTGGGGGATCGTTTTGCTGTATGGGGAGCATCGTAAGGAGCTGTCAGGTGCCGAGAAAATGACGACAAACAACCGTATGGAGATCAAGTCCGTGATTGAAGCGCTAAAGCTGCTCAAGGAGCCTTGCCATGTGAAAGTACACAGTGACTCTGCCTATGTCGTCAATTGCTTTAAACAGGGCTGGATTAAGAATTGGCTTCGTAATGGCTGGCGCAACAGTAAAAATCAGCCAGTGGAGAACAAGGAACTATGGGAAGAACTGTGGGAACTGATGGGTAAGCATGAGGTTGAATATGTGAAGGTTAAAGGGCACAGTGACAACGAACTGAATAATCGCTGTGATTTTCTGGCGACCAGTGCTGTTAAAAATTTACGGTAGCATCTGCTGCTGTTTTCTGTTGAAATTTGAGATATGGGAATTTTGCAAATCCTCATATCTGTAATGATAAAAAGTGGAAGAGAGGTGAGTATCGGATGCAACGCGGATTGACTCAGGCGGCTGCCGGAACCGCTTCGACTTGGGCTGCGCTCAAGCAGGAAATTATTGAGGCAGCTCCAGGGCTGGGTATCGACTCCATCGGGTTCGCATCCGCCGACCCCTTTCTGTCTCTGAAAGCTATATTGGAAGAGCATCGTGCGAAAGGCTATGAATCCGGCTTTGAGGAGCCAGATATTGATAAGCGGATCTACCCGGAGCTGTATGGCTCACAGCCTGCATCTCTGATTGCTATTGCGGTGGCGTACCCTTCTAAAATGAAGGACCCGCCGAAGTCGGACAAGGGGAAGTACCGTGGTATTTTGGCGCGTTCAGCCTGGGGGAAAGATTATCATCTGGTACTACGCGAAGCGATGGAAAAGCTTGAGGCTTTTATAAGTGAGCGGGTGCCTGATGCCATATTGAAAAACATGGTGGATACCGGAGAACTGTCGGATCGAGCTGTTGCGGAGCGCGCAGGGATTGGTTTTAGCGGCAAAAATACGATGATGATTTCACCGACGCTGGGATCATGGATTTATCTAGGTGAGCTGTTGACGAACATTCCTTTCCAGCCAGATGAACCGGTAACGGATGGTTGCGGCGAGTGTACCAAATGTTTGGATGCCTGTCCTACGGGCGCGCTTGTGGGTCCTGGACAGCTGAATGCCCAGCGGTGTGTGTCCTTTTTGACGCAAACGAAGGGCTTTCTGGATGAGGAGTTTATGCGGAAGATAGGGAATCGGCTGTACGGATGTGATACCTGCCAAATGGTATGCCCCAAAAATCGGGGTCTCAACTGGGATCACCATCCCGAGCTTACACCCGATCCTGAAATTGTGAAGCCGTTGCTGCTGCCGTTACTGGATTTGAGCAACCGTGAATTTAAAGACCGATTCGGTCAAAGTGCAGCGGCTTGGCGGGGGAAGAAGCCCATTCAACGCAATGCGGTCATTGGACTGGGCAATTTCAAGGATATCAGCGCGGTGCCCAAATTAACGGAGGTTTTATTGGATGATCCGCGTCCCGAGCTGCGAGGCACGGCGGCGTGGGCTTTGAGTCGAATAGGAGGGGAAAACGCTATGACAGCGATCAAGCAAGCATCAGAGAAGGAACAACATGAGCAAGTACGCGAAATGATCGCGCAAGCGCATTCCAAACTAGAGGAACAAGAGCAGGCAGAACAGCAAAAGGCGTCTGAATTAATGATTGAGGACTCGCAGGGTCCAACTACGATTTATTATGATGAAATGGAGACACCTGTGGGCACGTTGACGCTGTGCGCTACAGATCGGGGGCTGTGCCGAATAGACTATGGCGTTTTTCATGCGAGGGAAGCACTGCTTCAGCAATGGGCCCGGACATGGATTGGGGAATATGTCTATGTGCAGGAACCTGACAAACTGCGCGAAGCCGCAGATCAACTGCGTGAATATTTTGCGGGAGAACGACGGGAATTTAGTATAGCCTATGATTTGAGAGGGACTCCTTTTCAAGAACAGGTATGGCGTGCACTGCAAAATATTCCGTACGGGCAAAGTGTGTCCTACAAAGATATTGCGGAATCGATCGGCCGAGCCAAGGCGGTACGTGCTGTTGGGGAAGCAAATAATAAAAATCCGTTACCCATCCTGTTTCCATGTCATCGGGTATCGGGTGAAAACGGAAGTTTGGTCGGTTATGCTGGAGGCTTGCCAGTCAAGATGAAGCTGCTGGATTTGGAGAAACAATAAGGACATATGTTTGCAAAAAGTGATTTGCTAGCTGTCCCATGTTTTGCTATGATAGGTTCGTGCAATTCAAGATGTTTCATATAAATATACAGAGGTGACGACTTCGTGGTGTGGAATATTGTCATTCCGATTATTACCCTGATTGCTGGTTTGGTTGGGGGATTTTTCATCGGTGCTTATTATCTTCGTAAACAGCTTGAAAAGATGCAAAACGACCCTGAAACGCTGCAAAAAATGGCCAAACAGATGGGTTACAACCTGAATGGGAAACAAATGCAAAAAGCCCAGCAGATGATGAAGAACCAACAGTTCTCCAAAAATCAGCCTGGTCCGCGTAAAAATCAGGGCCGTCGGAAATAATGAGCAACGTGAGCACGGATGCCGCATGAGGTTGCTGCATAGAGGAGGATTACTGTGGCTGGCGTAAAAGATTATATTAACCGCAAAGCTGCGGATAACCGGGATAAAATCGAGTACCATGTGGAGCAGATTTTACAACTGATCGGTGAGGACCCCAAGCGTGAAGGGTTATTGGAAACACCGGCACGCGTTGCGCGCATGTATGAGGAAATATTTGCGGGTTATGAGGTTGATCCCCGGGATGCGTTGGGTGTGACATTTGACGAGAATCACGAGGAGCTTGTGATCGTGAAGGACATCGTTTATTACAGCCAGTGTGAACACCATATGGCTCCTTTCTTCGGAAAAGTGCATATCGGCTATGTACCCAGCGGCAAAATTGTAGGACTGAGCAAGCTTGCACGTCTGGTAGAGGCAGTGACCCGCCGATTGCAGGTACAGGAGCGTATTACTTCACAGATCGCTGATATTTTAAATGAAGCAGTCTCCGCTCACGGGGTTATGGTGGTCGTGGAAGGCGAGCACCTGTGCATGTGTGCAAGAGGTGTCAAAAAGCCTGGTAGCAAAACGGTAACGTCTGCGGTACGTGGTACGTTTCGTGATGATGCAGCACAGCGCGCAGAATTTCTGTCGCTGCTCAAGGATTGATCGAACATCGCAAGACGTTTATGTGATGAACAAAAAAAGGGTGGTTTACGCATAGGCGTAGCCACCTTTTTTTGTTAACATCAGAAATAGAGACGACGGGATAGCCGCCTTAAAATACAATTAGCCTATGGATAACAGTTATTTTTACAGATAGGGGATAACGTATGGAGAATGTACATAGATCAACAGAAAAAACAACAGCTTTGCCTGAGTTGCAGTGGTTTGAAGCGCCACTCGCGGCCACTCAGGAGGACGTTTTGTCTCCGCTGGCTTGGGAGGAGCTGGCCTGTCGGCGAGTAGGGAAAGGAGCTGCACCCATTTTGCATCTATGGCGGCATCCGTCAGCGCTTGTGATCGGTCACCGGGACCGCAGGCTTCCCTACGCCCCACAGGCGATGGAGCGAGTGCGCAGCGCGGGAACCTCGGTATGCGTACGCCCCTCGGGTGGAGCAGCCGTCATGCTGGACAGGGGGGTGCTGAACCTGTCCTTGATCCTGCCGAATCCACAGCGGGCCATCAGCCTGCATGAGGATTTTCGGCTCATGGCAGCGCTAATTGCCGATGCGCTGGTTCCGTGGTCTGGCGAGGCGAAGACCGGAGAAATCCCCGGGTCCTTCTGTCCCGGGGATTACGATGTCAGCGTCCGAGGCCGCAAGTTTTGCGGCATTGCACAGCGGCGCCAAGCCAAGGCGTATATCATCACAGCTTTCGTGATGATTGAGGGCAGTGGTGTAGAGCGTGCACAGGCGGTACAGGAGTTCTACACAGAGGCAGCCGGGGACACGTCGGCAGGCGTGCAGCAGCAGGATTACCCCCGGGTGAATCCAGCAACAATGGGTAGCCTGGCAGAGCTGGCTGGAGTGCCGTCTGTTGAGGCGTACACGGCATCTCTGCGCCGTATCGTTGAGAGCCGGACAGCCGTTTTACCTGCCGCTGGCTGGCTGGTACAACCGGAAGGATGGACCGAACAAATGGCAGCACTCAGAGAGCGATACGATTTGCAGGTGTAGTTTTTCTTTAGCTTAGAAGCTTAGAAGGGTTGCCATCTCAGTTTGGAGGCTTGGGTATAGCGCTCTGCAACCTCTGGCCAGTTAACGACATGCCACCAATCTTCAATGTATTTGTTGCGTTCGGCCTGATGCTTTAAGTAATATGCATGTTCCCATACATCTAGCGCTAGCAGCGGAATGGACTCCCATTGAGTCAGATTCTGGTGCTTTTCGGCCTGCAAAATTTCAAGTCGTCCCGCGCGTGGACTCCATACCAGGATAGCCCAGCCGCCACCCTCGACCTTTTCGGCTGCTGAACTGAATTGCTTTTTGAATGCATCGTAGCTGCCAAAATCCTTTTTAATCTGTTCAGCCAGCGGTCCGCTTGGGTTTCCACCACCTTGTGGACTCATGATCGTCCAAAAAAGAGTATGCAGATAATGGCCTGCGCCGTTGAATGCCAGTTCCCGTTCCCAATGCTTTACGAGGTCAAAATCACCTGTTTTTCGAGCTTCTTCCAGCTTCTTTTCCGCTTTATTCAGGTCATTCACATAGCTCAAATGATGCTTGTTATGGTGAATACGCATTGTTTTCTCATCAATATACGGTTCAAGCGCATTATAGGGGTAAGGGAGCGGCGGTAGCCGATGTCCCCCAATAGGAACCGACCGGCCGATTGTGGTTTTTTCCGTTGCCGAAGGTTGCGCCTGGCTGGACTTGACGCCTTTAGTCGTCCATGCGCCTTCTCCCCTTATGTCTGCCTGCCGTTCTCGAAGTTCTTCCTCTGGGTAATTCTCACCCTCTGTAGCTACATGATACAACCTAGCAGCCCTTGCGATGGAGCCAGGTTCCTGAAAGGGGGTTGTCGAGATCAGGAAATATTGGCTTTCATGTGCCGCGTGTAATACAACTCCGGCGGATTTTGGTTGCTGACGCAATGCATGACTGTGCTCGCTTAGCAGCCCGAGCTGCCGTACATACTCCTGTGACTGACGGTTTGCGGTTTGCAGCAAATCGTCCAGTCGACGATTTAATTCTTGTGAGTCAAGCTGAGAGTTTGAGGCTGACTCTGACAATGGCATTTTTACAGATGATGATGTGTCTAATCCCCTTGACTGTTTAGAATGTTCAGTGAATTCGTGTGTATGTGCTTGTGGAGCAGCTGACATCTGTTTCCATTCCTGATGCCACGCCTGATCTGCCGGATCGAGTGCGCTCCGTTGCTCTTCAAGCAACTCTATGGCGGTGCGTTCCGTCTGTTCGAATACAGTCCGCCAATCATCCAGCAGCCGTACATAAGTAGGCTCCAGTCCCTCGGTAGCGGATTTAATCACTTCCACATGCCAACTTTCCTGCTGCTTCCAATGCCGAATTTCCTCCAGCACACGTAAGGGCAGGAAAGACCCATAAGTACTCAGCATCGTTTTTTACCTCCCGTATCCCACTATGGCTATCCGGCCGATCTGATAGATCTGCCCTGGATGCATACGTACCCAGTATATTCGCTGTCTCATCAGGAATATGTCTACGAACTCCCTTAATCCGGTCACATCTGTTAGGTAAAACAATGAATACCCATGGAACACGAAAAAGAAGCCCAGCTACGGCACGGGTTAAGTGTCCATAGACAGGCTTCTTCAAGGGGAAGAATAGAATATAGTTCTTCGAAAAATAATTTTTTACTTCGTATTCGTTTGTTTGTGGGCATCAGCGGTGGTTTTCTTGTCCTCCAGCTCCTGTACATTGCTTAGAAACGTCGATACCCGTCGCAAATATTCACGAGGGTGCTCTCTAAAAATAAGCTCATGTATCCCGTTTTTAACAATCCATACACTGGAAAGCGGGTTGGTTTGATTGGCAGCGAGCTTTTCCGCAATAGGATAAGGAGCTTTTTCATCCTGTGTACCATGCACAAACATGATCGGGAACGGGTAGTTTTCCTTTTTAACCTCCTGATATGGAATCTGATGCAAGCTGGTACCGTTCAAAACTGGAAACAGCAACTCCAGAATTTCCAAAGACGGATGCCTTGGCAGATTAATTTGATTGTGAATGTTATGGTACAGCGTATCTGGTTCCAGCAGGAAGGTGCTGTCCAAAATCATTGCGTCCACATCCTTGGTTTGCAAGCCCGCCTGAAGAGCGGTGCCTGCCCCCATGGAGAAGCCCCATACGATAATCTCCGATGAGCCGCGTTGCTTCGCAAGCTGAATTGCTCCGAGGAGCTGTTGGGATTCTGCTTTGCCTCCGGTTGCGACTGCTTTGCTGTTTTGTGACGCAAATCCATAATCGAACATGACCACATTAAAGTTCAAACTGTGGGCATAATGCGCCAGATCATACATGGGAATCCAGCTTTCTTCGCGGTTAGCCCCATAACCATGGCTGAAAATAATCGTTTTCCGCGATTGATCCGCCGGGATATACCAGCCTTGTACCATGCGGCTACCATCCTTGGCAGGGAAGCTGACTTCCTCATAAGGCATGCTTTTGGCCTGCATCGGATTAGAGTACAGTGGTGCAACGGTGGGATTCGTAAGAACCCATGCGATGTAAGCATGCAAGGCAATAAAACAAAACAACAGAAAAAAGACGACCGACAGCAGCAGAGCAATCACAACGTGCTTGAACCGCAGCAGACGGGGATTAAAGAGTGGGGTGGACGGCTCCTGAACAGCGGTCTGTAGCTGAGCGTTGCGCTGGGATGTCGAAATCATGTAAGAGCCTCCTTATATAAAATTGATCTTCGTTTCATAGAATTTAGGTATAATTCCACTTGAAAATAGTAGTGTAGATCCGTATAGATACCTATTATCGTATGATGGGGATTATCCAAAGTCAACGCCTGAACCGGAAAAGTAAAAATGATGCAAAGAATTGTCGATGTTTGTTCTCGTTCTGTAATATGGTTGTCACAAAAACATCGGTTTACAGTAGCCGCAACTATTCTATATAATTTATGTAACCATGTTTCATAGTGTGAAACGAATATGGATACAAGAGGAGCGGTTCACGATGGAAGACCGTAAATTAACCGTTCGCGCTGTAGAGCGTGCACTTGATATACTGCTGTGTTTTACTGCAAATTCGGATCTTGGCCTGACGGAGATTGCCTCCAAAATTGGTCTACATAAAAGCACGGTTCATCGGCTGCTGACTACGTTGGAGGATCGGGGCTTTGTCGTTCGGAATGCCGAAACGGAAAAATATCGACTTGGCTTCCGCATTTGGGAGCTATCCACGCATTTGTCCCAAAGTGACGAGCCGGCGGTGCTGTTACAACCTGCAATGGAAGGACTACGTGACCGTCTGGGGGAGACGGTCAGCTTGTACTTACGGGACGGCAGCATGCGTATTCGCATACAAGCCGTGCAGAGCAATCAGGCGATCCGCAGGGTCGCGCCTGTAGGTGCGCGTATGCCGCTGGCTGTAGGGGCCTCCAGCAAGGTGCTGGCGGCCTTTATGCCGCCGCAGGAGCTGGAAGCCCTGCTAAGCGGGGATGAATGGCCGCCCTCAGTAGACCCGGAGGTCTATAAAGCCCAGCTGCAGGACATTCGCGAGAAGGGCTATGCGACCAGCTATGAAGAACGGGAGCCAGGGGCTGCTGCTGTGGCAGCGCCAATTGTGAACCGGAAGGGACAGGTCACTGCGGCTTTATCTGTATCCGGCCCGGTCAGCCGACTTGCACCCGAGACGCTACATGACTTTGCTCCGATTTTGATCGAAGCGGCGAAGGAAATGGGGCTTATGCTTCCGTAACAAGAATGAACACAGTTGAAGCAAGCAGAGTGATTTGATAGGGAGTGTCTTCTTGGTAAAAGGGTACCTAGAAGGGTTGCCAAAGCCATAAATTTGAAGTAGTCTGGTAAGGAAGGCGGATGTCTGTTATATCCGCCTCATGTGAATAGAAGTATCACAGTTACTGGGGGAGCCTGTAATGCCGGGCTGAGATGGAATCGTGCAAGATTCCGGACCCTTTGCACCTGATCTGGATCATACCAGCGTAGGGAAGTAATCGGCCATTGAAATGTATACGCGGCTGCTGTCTACAGTGGCGCATTGGAATGGATTATTCCATATGCGCATTGTCTGGATAGCTGTCTCGTTAGATTAGCCGGTTCCCTGGGGAACCGGCTTTTTTGCATAGATCAGCGCCACCCTGGGAATGGTTCCGGATCGGTGTGTTATTTCATCGAAACGGGAGGAATGGACAATGAAGCCGACAGAAGCAGAAGGAACAAAAGGAACAGAATTGAAATCAGCAGAAGTAAGATTGGTAGGAACAAAAGAAGTTGAGGTAGAGAAGACAAACGGGGAGCAAGCCAGTGGGGTAACGCCCTTTCCAGGAAGCCGTAAGGTATATATTCAAGGCTCGCGGCCGGACATTGCCGTGCCAGAGCGCGAAATTGCTCTTCATCCTACACATACGCCGCAGGGCACGGAGCATCATGAGCCATTGCGTGTATATGATACAAGCGGTCCCATGACCGACGAAGCCTATCAGGTCGATATCCGTCAGGGCCTGCCTCCATTACGGCGAGCTTGGGCACTGGAACGGGGCGATGTGGAGGCTTACGAGGGACGCGCCGTCCAGCCGGAGGATAATGGACTGAAACCTGGCTCCAAACGGGAGACAGTGGAATTTCCCGGCGTGACCAATCGTCCGCTTCGTGCTTCGCAAGGGCGTACAGTGACGCAAATGCATTATGCGCGGCAAGGGATCATTACGCCCGAAATGGAATTTGCGGCGATCCGCGAAGGGGTGGAGCCTGAGTTTGTACGGCAGGAGTTGGCGGCTGGACGAGCCATTTTGCCTTCGAATATCAATCACCCGGAAAGCGAGCCAATGGTCATTGGGCGTCATTTTCACGTGAAGATCAATGCGAACATTGGTAATTCTGCGGTTACCTCCTCCATCGAGGAGGAAGTGGAGAAAATGACTTGGGCTGTGCGTTGGGGCTCGGATACGGTTATGGACCTGTCTACAGGCCGTAATATCCATACAACACGTGAATGGATCATTCGGAATTCTCCTGTACCGATTGGGACTGTGCCGCTGTATCAGGCACTCGAAAAGGTGAACGGTGAAGCAGAAGCGCTGACGTGGGAGTTGTATCGCGATACGCTGATTGAGCAGGCGGAGCAGGGAGTGGACTATTTTACAATTCATGCGGGTGTATTGCTGCGGTATATTCCGATGACGGCGAATAGAATGACGGGAATTGTATCCCGGGGCGGATCAATCATGGCAGCCTGGTGCCTTGCGCACCATCAGGAGAATTTTTTGTATACACATTTTGAAGAAATTTGCGAAATTATGAAAGCCTATGATGTAGCCTTTTCTCTCGGGGATGGTCTACGTCCGGGTAGTATCTATGATGCGAATGATGAAGCACAGTTTGCAGAGCTGGAAACGTTGGGCGAGCTAACGCAAATCGCATGGAAGCATGATGTTCAGGTCATGATTGAAGGGCCGGGACATGTCCCTATGCATAAAATCAAAGAGAATGTGGATTTACAAATGGAGATTTGTAAGGAAGCTCCTTTCTATACCTTGGGACCGCTCACGACGGATATTGCCCCCGGATATGATCATATTACCTCAGCCATCGGGGCGGCGATGATCGGTTGGTTCGGGACGTCCATGCTGTGTTATGTTACGCCTAAGGAGCATTTGGGTCTGCCCAATAAGGATGATGTCCGTGAGGGTGTCATTACCTACAAAATTGCGGCACATGCTGCCGATCTGGCGAAAGGGCATCCACGGGCGCAGCAGCGGGATGATGCTTTGTCCAAGGCACGCTTTGAGTTCCGCTGGCGGGATCAGTTCAATCTGTCGCTTGATCCCGAGCGTGCCTTATCCTACCATGATGAAACGCTACCGGCAGAGGGCGCCAAGGAAGCACATTTTTGCTCGATGTGTGGCCCTAAATTTTGTAGTATGCGTATCACTCAGGACATTCGCGCCTATGCAGCGGATAAGGGGCTGGACACTCAAGAAGCAGTAGCCGCGGGGATGCGCGAGAAGGCAGAGCAGTATCGGGATGGAGGTCAGTAAAACGAACGTGGGAGTTTAGGGACAAATGAATTAAAAAAGCCGTGGTTCTCTACAGTCGATGTAGGAAACTACGGCTTTTTAGCATATGTAAAGCGAATCATGCAACCGGATAAACGGCGCCTTATTTTTTACCCATTTTTTCATTTAAAATATCCTGAAAGCTGAGCTTCTTCTCCGAGCTATCTTCTTTCTTTTGCATACTCACCGCGTTGGCACGTTGGTATTGGTGGTGAAAGGGCATCAGGGTGTGGACGGTTAAGTTCATTGTATTCATGTAGGTCATTCCTCCAATTCCATATTGTCAAATTCAGATTGAGTTGCTTAGGACGTCTGTATAGGACTATTTGTATGTACTTGATGTCGTAATGCTATGTAGGTTGCTTGGTAATGTTTCAATCATTATACCCACATTTTTTCAAAGTAAAACGCTTTTGACATAAAACAGGAAGATGGTCATATGTGTCCAAAATGTCGATTAGGAGGATGGTCGTTTTAGAGGAAAATGTGCCTAGGTCTAAAACAAGGGCTAGAGGCCCGTTTTCTTAGTTTAGTAGTCGGGATTGTGTTATTTTGTCGAATAACCTTGTAAAAGGAGAATTTCGCGGAATCCAAGTCAGGATTGAGGCAGTCTGGTGGCGAATTAAAGTGTCAAAGTTGTATTGACTTTATGTTTGGTAGTAGATACCATGAACTGGTTGTCAGCGTATTTTGACAACAAGAATCAGCCAATCCATCTGGCGATTCATCCTTTGAAATGTTAGAGAAAGGATTAGAGCATATATGAAAAAAAGTATTGCAGATATTGCATTTATTATTCTGGGTGCATTTTTTTTCGCACTAGCTGTTAATCTGTTTGTGATTCCGAATGAGTTTGGGGAGGGGGGCGTTACTGGGGTCACGATCATCCTGTACTACCTGTTTCAGTGGTCTCCCTCGATCGTCAATCTGGTGATTAATGGCTTGCTGTTGATTGTCGGATATAAATTTTTGGACAAGAGAACGACCCTGTACACTATAATTGCGGTCGCCTTTAACTCGCTGTTTTTACATTTAACGGTCAACTGGCGGATTGATTCGCATGAACCGACGATTAATGCTGTATTTGCCGGAGTTTTGGTGGGGGTCGGCATTGGCTTAATCGTACGGGTAGGTGGCACAACGGCAGGAACGGTCATTTTAGCCCGGATTGCCAACAAGTATCTGGATTGGAATATCAGCTATGGCCTGCTGTTTTTTGATTTGATTGTCGCGTTCTCTTCTTATTTTATTATTGGTCCAGAAAAATTGATGCTAACTATCGTTATTTTGTACGTTGGTACGAAGGTGATGGACTTCATGATCGAAGGACTGAACCCGAAAAAAGCAGTCATGATCATTTCGGAGCACCAAGATAAAATTGCCGAGATGGTCATTACGAAAATGGATCGTGGAGTTACCGTGCTGTCAGGCCACGGATATTACACTAAAAATCCAAAAGAAGTGCTGTATATCGTCATTAGTAAACAAGAGGTGTCAGCGCTTAAAAAGATAGTGAAAGCCATCGACACAGCAGCGTTTATCACCATTCATGACGTGCGAGATGTGTTCGGAGAGGGTTTCCTGGATATTTCGAAGTAACTCGCGTGCGAAGGTAAGGTTATAGGAGAATATAGTTGGAAGTCGATCCTGAGAGGATCGGCTTTTTTTGTCCTATTTTTTACTTTATATAGGGTCTCATACAGATAAAAAAACACCCCCGAACCGCAGATAAATCTGCACTCGGGGGTTCTGTATATATAATGTTACATTATTAAGCTTGAATCATTTGACGCAATACGGTTTGCAGAATACCACCGTTGTGGTAGTAGTCGATATCGACGGTGCTGTCTAGACGGGCAATTACCGGGAATTCGAACTTTGTGCCATCCTCGCGTTTAGCCACCACTGTAAGCTCTTGACCAGGCTTCACGTCATTGTCGATGCCAAGAATGTCAAACGTTTCACGACCGTTCAGACCCAGGCTGGACCAGCCATAGCCCTCCTGGAATTGCAGAGGCAGTACACCCATGCCGACCAGGTTACTGCGGTGAATCCGCTCGAAGCTTTCGGCAATGACAGCCTTAACGCCCAGCAGAAGCGTACCTTTGGCCGCCCAGTCACGAGAGCTGCCTGTGCCGTATTCCTTACCAGCAATGACGATCAGGTTCTGATCGGCTGCCTGATATTTCATGGATGCATCATAGATGGACATTTCCTCATCCGTTGGCAAGTATTTGGTCACGCCGCCCTCGGTGCCTGGAGCCACATTGTTGCGGATACGGATGTTGGCGAATGTACCGCGCATCATGACCTCGTGGTTACCGCGACGTGAGCCGTAGGAGTTGAAGTCCTTGCGTTCCACGCCATGCTCCTTCAAATACAGTCCTGCCGGGCTGGAAGGGGCAATGTTGCCTGCTGGTGAGATATGGTCCGTCGTGACCGAATCATTCAACAGGGCAAGCACACGGGCATTACGGATTTCCTTGATATCTTGTACGCCATCCTGAAGTCCTTCAAAGAACGGCGGGTTTTGAATATAAGTTGAGTTTTCATCCCATTCATACAGTTCGCCTTCAGGAACCGGAATGGAGTTCCATTTTTCGTTGGCAGTAAATACATTTTCGTATTTGCGACGGAACATATCCGGGCTGAGAGACAGGCTGATGGCTTCCTTGATTTCCTCGGAAGTAGGCCAGATGTCTTTCAGGTAGACTGGTTGATTGTCCTGATCGTAACCGAGAGGATCATTCACCAAATCAATGTTCACCGTGCCTGCCAGCGCATAAGCGACAACCAGTGGCGGTGAGCCGAGATAGTTGGCTTTGACCTGCGCATGCACACGGCCTTCAAAGTTCCGATTGCCGGAAATAACTGCGCCAACCGTCAAATCATGGTCTGTGATGGCTTGACTCACTTCGTCAGGAAGTGGGCCGGAGTTACCGATACATGTTGCGCAGCCGTAACCGGCTACATGGAAGCCGAGGGCTTCGAGCGGTCCGATTAATCCGGCTTTTTGCAGGTATTCCGTCACGACGAGGGAGCCTGGTGTCAAGCTTGTTTTAACATAGCCTGGCTTTTTGAGCCCGCGCTGTACTGCTTTTTTGGCCAGCAAGCCCGCACCGAGCATAACGCTTGGATTGGAGGTATTCGTGCAGCTTGTGATCGCCGCAATAACGACTGCTCCTGTACCCAACTCGCTGGTGGAGCCGTCCGGATGGGTCAGCGGAATCTTCTGTGCGATTTTTTCATCGCTCAGTCCATAGCCGCCCTTGTCCACTGGGGTACGGATAATGCCTTCAAACGTTTCTTTCATGCGGCTAAGCTCAACACGGTCCTGCGGACGTTTGGGTCCGGCGAGACTCGGTACTACCGATGCCAGATCAAGCTCAATCGTATCGCTGAACACAGGGTCCGGTGTATCGGATGTGCGGAACATGCCTTGGGCTTTGTAATATTCCTCTACGAGGCTTACTTGCTCATCGGAACGTCCGGTGCTGCGCAGGTAGGCCAGCGTTTCCGCATCGACCGGGAAGAAGCCAATCGTTGCGCCGTATTCCGGTGCCATGTTGGCAACTGTCGCACGGTCAGCCAAGCTGATGTTTGCCAGACCAGGCCCGTAAAATTCTACGAATTTGCCGACTACGCCTTTTTTACGCAGCATTTGCGTAACAGTGAGCGCCAGATCGGTGGCAGTAGAGCCTTCCGACAGGCTGCCTGTCAGTTTGAAGCCAATCACATCGGGAGTGACAAAATACAGCGGCTGCCCCAGCATACCCGCTTCTGCCTCAATCCCGCCGACACCCCAGCCTACAACACCCAGCCCGTTAATCATCGTGGTATGGGAGTCTGTTCCTACGAGGGAATCTGGAAAGACGACCGTTTCACCGTCAATGGTTTTGGTGGCGGCAACGGAGGCGAGATACTCCAGATTGACCTGATGGACGATACCGGTGGATGGCGGAACGGCGCGGAAGTTGTTGAACGCCGTTTGCGCCCAACGCAGAAAACGGTACCGCTCCTCGTTACGTTCAAACTCTACATTGATATTGTAATCCAGTGCATCACTGGTACCGAAAGCATCGACCATGACCGAGTGGTCGATAACGAGATCGACGGGAACGAGCGGATTGATTTGCTTCGGGTCCCCGCCTGCTTTTTTCACCGTATCACGCATAGCTGCCAAATCGACAACCACCGGGACACCGGTAAAATCCTGTAGCACGATGCGTGCAGGAATGAACGGAATCTCTTTGTTGGTGTCACGATCCTCAGCCCAGCCTGTCAGCTGTTGCACATGTTCTTCCGTAATGGCGCGACCGTCAAACTGTCGAACCGCGGCTTCCAGCAATACTTTAATGGAGAAAGGCAACTTGGCGATACCGCTTTTTCCTTGTTCCTCCAGTGCCTTAAGACTGTAGTAGCGATAAGGCTTCCCGTTAACTTCCAGACTACGGGCAATGGAGAATTGATCTTTTCCTGACATAAGTATTACCTCCTTGAAGTGGATGCTTGGGGGAAAATAGGGATGTCGTTTTTTCGACGTCTTGCACACTTGGTTTAAATTGGTTGCGTTCTCAATTTCATCTTCAGTAGTTTATTGCGTGTTAGAGGTTAAGATGAATGTAATTCGTTTCATTAGATGAAACATGATTTCAAAATGATTGCTTTTGGATTAAGTATACCGTTTTCAGACGGTTCCGTAAAGTTTTTTTGGCCTAAATGATGCGTTGCAGATTGGAAAATAAAACGTTCCGCTCCCTCGCGTTTCGATGTTCATACCAAGCTTTAGAGATTCATACTTATAGATAGAGAGCATTTCAGACCAGAGAGGCAAGAAAGGAAGTTATTCATCATTCCGGTTATCCCCGGAAAAGGATAGCGGGACGAATATGGAGGGATTGGGATGGGGGAGCGGGAATGGAAACAGGCCCTTTTTGCTTACGTGAATCAATATAATCGCAGTGAAGTGAATGGTGTACCGCAGCCGGATGAGTATCTGGAGGTGGGTCAGCGGATGGAACGAGCAGCACGTGCGGCCAGATTGGAGCAGTGGTACAACGAACGGGATGCTGTTCCCCTACGCAGCGAGACACGCGCCAAGCCGCTACGAATGGTGCAGGATACCCCGGATGAGGCTGTGGTAGATGTACAACTGCATGTCCGACTCTTTTATGAGAAGGGTGGGATGACTCACCGGGAGGATCGGATCGAACGGGAGCGTCTGACGTTCACACGCGAGGGTGAAGCCTGGCAGGTAGCGAGAATTGAGCGCGATCCGGCAGAAAGGAAGCCAGCGGGGGGAGAGGTTCCTTTTGAACAGGCTTCGTTTAATCAAGGAGGAAGTCTGCCGCTGCTGAATCGCGGTGTGCTGGGCTTCGGCTCATCAGCACGTCCCAGCCGATATCGCCGCGAAGAAGCAGCGGCCTATGCAGATCAGTGGTGGGATAGCTTCAATCCGGAGTTTGAAGGTTTTGATGTGGATTGCACCAATTATATCTCGCAATGCCTCTTTGCAGGGGGAGCACCGATCCACTATACTGGTAAAAGAGAATCGGGCTGGTGGTATAAAGGACGGGTTGCCGGACGTGAGCTGTGGAGCTACAGTTGGGCAGTTTCCAACAGTCTGGAGCGGTATTTGGGCTCCAGCTCATGGGGGTTGACTGCTGAGCAGGTGAGTCGCCCAGAGCAGCTCATGCTGGGGGACGTCATTTTTTACGATTGGGATGGTGACGGAACCTTCCAGCACAGCACGGTGGTCACGGCCTTTGATGCGGGCGGCATGCCGCTAGTCAATGCACATACGGTAAGCTCCAGACATCGTTATTGGGACTATAAAAATTCGTATGCGTGGACGGACAACACGGTATATCGCTTTTATCACATCGCCGACTATTTTTAAATGAGATGGTGGATAACAGGTACAGTGATGCAAATCAGTCACAATGACGAAAGCAGGAAAGCGGAGGATAGGCATGGCAAATCAAAAATTGACCGTAGGGCTAGTGTACGGTGGCAAATCGGGCGAACATGAGGTTTCGCTGCAAACGGCGTATGCGGTAATGAACGCTTTTAACTATGAGAAATACGAGATTATTCCTTTTTATATTACGAAGGCTGGCGATTGGCGTAGAGGGGCGCTATTAAGCGCTCCTCTGGCTTCTGTAGAGCAATTGAAGCTGGAACGCGCAGAGGGCGGCACCAAGGCGGCATTAGATACATTGTTCGGCAAGCTGTACGGAGAGCAGACGCTGGATGTACTGTTTCCGTTGCTGCACGGCACCTTTGGCGAGGACGGAACGATTCAGGGTCTGTTCGAAATGGCGGATATGCCTTATGTCGGTGCGGGAGTGCTGGCTTCGGCAGCAGGTATGGATAAAGGCGTCATGAAGAAGCTGTTTGAGCATGCAGGATTGCCGCAAGTGAAATACTGTTATTTTAATAGTACACAGTGGGCCCAAACCAGTCATGATCTGGTACGTAACATGGAAACCGAGCTAGGTTATCCTTGCTTTGTCAAACCGGCTAATCTGGGATCAAGTGTCGGTATTTCCAAAGCCAGTAACCGAGAAGAACTGGAAAAGGCTGTAGATCTGGCTTTGCAATTTGACCTAAAGGTGATTGTCGAGGAGTACGTCGATGCCCGTGAGATTGAGGTCAGCGTACTTGGCAATGATGAGCCGATTGCCTCGGTACCGGGTGAAATTGTATCGTCGAGTGATTATTACGATTACGCTGCCAAATATACGGATGGCCAATCGGAAATGCTTATTCCGGCACCGTTGGATGAGGAAGTGGCAGATCGTATTCGTGAAGCCGCATTGCAAGCATTCCGTGCTCTGGAAGGCTGCGGGATTTCCCGTGCCGATTTCTTCGTCAGACGCTCGGACGGACATATCCTTATTAATGAAGTGAATACGATGCCTGGCTTTACACCGTTCAGTATGTATCCATTGCTGTGGAGAGAAACTGGCGTATCCTATGCAAGTCTGCTGGATCGCATGATTGCTCTTGCATTGGAGCGTTATGAGCGCAGGTCGGCACTGCACTACGAGAACTCATAAACGAAACAAAGGGGAGCTGATCACTCTCCTTTTTGTTCATATATATGGCATATCTTTGAGCACTGCACTAAACCCTTAATGATGAAAGGTGGCGGCTACACATGGGCTTTCAAACTGAATTTAACTCCGTGTGCAAATTCAAGAGCGAACAAGAACTATACGAACTGCTGGAATACGGACGTGGCAAAATGGTTAAATCCGGGCTGCGCGTGTTTCCGACAGGCCAGAAGGTCATCGCTTACAACGTGGACAACGTGGCAGTAGCCATCGTGCAGATTATGGGCTGTATCGCCGAAATTAATTTCCAAGGCGATGAAGTGACCGAAGTTGAAATGATCCTCATTCGTAAGCTGAATGATGAGGAATCAAGAATTCAGACCGCATTGGCGGATGAAATGTTTTTTGGAGCACAGCAGCAATCCTAGCTGTTTTCTTCTTGCAATTTGTGCGATAACACCGAATCAGCAGGTGCATTTCCGGGTATGATCAGTAGAAAAGGGGTTTAGGTCACTGAACCAAAGCGACCTTACCATCTACTGCGACTGCTGAAAGGAAGACACTCTATGATCGTAAGGTTCGGTTATGTAGCCATGTCGGTTACCGTTCAAAATGCATCCCCCTCTAAAACCATGACATTGAGCAGCTTTAACAAGATTGGAGAACGAGAAGCTGCAATCCGCAAGCTAGAACGGATAGCAGCCGAAAATCTCCATAATACTTTGAGGCTGCTGCGCCATAATCGCGCGAGTGATATCCAGGTCTATCGTTTCTCATCCAAGCTGATTCCGCTCGCGACCCATCAGGATCTGCGGGATTGGGACCCTTTTCAGGCGCTTGCTGCTGACTTTGCAGAGGTTGGGAACTATGTCAGGGCGAATAGGATGAGGGTATCGTTTCACCCCGATCATTTTACAGTCTTAAGCACTCCCCGTCCTGAGGTGTTGCAAAGCTCCATTAATGATCTGAAGTACCACAAAGCGATGCTGGAGGCCATGGGACTGGGTGCCGAAGCCAAGAACAACATTCATATTGGTGGTGCATACGGAGATAAGGTGACCTCAGGCCAGCGTTTTGTAGAGCAGGTTAGTGCTCTGGATCTTTCGTTAAGAGAACGGTTAACGCTGGAAAATGATGATAAAACGTTCAATGCGGTGGAAACGCTGGAGGCTTGCAAATTGACGGGGTTACCGATGGTTCTCGATATTCATCATCAATGGGTGAATAATGAGGGGGAAAAGCCGTGGGAGCTATGGCCGGATATTTTGGATACCTGGAAAGGGGAATTGGCCCAAGCCGGATCTTCTGTGGATCATCCATTGCCGCCCAAAATCCATGCGTCCAGCCCCAAAAGTGAAAAAGATCCTCGGGGCCATGCGGACGGTGTTCTAGTGGAGCCGTTGCTTACCTTTTTGCGCAATATTGCCGGATATACGGATCGGATTGATGTCATGCTTGAAGCCAAACTTAAGGATGAAGCGTTATTCGGGTTGATGAATGAACTGCGCCTTCAGGAAGCTAATGGGGTTAAAGTGCTGGATGGAGCTTCCGTAGAAATTATGCCTTAGAAAGTAGCATTTTGCGGATAAAGCTCCCATTTAGAGAAACTTTATGCAGATTATTGTGTATACTAGAATGTGTAAACTAGCAAACTTGTACTGAAACAGAGATGGTTAAGAGACTGTGTTGTAGAGCAGCTTCGTAAACCACGTAACAATGATATAGAAAGTAGAGTGAACACGTTGAACGAAAATGAAAACGAAAAGGTTCCCTATATCGTATCAGGAAAAAGCTATACTGCCGTGGCTATTAACGCGGCATCCAAAGCCGGGGAATGGATTAAAAGCAGGCTGGGAACTGTTGAACATTTGAATACCAAACAGTCTCCTACGGATCTAGTGACCGAGGTAGATAAAGGTGCAGAGCAGATGATTCGCAGACTGATTCTGACCCATTTTCCCGATCATGCTATTTTGGGTGAAGAGGGTGTAGAGCCAGGAGCCGAAGCTTCGACCCGCGCATTAGAGGCTGCCCGCGAAGAGGAATATCTATGGATTATTGATCCGGTAGATGGGACTACCAATTTTGTACACAGTCTGCCGTATTACAGTGTGTCTATTGCATTGGCCCATCGTGGAGAGGTGATTGTCGGGGTTATTTATGATCCGTCCCGTGATGAAATGTTTGTAGCGGAAAAAGGAAAAGGCGCATATGTACATGGCAATCGCATGCAAGCATCGAGAGAAGAAACACTGGGAGATAGTCTGGTGTGCATCGGCTTCCCGCCGGATCGTACGTATGCACAACCGCTAAATATGAAAATTACGCAGGTTCTTACACCTCAGGTACGCGGCATTCGGGCGCTGGGCTCGGCAGCATTGCATCTGGCTTATGTAGCATCAGGACGGCTGTCGGCTTATTGCGAAATTGGTTTGAATGCGTGGGATGTGGCAGCGGGCGCTTTGCTGGTACAGGAATCAGGCGGCACCATTACCGATACATTGGGCAGACCTTATGACCTGAGTGTACGGCATATTGCAGCGACGAATACAGCTATTCATTCTCAACTTATTCAAGTGCTGAAAGAAGCAGACGCAACCGGGTTATAATTCTACGTAGAACATCATCCTGAAGGAGGAAATCGCGATGAGCCAATCCGAAGAATTGGAACGCCAGCTCAGTGAACTGCTGACGGAAGGCGAAATTCGTGAGAATGAGGCCCAGAAGCGGGAAAGACTCAGTCCTAAATATGAGGTGCGGGTTCAGACTCATATCGATCCCATTGTTGAGGAGACGCGTAAATACCGGAGTATGGCGCGGGAACTTGATGACCGATACGACGAATATATGAGCAAGGCGGACAAATCGAAACCAACCGATCAACGCTAAGCAAATACAAATACCTCTTGCCGAATGACCAAGGCATGGGGTATTTTGTATGATATATAGAGTTTTCTCCATTTTGGGCTGGACCGGGCAGGATGAGCGAAGGAGGCGACATTCACTGATTACCTACTTTAAAAACGCTTACAAAAATGCTGGAATCCATCATAAAATGGTACTGCTGATTACGGTGCTTATGCTGGTTAATTTTGCAGTTGTTGCAGTCATACTTAAGTACGTATTTCATATTTATGATAATCAAATGTACAAAAAAACATCCGAAGTACTCAATATTTCTTCAATCGGCATAGAAAATGAGCTGAAGGATGTGGAAAAAGTTACTTTCAAGGTAACAACGGACGAGCAGCTTCAACGTTATTTGCTGCAATTGGAAAAGGAAACGTCACCTTATACCAAAATGGTGCTGCGTAAAAAAATAACGAATAGGCTCGTCGCCTTTGCCGGCTCTGAAACCTATGTCTATTCTATGATAGTGATCGACAAAGAGGGACAGGTCATGAGTGCGGGCAACCGCGAAGGTATTCCCCAGGAGCTTCGATCCACCCTGTCGGAGCTGGCAGACGAACATGACGGTTCCAATGCATGGTATGCGGCAGGTCATTCCTCCTTGCTGGCCGCTCGGCAGTTCAAATCCTTTACCGATTCTAATTTTACGCTGAATGGGCTCGGAACGCTTGCGATTCGTGTGCGAATTGACCGGATTGTAGCGGATCGTGTGCAGACCTCCGGCCGTGACGGACAACTAATGATTACAGATGGAAGGCGGATGATTTATCCCGAAACACCACTTTTGAGTGAGAGTGATATTCAGGCCGAGCTTGGCCGAAAGCAGCCTTACGGGATTGCGACCTACTCAGGAGGAACCTTTTTCGCTGCTCAAATCAAATCCTCTTATACGGGGTGGACGTATTTGCATATGACCCCCTTCGACGATATGTTTCGCAGTATTACGATCATCAAAGAAGTTGTAAGCGCTATTTTTGTAATTATGCTTCTTATCGCATTGGCACTGGGGGCTAGGTTGTCAGGGAGCATTACCCAACCGATTGTTCAATTAATCCAGAACATGCGTAAAATAGAAAAAGGCGATCTCGACCGTTTGGAAGAAGAAGCACTTGGCGCCGTCCCCCTTTCCACACAGGATGAGGTAGGCTTGTTACATCGGACATATAAGAAAATGATTCGCCGCATTCGTGAGCTCATTAATGAGAATGTTGCCAAGCAGCTATTACTGCGGGAAACAGAGCTAAAGGCACTACAGGCACAGATTAATCCACACTTTTTATACAACACGCTGGAATCCGTGAACTGGCTCGCCAAGGCCAATAAGCAGGATCGGATTTCAGAGATGGTGGAAGCACTTGCTTTTCTATTGCGTAGTGCGGTCAGTTTTGAAGAGCAGCTGATTCCGCTTCGAAAAGAACTGGATATTGTAAGGAGCTACGTAACGATCCAAAAAACACGTTTTGATGAACGTCTCGTCTTCCATCTGGATGTCCCGGAAGAACTGATGGATGCACAAATTCCGAAGCTAACGCTTCAGCCCTTGGTGGAGAATGCCATTCATTATGCGTTGGAGCCGCGAATTGAACCCTGTCGGATTGCTATTATTGCGAGAGAAAGCGAGGGGGCTTTATTTCTGCGAGTTGAAGATGACGGACCCGGAATGACGCCGGATTTCTTGGAAAAGCTGCGGAGCGGGCAGGTCATGACTCGTGGGCAGGGCATTGGACTTACGAATATTCAGGAACGGATTAACCTGACATTTGGTACACCTTGGGGGATAGAGCTGCATAGCGAGTCAGGAACAGGAACGTCGATTCATGTCTGTATTCCATATGTGAAAGGGGATCAGGGTCGTGTACAAGGTGCTACTGGTTGATGATGAGCGTATGATTTTGGAAGGCATATCACAGGTGGTTGATTGGGGGAAAGCGGGAACGAGATTGGTTGGTACGGCACGTAACGGGATTGAGGCTTATGATCAGATTCAGGCCAGCCCGCCTGATTTTGTGATTAGCGACATCTCTATGCCTGGATTGGACGGCATCGGACTGGTTGCCAAAACGACGGAGCATTTTCCAGACGTCCGTTTCATTCTGTTGTCTGGTTACAAAGATTTTGATTATGCCTGTCGGGCCATGCAATACGGGGTGAAGCACTACTTGTTGAAGCCATGCAATGAACGGCAAATTCATGAGGCTCTGACCGAGTTGGGGCAGGAGCGGGAGGAGCAGGAAGAACGCAAGCAGTTTGTAAACCGGATGAAGCTAGATTTTCAGCGTATGCTGCCTCATGTGAAGGAACACTTTTTGAAGGAGTTTATTTCCTATAAAACTTACGGTAGCCGTGATATCGCATTTTATGAGCGGTTATTCGGAATTGAATTGCAAGATAAGCAGGTTCGAATGCTGCTGCTGCGGGTGGAGGAATCCCATGAGCCGGAGCATTTGTTTGCATTGCAAAATATAGCGGCAGATTTGATGGATGATGTCTTGCTCAGTACGACCATGCAGGGGCAATTGCTCATCGTGCTGGAAAGTGAGGATGACACGTCACGGTTTATGAAACAGATTGAAGCGGTACGTGCGACATTTCATCGCTTTTACAAGCTGGAGGTAACAGTCGCAGTTAGTGAATCGGATAGTATGCAGCATTCACGGGGGATGTACCGGGAGACACTGCATTGTATGAATCACCGTTTTTACACCGGGGAGGGCAGTTTGATTACGAAGGAGGATTTAGCGGCTGAGGATACCCGGGAGATGGCAGATTTGGAGCTGGACGAGGAGAAGTTCGGTCTGCTAATCAAGGCTGGAAATACGGTGGAGGTGGCACAGGAAGTGGATCGGTTGTTCGGTATTCTGTCCCGGATGAAGCTGGAAATTTCCGTGACCCGCTCCTATGTGCTTCAGCTCTATGCTGCTATGATTCGTATATGCCCTGAAGAAGAGCGTGCGGCGTTTACGAGCCGAATGGTGGTGCTGGCAGAGCAAAAAACGCTGGCATGTCTCAAATCTTTTGTACAGGAAGCTGCCGAACGAATGACCGCAATCTATTATAAAAGTAATGTGTATCGCCAATCTTCCACCGTTGATAAAATGATCACTATTATTGAGCAAAACTACAGAAAATCCGATTTGTCGCTGAACGGAGTGGCAGGTCAAATGCTGTATATGAATTCCGACTACTTAGGAAAAATTTTCAAAAAAGTGACAGGTGAAAACTTTTCACACTACGTCAATCGTTATCGGATCGAACGTGCGGCTGAGCATATTCGAGAGACCGGGGACGTGAAGGTATTTGAACTGGCGGAATGGTTCGGCTTCGGTGGGAACGCGCAATATTTTAGCCAGGTGTTCAAAAAGTGGGCGGGTATGACGCCTTCCGAGTATATTAAATCACATGAACGGGGATGAGCCAATGGAGTCCCACTGTTTTTTAAACCTAGGAAACCTGATTTGTGTATTCCAATGTTTCTCTGCTTTTGGGAAAATAACAACAGGAGCTAATGTAAACGCTATCAAAATTGCGTAAATGCGTTGTCATTCGTGATTTGGCTCCTTTCTAGAACAGCGAAAAGGGGAGAGATAGGTGGGCAAAAAGGGATGGTTTCTGATCATAGCGATGCTGCTCGTTTTGACGACGGCATGTAGCGGAGCGGACGGCGGCAGCAATTCGGGCACAAGTGCAGACGGGAAAGTAAAGTTACGGATCGCTTGGTGGGGATCGGATACGCGTCATGAATACACGCAAAAGGTCGTTGATTTGTATAAGCAGAAAAATCCAAATGTAACGATTGATGTGGAATATGCCTCTTTTGATGACTATTGGAAAAAGCTCGCCCCGCAGGCTGCGGCTAATCAGCTGCCAGATATCGTGCAAATGGACATTTCGTACATTAGCCAATATGCGAAAAATGGTCAACTGGAGGATCTCGCGCCTTACTTGAATCAAAAAATTCAGGTCGCTGATGTGACCGAAAATGTACTCAAAACCGGCGTAATTGCCGGAAAGCAATATGGTATTCCAACCGGTGTCAATGTTCTGGGTTTCCAGTATGACCCGGCGTTGCTCAAAAAAGCGGGTATAGACAAAATCCCTGACAACTGGACATGGGATCAATACAAAGAACTGGCTTTAAAGGCTGGTTCCAATAAAGTATACTTTGACAGCTCGATGGCTGCTGATATTTTCTTCCACTACTATTTGCGTACGCAAGGAAAGACTCTCTACAATGCGGAAGGAACAGGATTGGGGTATGACGACGATAAGCTGTTTGTTGACTTCTTCAGCGGATTGGCTGATCTGATTAAAAAGGGAGCGACCCCGCCTCCTGAAATTATGAACCAGACCAAGGGGATTCTTGAGGAATCCGATATCGTAAAGGGAACAGGCATCGGCATTTGGCAGTGGTCCAATCAGTATGTGGGCTTACAGCAGGTCGTTAACCGCCCAATGGCATTGGCTCCAATGTTTGGGCCGAATATGGAAAAAGGCGTATACATGCAGCCTACGATGTACTGGACGGTTGCTTCCCGTTCACAGGTGAAGGATGAGGCCGCAAAGTTTATTGATTTCTGGATGAATGATGTAGAAGCGAATAAATTGATTAAAGGCGAACGGGGCGTGCCGATTTCCTCCAAAATCAAGGAGGCTGTTGCGCCAGAGTTAAGCGAGCCTACGAAGCAGGTGTTTGAATTTGTAGCTTCCATGGAGCCGAAGGCTTCTCCAATGAGCCCGCCGCCACCAGTCGGATCGCCGGAAGTGATTGCGACTCTGACCGATTATATTGAGCAGGTCAATTTCGGACAGATGACGGCTGAAGACGCAGCGGCCAAATTCCGGGCTGATGCGAATACTATCCTTGCGAATAACAAGCAATAATGAGCGCAATGAGACCTTTAGGGTATCTGACATCGTTTTAGCATAAGAACGACAAGATCGAAGGAACGTTTCGTTAAGTTAACCGTGCGTAGTCCAAAGCATGATTGCGCACGGTTGATTCGACGAACCAACTGCATAAGCACCCTTTGCAGACATCACAATAATATTCATATAACAACGAATTATTAACAACATAAAGTTTTTCTATTTCTTTAAATGCAACAGAAGGGAGGCTTGATGAGCTTGCGAAATCATCAGAGCTTGAAAGCCAATATGACCGGATATGCGTTTATCAGCCCGTTTATTGTGGGCTTTCTGGCGTTTACGTTAATTCCAATGTTTATTTCGCTGTATCTGTCCTTTACCACCTACAACCTGTTCACTCCGCCCAAATGGATTGGTCTGGGTAACTTCGAAAAAATGTTCACAGGCGACCCGAAATACTGGAATTCGATCAGGGTCACGTTTACGTATGTGCTGGTCGGAGTACCGTTGCGACTGATTTTCGCGTTGTTTGTGGCTATGATTTTGAATACCAAATCGCGCATGGTCGGCACCTATCGGACAATGTACTATCTGCCGTCGATTATCGGAGGTAGCGTTGCGGTATCCATTATGTGGCGGAACATTTTCAGTAATAACGGCATAGTGAACAGCCTGCTTTCGACCTTAGGGGCGACTCCGGTGAAATGGTTTGGTGATCCGGATGCTTCGCTTACAATGCTAATCACCCTGTCCGTATGGCAATTTGGCTCCTCCATGCTGATTTTTCTGGCAGGTTTAAAGAACATTCCTGTTGAATTGTACGAGGCGTCCAGTGTAGATGGCGCTAAGCCAGTACGAAAATTTTTCAGTATTACGCTACCGTTGCTTAGCCCTATTATTCTATTTAATCTGATTATGCAGACGATCAGCGCTTTTATGACCTTCGTCCCGGCTTATGTTATTTCTAAGGGTGAAGGAGGCCCGATGGATGGAACGATGCTGCATTCACTGTATCTGTTCCGGCAGGCGTTTATGTTCAGCAACATGGGATATGCGGCAGCCATGGCTTGGGTCATGCTCATTATGATTGGGATACTGACAGCGATTTTATTTATAACCTCCAGATACTGGGTATTTTATGAAACGGAAAAGGGGCGCTGATACCGATGGCATGGAAAACGGTCAAATGGCCAATTTATCACATACTGGTTGCTGCACTGGCGCTCCTGATGCTGTATCCCGTTTTTTGGATGCTGTTCAGCTCGTTTAAAGAAAGTCGGACGATATTCGTCACGGCATCCTCGCTTTTCCCTACTGAATGGATCTGGCAAAACTATGTAACAGGCTGGAAAGGGACAACTGGCTACAACTTTGGCACGTACATTCTAAACTCGCTCACGATCGTGGTAATTTCAACGATTGGAGCTGTGCTTTCCTCCTCTTTGATCGCATTTGGCTTTGCACGCTTGAAATTCAAAGGGCGTAACTTGTGGTTTGCTTTGATGATGGTGACACTTATGCTACCAGGGGATGTGGTACTGGTACCGCAATATATTATTTTCACCAAGCTCGGTTGGATCAATACGATCTTACCGTTGGTGGTACCCTCCTTTTTCGGGATGCCGTTCTTCATCTTCCTGATGGTGCAGTTTATACGGACGATTCCAGCAGAGTTGGATGAAGCGGCGACGATTGACGGATGCGGCAAGTTCCGGCTGTATTTCAGAATTATTTTACCCTTACTCAAATCGTCGTTGGCTACAGCGGCAATCTTCTCTTTCTACTGGAAGTGGGAGGATTTGCTTGGTCCGGTACTGTATCTGAATTCGCCGGAGAAATATACCGTATCTATTGCACTCAAGATGTTCCTCGACAGCGAGTCGGCTTCCAACTGGGGAGGAATGTTCGCGATGTCTATCCTAAGCCTGCTTCCAGTTATCGCTGTATTCTTCGCATTCCAGAAGCAAATTGTAGAAGGAATGAGTACGAGTGGTTTGAAGGGGTAAGATCCAAAATCCATAACGTGAGGATATGAAGCTTACGAGTGGAAATGGAAGGCATCCGGGTTTGTACGATTGAATGGACGGGATTTGAGGGCGATGGCTGAGAGGTGAGTAAATTGTGGAAGTTTGATTTTGGTCCGGGAGAGCCTGCGGATGGCTACAAGGGAGTGTCTCCGGATTGCTTATATACAACTGAACAGGGCTATGGCTTCGAGGCTACGGAGCATGTGTACGGTCGAAAAAGGCAGAGTGCAGCCAAGGATGCACGCACGCGGCTACGAAGCAGCTTTTGTATTCCACTGAACGCTACATTTGTTGCAGATGTGCCAGACGGGATATATCTCGTCACTATACTGGTCGGCGATTCGCAGGCGGAAACGCTCACGCGATTCAAGGCTGGTGAAGGTAAGCATATGCTGCCTCCAGTACACACGCTGCCGGGCCAGTTCACTGAAGCCCTATTTACGGTGCCTGTCCGGGGTGGCAAACTACGCCTCACCGTGTCAGGCACCGCGCCACGGCTCAATGCGCTGGAGATTGCGCCAGCGCCACAGACCCTCCGGCTATTCCTAGCCGGAGATTCTACGGTTACGGATCAGGACGCATCCGGCTATCCGTATACTGGCTGGGGCCAGGCTTTGCCCGCCCTGTTCAAGCATGATGTTTGCGTGGATAATCATGCCGTATCGGGACGAAGCTCCAAAAGCTTTGTGGACGAGGGACGGCTGGACGCTATTTTGGGCGAAATAAAGGCAGGAGACTTCCTGTTCATTCAATTCGGCCATAATGATCAGAAGCCTGATCCAGAGCGGGCTACGGAGCCTTTTACAACCTACAAGGAGAATCTGCGCCTCTACATCGACGGAGCGAAAAGCCATGGGGCCACCCCGGTACTGGTCACGCCCGTACATCGTCGCTATTTTAACGCAGATGGTACGCTATCTGACACACATGGTGACTATGTAATAGCGGTTCGTGAGCTGGCGGAAGAAGCGAATGTACCGCTGATTGATTTGTCTGCTCGCACGCAGGAGTTATATGAGCAGCTGGGTCCCGAAGAGAGTAAAGAGCTTTTTATGTGGCTGCTGCCTGGTGAATACATGAACTTTTCCGGCGGCTTAGAGGATAACACACATTTTCATGAGAATGGCGCGGTTCGTATTGCAGACATGGTGGTGGATGCTGTGAAGGAACTGGATTTGCAACCGCTGCGCATGTATTTACGTTGAAGGACGACCTTTTCATGTACGGGCGTCAAGGAGGTAACTCACGTGAAACTTACCAAAGGGGGAGACGTGGAAATGCCTGCATTGATTTTTGATGAAGAACAAGTTAAGCAGGTGATCGACCGGGTCGTAGAACGCACATTTCAAATGCACTACAGCTGGGATTGGCCGGGCGGAGTCGCCTTTTACGGAGTATGCGAAGCGTATGAAGCGACAGGGAACGAAAAGTATTTGACCAAGCTGAAAGAATGGGTTGATGAAAATATTGAGGACGGACTTCCATCTCTCTCGGTGAACGGCGTTTCTGTCGGGCACTGTTTGTTGACGCTTTATCAGGCCACAGGTGAGCAAAAATACCTTGATATTGCTATCGAGATGGCCGAATTTTTGGCCCAAAAAGCGGAGCGGTTTGCCGACGGCATTTTCCAGCATACGGTGAATTCACTTCATGATGTATTTCCGCAGCAAGCATGGGTGGATACGATGTTTATGGCCGGTTATTATTTGCTTCGTATCGGTCATCTGTTGGGCAACAAGGAGTATTGGGAGGATGGGGTTCGTCAATATCACGGGCATGAAGAATTTTTACAGGACCCGGATACGAATCTGTATTATCACGGATGGGATCATGCGAATCAAAGCCGGATGTCAGGAATATATTGGGCGCGCGGCAATTCATGGGCAGCCCTCACGATGGCAAAAGCGCTGAAATTGGTGGAGGTGCAGCATCCATCTTATATGATCATCGACGGCTCGCTGCGTGACCAGCTCAATGCGCTGGTGCGGCTGCAATCCCCGGAAGGGCTGTGGCATACGGTGCTGAACGATGATACCTCTTATCTGGAAACCTCGGGCTCGGCAGGAATTGCGACTGCCTTGCTTATGCAAGGAAGATTGTTTAACAAATACACCCAAAAGGCGATCGACGGTATTCTTTCTCGCATTAAGGACGACGGCACAGTAACGGGGGTATCCGCTGGAACTGCTGTGATGAACGATATTGACGGCTATCGAAACGTTCCGTACAAACGCCTTCAGGGCTGGGGGCAGGGATTGGCGCTTGCTTTTCTGGCTCAACTGTTGCGTACCAAGGAGAATCCGTACGGCTAGAAGAAGGGGCATAAGCGCCTAAAAGTATGATGGGTAAAGGAGGCCAATAGTATGGGAAATGCTGAACTTTCTCAGGAAAAGGTGGCTAATCAGCCGCGAGGCAGTCTATTCTGGGTCATCCCCGATGGGTATATTCCACCGGAAAGCCGGGGAGAGCTGCTCAGTCATGAGAGTATATGTGTGCTGAATTGTGGGAGCCGTGTGGCAAATCTAAGTATAGACATCTATTTTGAAGACCGCGAGCCATTAGAGGGATTGATCGAGGTGGTGGAAGGAAGACGAACCCGTCATATCCGAACAGCCTCGTTGGAGAAATCCGGCGAACGGATTCCGGTAGGTATTCCTTACGCAATTACGGTCACCAGCGATGTGCCCATCATCGTACAATATAGCAGATTGGACACGACACAGCCGGAATTGGCGTTAATGAGTGTCATGGCGTACCCGATTTAATCCGACGAAGACTAAGAAATGAAAAAAGAAATCTCTCGGCTGGAATTGCGCAGCTGGGAGATTTCTTTTTTTGCAGGCAATGTAGTGTTTATTTTTAGCCCGTTTTTTGTGATTTTGCCGAAGTTGTTTTGATCGGCGTGAAGTTTTTTCGCCCTCCGAAATTGGTACCCAGCACGCCGATAATGATCATCACAGCCCCAACAATGTGATAGTAGGCGAGCTGCTCCTTCAAAATGTAAGCACCGGCAATCATGGAAATGAGGGTGGATAAATTGCCGATCACACTCATTTTGGAGGCTTCGATCCACTTCAAGGCAAAGCTCGATAACAGCGAGGTGACGAGGGTAGACAGAATGCCCAGATAAATCAGTGCCATCCAATAACCAGGCTTCACCAGTGGAGCGATATAGGCGCTCATGGAGCCGTCTATAGCATGATATCCCAGTGCCACCACGTTAAAAACGATACATCCCAAAATAGAGGTAACGTAGGTCAATTCCATGGGGTTGTACTTTTGTGTTAATGGTCGTGCCAGCACATTATAGCCGGATAGGCATATCGCAGAAAGCACGAGCAGAAGAATACCGCCATAGCTATTGGATGCTAGCGGTGCTCCGCTTTTCATCACAAATATAAAAACCACGCCAAAGACAGAGAGCAGTAAGGAAATTTTTTGGACTACCGTTGTACGCTCTTTAATAAAATAGGAAGCTAACAGCAACGTAAAAATAGGAACGGTTGCTTGAATAATTCCACCTTCCGATGAAGAAGTGCTCATCAGCCCGAAGGCTTGCAGTGGAAAATACACTAATGGCGAGAGCAGCGCCAGTGGTAAAATGCGCAGAATGTCACGCATCTTGATGTTGATCTTGATCCAACCGAGCAACACGGGAATGGTCAAAGCGATAAATGACAGCGCAAAGCGATGGGCAATCACATCCAGCGGGCTCGCTTCAGTGACTGTCAATTTTACAAATAAAAATGAAAATCCAAGTATAGCTGCATAGCTGAGAGCTGCCAGATAGGCGGCTCCATTTCTGGAACGACTGTGCATAATAAACCTCCGTAATCATGACCTTAACCTGTTGTTCTCTCAATATACCCGGATGGCATCATCTGATACAATCCATAAAATCTGCAACTGTACGGGTACAGTTGTCAAATAAAAAAAGCCGAAACGAAGTCCTAGAGGTCGGATACCCATCCCTAAGACTACTTCCAGCTCTTATCCTATTCATATTCTATCACTTACTGCTTAGTTTACTTACCTTGTGACATCGCCCGGAACGAATCGTCCGCCGCTTCCAGCGTAGCATCCACATCTTCGTCCGTATGCGCTGTTGTGAGGAACCAGGCTTCGTACTTGGATGGTGCCAGATGAATACCGCGATCCAGCATGTGACGGAAGAAGGATGCGAATGCTTCGCTATCCGTATCCTGCGCCTGTGCGTAATTCGTGATCGGATGATCACAGAAATGCGTCGAGAACGCTCCACGAATACGGTTGATCGTCAATGGCACGCCGTAGCGTTCAGCAGAGGACTGAATACCGTCCGTCAGTCTCACGGCCAGACGTTCCATCTCTTCGTACACGCCTTCCCCTTGAAGGACTTCAAGGCAGGCGATGCCTGACGAGATGGAAGCCGGGTTGCCGGCCATCGTACCCGCCTGATAAGCCGGGCCGAGTGGGGCAACCTGCTCCATGATGTGCTTGCTGCCGCCGTAGGCACCAATCGGCAGACCACCACCCATGATTTTGCCCAACGCGGTCAAATCTGGCTGAATCGCATCATGGTTGTCCAAACCTGCATACGTTTGGGTGGAACCGAAGTGGAATCGGAATGCGGTAATGACCTCGTCATAAATGACGAGTGAGCCGTTCGCACGCGCCATGGAGCAGAGCCCTTCCAGATAGCCTGGCTGCGGCATGACCATGCCGAAATTACCAACAATCGGCTCGACCATGACTGCCGCTACATCGTCGCTCCAACGCTCCAAGGCTTGGCGCAACGCGTCGAGATCATTGAATGGCACGGTAATAACCTCGCTCGCAATGTTGGTCGTAATGCCTGCACTGTCAGGTATGCCCAGCGTAGAAGGGCCTGAGCCTGCGGCTACAAGTACCAGATCCGAGTGACCGTGGTAGCACCCGGCGAATTTGATGATCTTGTTCCGCCCAGTATAGGCCCGTGCCACACGAATCGTCGTCATAACCGCTTCTGTGCCAGAATTCACAAACCGGACCTTGTCCATAGAAGGAATGGCCTCTTTTAGCATCTTCGCCAATTTGATTTCCAATGCCGTCGAGGTTCCATACAATACGCCATTCGCTGCCGCTTCGCTGATGGCCTTAGTAATATGGGGGTGAGCATGTCCGGTAATAATTGGGCCGTAGGCCGCCAAATAGTCGATATATCGATTATCATCCGCATCCCAGAAATGAGCGCCTTGGGCGCGTTTCATGAATACTGGAGCGCCGCCGCCTACAGCTTTAAAGGAGCGTGAAGGGCTGTTAACGCCCCCGACAATATGCTCCAGGGCTTCTTTATATAGTGCTTCGGAGTTTTCCCGTTTCATCATCAAAACTTCCTTTCCGTTCATTAAAATAGGGTATACACACGCCAAAGGGCAGCGTTCACGGCTGCCCCTGCATACATCATTATAGCTCTTTTTGACCTGTCTTTGTTGTTGATTGTGTGGAAGCATCCTCATTACTGGTTTTACTGCCCCCTGTAAAAGAAGCTTTATCCTTCTTGGTAGACGATGCACTGTCTGGCTGTTTCGTTTCGTTCTGATCCTTATTTTGTTCCTGTGTTTGTGAGGGTGGATTATTAAATATATCCTGCACATACGTTTTCAGTTCTTCCGGATCGCGGACAGTAAGAACTGCCGCGCCGCCCACATTCTCTTCTCCGAGCATCTTCATCGGTGGGACCTGCTCGCTGCCTGCAAAGTTGCTTTGGTACCCCACATTTGCCAGCTTCCACATATCGTTAACACTGAGATTCGTGTCGATGTACGGGTTAACCTGCTCTAAAATATTCGGCAAGTTAGCGATGGAAGTCGTGGTCTGCATTTTCTGGGCTACGGCTTCCAAGAATGCCCGTTGCCGTCCTGATCGGGAGAAGTCGGACATTGCATCGTGGCGGAACCGCACATATTGAAGCGCCGTGTTGCCATCTAGATGCTGCATGCCCTTTTTCAAATCAATATCGTACTGATGTTTATCCGCATTACTTGTATAATGCATATCCTTTTCCACTTCAAAATCAATCCCGCCTACGGCATCCACCAGTTTGATAAAGCCCTGGAAATCCGTGTAGACATAATATTGCACCGGGATGCCTAACAGGTCGCCAGCCGTCTTCATGGCCGTGTTGGGTCCGTGAGTAATGGCAGTGTTAATTCGATTTTTTCCGTAGCCGGGAATATCCACGTACGTATCACGCAAAATAGAGAACAGGTGGATTTTTTTCTTAACGGGGTCCAGTGATACAACCATCATGCTGTCTGATCGGGGGACTTCCCCTTTCTGGATACCGCGCCCATCGACACCCATCAGTAAAATGTTAACCATATCGGTACCTTCCCACTTGGGTGGTTCTGGCGTACGAACCTGATCGACCTGCTTTACATTTTTGAAGGGGGAGTTAGCGCCCTCTTTATGCAGATTATCCAGCTGATTATAAATGGATGTAAAATAGTACACGGCAAAGCCGACAATCGCGACGATTACCACGGCTAGAACCGACCATATCGTCCTTTTGGTTCTGCTTGTCATGGATGCTCTCCCTTTCGCTTTTCAGTTCATTACATTATAATTTCTTTTTGGAGCACAATCAATTTAACTATGGATTTTACAAATCCTGATTGAGAGGTATAACATGCTGGCAATTGATGTGCAGGATCTGCGCAAAACATTTAAGGTTCAAAAAAATCGCGAGGGCTTAAAGGGTGCCTTCCTTGATTTATTCGCCCGCGAATACAACGAGGTAGCCGCGGTCAAAGATATATCTTTCCGTATTCCGCAAGGAGAAATATGCGGTTATATCGGTGAGAACGGCGCCGGAAAGTCCACCACGATTAAGATGCTGACAGGCATTCTCGTGCCGACATCGGGACATCTCAAGGTGGGCGGTTATGTCCCTTATGAGGAACGCGAGAAATTTGTAGGCAACATTGGCGTTGTTTTCGGTCAGCGCAGTCAGCTTTGGTGGGACATCGGTGTGATCGAGTCTTTTCAACTACTGCGGAAAGTATATCAGGTTCCGGCTACGGACTTCAAACGTAGGCTGGATGAGCTGGTAGAGAGGCTGCAATTGCAGGATCTGCTAAGCCGCCCGGTACGCAAGCTTAGTCTCGGGCAAAGGATGCGCTGTGAGTTGGTAGCTGCCTTGCTGCACAATCCGTCTATTGTTTTTCTGGACGAGCCGACCATTGGGCTTGATATTATGGTGAAATCCGAAATTCGTGAGTTTCTGAAGGACATGAACCGGGATCACGGTACGACTATTTTGCTGACGACCCATGATTTGCAGGATATTGAAGCGCTGTGCTCGCGCGTCATTATGCTGGATGATGGAAATATCATTTATGATGGTGGTCTGGAGGATCTGAAGGCGCGTTGGGGGACAGGTCGAGAAGTACGGTTCCAGTTTGGCACATCGACCCAATTGGAGCAATTACAGGCATGGACTGCTGATATGCCACTGGCTTGGACGATGGATAATGATTTGGCTGCCAAAGTTTGGATTCCTCTTCATATTAATGTATCGGATGTGCTCGCTTGCGTAGTCGGTCGCACGGACATTACGGATATCAAAATCATTGAAACCAACACGGATGATATCGTCCGCAGTATCTATCAGTCTGGTTCGGCTGAACGCCAGGGCAATCCGATAGTGGAGGCCAAAGTTCATGCTTAGCGTATACACCGATTTTATTCGTATCCGATTTCTCACGATGCTTGCGTATCGTGTGAACTATTATTCAGGAATCCTTATTTATTGCATGAATATTGGCGTGTATTATTTCACATACAAAGCGATATATGGCGATGCGGGTAGCATTGGAGGCTTTACCGCTGCTCAGATGACGACGTATGTAGCAGTATCGTGGATGGCGAGAGCTTTTTATTTTAACAATCTGGATCGTGAGATCTCGACGGATATACGTGATGGAAGCATTGCAATTCAGATGATCCGACCTTATAACTATGTACTTGTTAAATTTATGCAAGGACTCGGCGAGGGTATGTTCCGTTTTCTGCTGTTTATGATTCCAGGCATGGCGATTGCGATGCTGTTATTTCCGGTAAAGCTTCCCACGGATCCGGTAGCCTGGGTTGGTTTTCTGGTCATGCTGTTTTTTAGCTTTATGATCAACACTCAGATTAATATTATTACGGGATTAACGGCCTTTTTTATCGAAAATAATGAGGGCATGATGCGTATGAAGCGCGTAGTTGTAGATCTGTTTTCTGGGTTGATTTTGCCAATCAGTTTGTTTCCAGGCTGGCTGGCGACGATCGCCCAATGGATGCCGTTTCAGGCGATTACCTATTTGCCGGGTTCTGTATTTACGGGACGTGTAAAAGGCGTTGGCATCTGGAATGTACTGGGTATCCAAATCATTTGGCTGGTCGTTCTGCTCGTGCCGATGATCATCATTTGGCGACTGGCGCGCAGACGTCTGTTCGTGCAGGGAGGGTAAGCCGATGATGTACTATTTGGGTCTCATTAGCGAATATTTGAAAAATTACATGAAGTCACGGCTCACCTATCGGGCTGACTTTTGGGTAGAAGTGATTTCAGACCTGCTGTTTCAGGCCACGAATCTTATTTTTATCCTGGTTATTTTTATGCATACAGACAGTTTGGGAGGCTGGAGTGAAAATGAAGTCGTGTTCGTTTATGGATTTTTCATGGTTCCTTACGGACTATTCAGCTGTTTCGTCAACCTTTGGAACTTTAGCGAACGTTATATTGTGAAAGGTGAGCTCGATCGGGTAATGACTCGTCCTGCATATAATCTGTTCCAGATTTTCCTTGAAAATGTGGACCCGCCCGCGCTGGTGGGCTCAGTGATCGGTCTGATTATTATGGGGATCAGCGGGGCACAGATGGACTTGGCTATGGAGTGGTGGTTCGTACCAGCGCTGATCGTTTTGAGCCTAAGTGCCGTGGCAATCTATACGGGCATTTACACCATATTGACTTCTCTTTCATTCTTTTCGGATGCGCCCACTGGAATTATTCCGCTCATGTACAATATTCAGGGCTACGGACGTTATCCGGTGACCATCTATAACCGTGCCATTCAGGTTGTGCTGACTTGGATACTACCTTTTGCTTTTGTTGGTGTATATCCAGCCTCCCTATTCCTCCACCGAGAGGACATGCGCCATATGGCTCTCTTAACTCCTGTGATGGGGATTGTCTTTCTGACCTTGGGCTTACTGGCATGGAACTGGGGAATTCGCCGCTACAGAGGGGCAGGCTCGTAGGTCAGATCACATAAGCCCCCACAAGATAGGAGATGATGAGATGTCCACGATATTTACCGTTATTGGGCAAGAGGCACCGGATTTTGAATTGCCTGGGAGTGAAGGAAAGCGTGTCAAGCTGTCTGATTATCGAGGTAATAGGGTGTTGCTGTATTTCTATCCCAAGGATTTGACCTCTAGCTGCTCGACCCAGGCTTGTGATTTTCGGGATAAACATACGGAGTTTGAAGGCTTGAACACGGTGATTTTGGGGATAAGCCCAGATCCACTCAAGCAGCATGACAAGTTTATTGCAAAGTACGGACTCCCTTTTCAGTTGTTATCTGATGAAGAGCATCAGGTCGCTGAGACGTATGGTGTATGGCAGCAAAAACAGATGTACGGCAAGCAGTACATGGGTATTGTTCGGTCTACGTTCCTTATTGACGAAAATGGAATTTTAGTTCATGAATGGCGTGGTTTAAGAGTGAAAGGGCATATCGATGCTGCGCTGGCTTACATTCAGGATATGGCGTAAGTGAAGAACAAAGAAAACCTTTTGGAATCGGATTATGCTTTTTTAAGCATCGGTTTCAAAAGGTTTTTGTTAATTTTTAGATGCGTTTTGTCGATGCTTCCACTTTTGCTTGCAGAGATAAACACCCCATAAAACAAGCGGAATGATCAAGCCGTTGGTATAATGCCAAGTAGACATAGGATAAACCAGAGTTCTTACATAATAAAACACATTTGGGGTTATCGAAATGGTCATGCCAAACACAAGCCCTCCTGCGGGGATGACAAAGGGACGGATATTAGAAATTCGGAATAGTTGGGTTGTTCCGAAGGTAAACGCGTAAAAGAAAATGACTCCCTTGAAAAAAGCGGCCAGTGCCCAGGTTAATGAGACAAGCGACTCAATGCGTGTAATATAATTCAGTTCATTGATTTTTGTTGTAAGTGCAGAAGAAATGTATGGACTGTAGTTGGTCACAAAGGGCCCAATGATAAGGAGGGAGAGCAGTAAAAAGAGGGTAATCAGCACTCCGCCTATGAGCGACGCCAGCAGCATATCTCTTTTAAAGTGGCCTCTTTTGTTTACAAAAGGAAATACCATGAGCATGATAGACATGCTGGCAAAAGGCATTCCCGCGCCTGGAACCATCCCTTTAGCAACAGGAGCGAGCCCGTTTTCCAAAACAGGCCGTACATTAGAAAGCTGAATTTGTGGCAGGAGTGCCAAGATCAGACCACAGAAGATGAGTACATACACAGGTAGCAAAATCTCGCTAACCCGACTAAAGGCTTCAATTCCCGCTAGCGCAGTAAGCACCAGTAGTGAAACTTCCATCGCCAGTAGAACGCTCAAAGGGGTTTCTTCAAATAATTGTGTACTCAGAAAATCTCCTACCTCTCTCGCATTAAGGGCGGTACCCATAAAAAAATAAAACAGATACCAGCAGGAAACAATAGATCCGAACACAGGTCCCAAAATTTTGCGGATGGCTTCAATAAGCGAAAGATTCGGGTAGAGCTCATGAACGCGAATAAGTACATAAATGATAACTAAGCCCAACGGGATAGATAATATAGAGCTGATCCAGGCATCCTGCTGAGCAATATGTGTAATGATAGTCGGATAGATTAAGAGCATATCCCCGATTAAACTCAGGAACATCAGGACAGTCACTTGCCGAACGCTAATACGTGCTTTTTTTAACATGTGGCTGCCTCCTTTCTAAAAACCAAATATATTTGACACAAAAGCGTTAACAGGGTTATAGATGGCTTCAATCAGAATCAGCGGGCTTGGCGTAACCTCTAATTTTGCAGCAAGAATACTAAGCCATGTGCCTAATCCGAGCATAATGATATACACGAACATATCCTTAAAGCGATGCTTTCGGTACAAGCCTGGTAAATCTTTGGCAGCAATGGCTAGACCGATACAGATAATGACAATGGTGATCAGCATGTTAAGGCTCCTTCCGTTAAGGGTGAGGGTCAACCAGGTCCCAGGCTGTGACGGCCTTTCGATCTAAACTTGTATACGACAAGCAGCAGCAAGGGAAGGACCACGGAATCAGTCAAATCCCAATAAATCCAGGCGTGAACGATCGTATCCAGATAATAAGTAATGTTGGGTGCCGACACGATAATCAGACCAAACAGGATCATGAAGCTAGGGCCCAGAAAAGTCCGTACATTGTCTAAACGCAGTAGCTGAGTCATTCCTAAGGTAAAGGCATAAAAGTGTAAGATGGTTTTAACAAAAGTAGTGATAATCCACGCTGTGCTCATCAGGGATTCAACCCTCTGTAAGAAATTCCCTATGTTAATTTTTTTAGATAGCATATAAGAGGTATACACGCTGTGTTCGGTTACAAAAGGGCCCAGAACCATGAGAGAAACCAGGAGTAGTACGCTTAACAGAACGCTGGCAGTAAGGCCGGCTAGTAAAACCGATTTTTTTAGACCCGGTTTTTTGCTTACATAGGGGAAAATCATGAGTAAAAAAGCTAATTCTCCGAAGGGGTAGGAGAGCGCAAATAGGCTGCCTTCCATAATCTTAGGAATACCTTGCTCC
The DNA here is from genome assembly GCF_052906305.1 of Paenibacillus sp. SER-28. Taxonomy (NCBI): domain Bacteria; kingdom Bacillati; phylum Bacillota; class Bacilli; order Caryophanales; family Paenibacillaceae; genus Paenibacillus; species Paenibacillus sp. SER-28. The sequence goes on along the minus strand of NZ_JBRECM010000003.1, from coordinate 14,849 downwards.
ATAATAGGCTTAAGCTGCTGACTTTCACATTGGGGAAGCAAGCACAGGATTAAAAACAAAGCGAAAGCCAAGCACAATGGAAATAAGATTTGAGCCGTACGGGCAATAGGCTCCAATCCCATATACATCCCCCACATCAGCACAAGGATTAAGAGTAAATTGATAACGGGAAGAGGTGTCATCACATAGGTCTGGCTGTTCATAAAATCTCCAACTTCTCTTAAATAAATCGCTGAATTCATCATTAAATGGAACAAATACCATATTGAGATGAGGGCGCCTAGCCACGGACCCAAAATTCGCTGGCAGAGCTGAATAAAGGTAAGTTCAGGGTATAGCTGGTGTACCCGCAGGAGCAGCAGCAGTACAGCTAGTCCTGCGGGGATGCTTAGAAATGAGCTGATCCAGGCATCCTGCTTGGATATGCTAGTAATGAGGGAGGGATACACCAATACGCAGTCTCCGATAATACTCAAAAATACGAGTACGGCTATATTTGTAATGCTGATACGCCCTTTCTCCTCCACCCAGCTCACTCCTTCATTTCTTTTTGGAACGATTCAAACAAAGAACCAATTTTTTTGATCGTCGTCTTTGCCTTATATTCAATCTGTAAGTCCATAAATGGATTTTCTTTTTCTTCTTTTAGTCTTTTCCAAAGCTCTGGTTTGGACTGGTGGATCAGCTGACCAAAGCCGAAAATGTCTGATTTAAACTCACGACGAACAGTCTCTACGGAATGCTTCATAATTTCAACGATTTTTTCATTGCTTGCGGCCTCAATTTCTTTAATATCAGCCATACTGCTTAATTTCATATGCTTACAATTGACCTCTCGTACAGTGCTGTCGTTGGTAACGGATATGGAGATAACAGGTTCTCCATCGCGAATGATCACTTTTTTTTGGGTTTCGCTGTTCAAGGCTAATAAGGCGATAGTCCCCCCTCCCTGACAGTCGACGTGTCCTGTAGTTGATTCCACTGTATTCCGAATGTAATTAAACCCTTTGCTGTCTTGTTCATTGATCCAGCCCAGCAAGCGGTCTTTTTTTAAGACACCGATACCGGAGAACCTCAGTATGGTTCCAGGAGATATGCTTTTGGTGTCATCTATACCTTTTTCATTAGACGATTCTATATCTCCCAAAGCTTCCAAAGCGGGCAGAGTGGACTGGATGTCAGGATTAGCCAAGTCGCTCAGCAGTTGATCCATGGTTACTTTGGTGGCAGGAGCCCATGTTTTGGTTAACGTATCCAATGAAGCAAACATTTTATTGGCCGGTAACTTTTCAAGTGGAGTGGGGATCTTTAGCATCGTGGAAGCCTTGTTATCTTTGGCTATCGCAATATAAAAGTCACTTCTAGTAAAAGGCTCTCGCATCAAGGCTTCAATCGCATCAGAAATTCCTCTTCTCGCATACTCTTCACCTAAAATCAGCATACGAATATGAGATAAATAGATGATTCGCGGGCTTGTATCCGTCATTTTTTGAATAGCCTCTTGAATTGTGGGCGCAGTGGCCTCATAAGTAACGACGGGCGAGCCTGCACTTGGTGAAGATTTGGAAGCTACTGCCGAAGGAATAACCACCTGAGCCGTCACCTGATACTGGTCACCTTCCATATCCACTCCGATCCCAATAGCGATGCCCAGCTCGTTTAATTCTTTGCGATCCCAGCATCCACCCAATAGTAAAGCAATCAGCCCCCAGACGATGAGCAAATGTATGGTCTGCTTCATGGTTGATCCCTTCTGGTTTTTGATTTATTGCCAATCCGTCTTTTTTTCGTTTTTTGGCGGATCATATTTTGGATAGAAATGGATTGAGGCCGTGTCGTCATGCGAGGCCAAGGTAGGCGAAACAGCGTATCTTTCATATCGCTTTCCACATAGGGACCAAACGGGCTCATATAAGATACTCCAAACGATCGCAGACTGGTTAAGTGCAGTAAAAGCACGATTAAACCCATCAATATTCCAAGAAGCCCGAAGGCTGCGGCTAGCATCATTAAGGCGAAGCGTATAATACGAACCGCTATCGACAGGCCGTTTTCTGGAATAACATAGCTGGAGATGGCGGTGATTGACACGATAATGACCATAGCCGCCGAGACAACCCCCGCATCCACGGCTGCTTGCCCAATAACCAGTGTCCCTACAATAGATACAGCCTGTCCGACTGTCCTCGGAATTCTGACTCCTGCTTCACGCAAAATTTCATAAGTAATTTCCATGAGCATCGCCTCGATAAAGGCTGGAAACGGTACGCCTTCCCTTTGTGCTGCGAGACTGACCAATAAGTTTGTAGGAATCATCTCTTGATGAAAGGTAGTTACCGCAATATAAACTGCTGGTGCAAGCAAAGCGATAAAAAAGGAAAAGAAACGCAGCAAACGCAGCAAAGTGCTGATGTCAGCACGCTGGTAATAGTCCTCCGCCGACTGGAAAAATTGAACGAACAATGCGGGTATCAACAGTACAAAGGGGGTCCCGTCCACCAAGATAGCGATTCGGCCCTCCAGTAGGCTAGCAGCGACCGAATCCGGGCGCTCGCTGTTATAAATGGTGGGAAACGGGGTGAAGGTTTCATCCTGAATTTCCTCCTCGATGTAACCCCCTTCCAAAATCCCGTCAATATCAATTCGGTCCAGACGTTCTCTCAGTTCCTGAATAACTCCTTCGTCAGCAATCCCTTTGACATACATCACGGCCACATTGGTATGAGTCACTTGGCCGATCTGTCTTGTTTCCATCCAGAGACGCGGATCGCGGATTCGCCTACGAATTAGGGCAGTATTGGTACGCAAATTTTCGGTAAAAGCCTCCATTGGACCCCGTACGACACTTTGGGATTGGGGTTCGCTGACACTGCGATCCTCCCAACCGACCGCATCAATCCATATGCCCTTTGCGTATCCGTCCAGCAAAATGATAATACCGCCAGATAGCATCTGGTTGAATAAGGCATCCATTTCGTCCACACTACCTGAGTTACCTGCAATCAAAACTTGATCCTTTAAATAGTCGAACGGTTCCGCACCCTCCGGTACATGATGCTCGTTTACCCGCATTAATGAACGTAGAACGGAATCATGGAGCAATTGAGTGTTAATCAGACCATCGATATAAAACAAAGCTGCTGGCCATTTTTGCATCCATAATAGCTCTTTAATGATTACATCTCCGCTGTTTCCAAAGGAGCTTTCGATATGGTTTACATTATCCCTCAAGTTAGAGGACACATGAGTAAGTGGACAACTTTTATTCTGATTTGGCATACGTAAAATCCTCCGATATTGGAGTTTGTTGGCTTAGTATGCTCTGAATATATGAATTTATGCCTTGACGATTATAGAGCGATTTTTATAAATTAGATATATAACTAATTAGATTTATGTATAATGAATGAACCCTAAGTATCGGAGTTGATTAAAATGGTAGATAGACAATACAGGAAGTTATTTGCCGCAGGTATCATTAACGGAATGGGAGACCGATTCTGTCAGATCGCTTTGTTGGCTTTAATTTATCGGCTTACCGGTTCGGGATTCAGTGTGGGTATCCTGCTGGGATTGCGGGTGATTCCTTTTTTAGTCCTGTCACCTGCGGCGGGCGTGCTTATTACCCGCATATCCCGGCGTATGCTTATGATGACCACGGATCTTTTCAGAGGCTTGGCAGCCCTTGCCTTTTTAGGTGTTCATAGTCCTGAGGACATATGGATCATTTATGGAGTCAGTACCCTGCTAGCCTGCGGAGAAGCTTTGTATGCTCCTGCTCGTAAATCATCCATTCCGCTGCTTGTTCGTCCCTCCAAATTATTGAAGGTGAACAGTCTTGAGCAGGTGATGAGCGGGCTGGTGCTGGTCGTTGGTGCTGCTGCCGGAGGCATCATATCTGCTCTCTTTGGACCACAAGCTGCATTTATATTGAACGCAGCAAGTTTTTTTGCCGCAGGTTTGATCGTTCGCAATATTGCATTTCCACCTGTCATGAAGGAGAAAATAAGCAGGGAGGATCATCCAAACCGGAGCAGATCGCGAATGTTGGACTGTATTCGTGCATCCGTTCCTCTCCAAGTTGTTGTTGCATTTGAGTTGCTGGTTCCCATGCTCAATGGCATTGATAATGTTCTGATTAGTGTATATGCAGTGCAGGAATTCAGGCTGGGCGATGCCGGAATCGGATTGTTTTACGCCGCTTTGGGCGCGGGTCTGGTTGCCAGCTATGCAATAGGATATTTATTCAGTGGTTCTTTGTTGAAGGGAGGACTGGTATGCCTTTTGTTGGAGGGGATTTTACTTATGGGTTTAAGCGGTATTTATCACGCATGGGCGGCGGTTGCTATTTACTTCTTAATTTCGTTGGCTGGCGGGGTAGGGGCCATTTGTCTGGATACATTATTAATGCGGGAGACCCCATTGTATTTACAGGGTCCATTGTTGGGCATGCTGACGGCGTGGAGCCAAGGTACCATCGGATTGTCTATGTTTGGAGCAGGGGTGGCGATTGAAATGATGGAGCCGCGTATGTTGGGTTGGGTTGGAGGCGCGGGATTTGTGGTGATATCTATCGTGATTTCGATGTATTATGCAAGGATTCGTAGCCGTAAGGCAGCAGGAGTTTGACTACTTCAAGTCATCCTTGTTGCTGGTTTTCACCGATTTTTCAGATTTGCGTAGCGAGCTAAACAGGGAGCTTCTCCACCGGTAAATAATATACAGCAGGATTATGAACCCGACGACTCCCGCAATTCGCAGCGCATACAGCTCTACCAAATGGAAAATGGCATCCCATTGGGGACCAAATAGCTTGCCGATGCTTAGAAAGAGGATGACCCAGAATAAAGCGCCGCTGTAAGCATACAAGACAAATTTACGGAAAGAAAGAGCAATAATCCCGGCAAAATAACCGGTAAAATGCCTGACACCGGGGATAAAATATCCAAGGAAGATAAGCCAGTATCCATATCGTTGGAACCATTTTTGTGTTTTCTGAAGCTTGTCCGGCGATAACAAAACCCATTTACCGTATTTCTGAATAAAGGGGAGTCCAGCCCATCTTCCAATAAAGTAGGTAATAGTCATACCGAGGGTTGTGCCCAGAAAAGCTAGTAGCACCAGTTTACCGAAATCCAAGGTACCGGCATAGGAGAGATATCCCGCATAAGCCATTGTGGTTTCCCCGGGAAATGGTAAAGCAATAAACTCAAGCAGCAAGCCGAAAAAAAGGACGCCGTAGCCGTATTCTTCGAACAATTGCGCGATCCACTTCAGCACATCCATCGTTTACACTCCTACGAACAGATTGAGTATTTTAGAATCAATTCATTTTAACAATCTTTTCATGCCCACTCAACTCCGGTTGATTTCTTGACGTCTTGTTTTATCGTTGCGTATAATGAAACGAACAATTGAGGGAGGCACGGTAATGAATAAGCCTAATGAAATCGTTGTAGTTCTTGATTTTGGAGGACAATACAACCAGTTAATCGCAAGAAGAATTCGGGATCTCGGCGTATATAGCGAGCTCCTTCCATACAATACGCCTGCGGAGAAGCTGAGAGAGCTGGCGCCAAAAGGGATTGTTTTCTCAGGCGGACCTTCCAGCGTATATACAGACAATGCTCCTCAGGTGGATCGGGCAATTTATGATCTTGGCATCCCTATCTTTGGTATTTGTTATGGCATGCAACTGATGGCTCACCAACTGGATGGTAAGGTAGAACGTGCGGGCAAGCGTGAGTATGGCAAAGCAGACGTGCAATTCAATCAGGATGCCCGCTTGGCTAAAGGATTGGATTCTCGTCAAACCGTATGGATGAGTCATGGGGATCACGTTACAGATCTGCCGACTGGCTTTACACTGGATGCAGGAACAGAGAGTGCGCCGATTGCCGCGATGAGTAACCTGGAGCGGAATCTGTATGCGGTGCAATTTCATCCAGAGGTGCGTCATTCCGTTCAAGGTAACGAGATGATCAGCAACTTCCTTTATGAAGTGTGCGGTTGTGAAGGCAACTGGACCATGGAGTCGTTCATTGAAGATCAGATTCGTGAGATTCGTCAACAGGTAGGCGACAAGAAAGTATTGTGTGCCTTAAGCGGTGGCGTGGATTCTTCCGTTGTAGCGATGCTCATTCACAAAGCGATCGGTGACCAACTGACGTGTATGTTCATTGACCATGGATTGCTGCGCAAAGGTGAAGCCGAAAGTGTAATGGAGACGTTCGTTGGTAAATTTGATATGAAAGTTGTCAAAATTGACGCACGTGAGCGCTTCTTGTCCAAGCTGGCAGGAGTCGATGATCCAGAACAAAAACGTAAAATCATCGGTAACGAGTTTATCTATGTGTTCGAGGAAGAATCTTCTCAATTTGACGATTTTACTTTCCTGGCACAAGGTACGCTGTATACGGATATTGTAGAGAGCGGAACAGCAACGGCACAGACCATTAAATCTCATCATAATGTGGGTGGTTTGCCAGAGAACATGAAGTTCAAGCTGATCGAGCCGTTGAATGCTCTGTTCAAGGACGAAGTGCGTAAAGTCGGCGAAGAATGTGGATTGCCAGCTGAGATTGTATGGCGTCAACCATTCCCAGGTCCGGGTCTTGCCATTCGTGTGCTGGGTGAAGTGACAGAGGACAAGCTAACGATTGTTCGTGAGTCGGATTACATTTTGCGCGAGGAGATTGCTAAAGCCGGTCTGGACCGGGAAATCTGGCAATACTTCACCGCTTTGCCGAATATGAAGAGTGTTGGCGTTATGGGCGATGCTCGTACGTATTCTTACACTGTAGGTATTCGTGCAGTAACCTCCATCGACGGTATGACCGCCGACTGGGCACGTATCCCTTGGGATGTGCTGGAGAAAATTTCGGTACGTATCGTAAACGAAGTGGATAACGTGAATCGCATCGTGTACGATATCACCTCCAAACCACCAGCAACGATTGAGTGGGAATAAACGCGGGAACTCCCGCCCTGTAATCACAAACCTTTTGAGATTCACCAATACAACATCAGGACTCCTCCGCATCGGCCGAAATATCGCTGTGCGGCAGGAGTCTTTTTTACGGATTCAAGGTCGAACATCTGCTCCCACTCCAAAATGAGAGCGGGGAAGAGAGTATTTTTATGGGTCAAAATCAAGGAACCCCAGTTATTTACAACGGATATGAGGTTGAAAAAGAGGAGATATTATTCAATAATAATGTCTTCTTTTTTATATGACTTTATCAGCTTCAAGCTTTTTATGTTATCCTCCAATGGTGTCATGTTTTGATACTAATATATTTTATAATATACCTAGAGTAAAGTGTTACATATCCCGTTTCATTAGACGCTGTTCTAAGGAGAATAAAGAGATGAAAAAATTATTTTTGTCGTCCTCATTTAAGGATGTTGCACCATGGTTAGTCCATTTCGTCGGTGAAAACTTGGAAGGAAAAAAAGTCACCTTCATCCCAACCGCAAGTATTCCAGAGAAAGTTAAGTTTTATGTGGAATCAGGAAAAAAAGCATTAGAGAGTTTAGGATTAGTCGTGGATGAAATCGAAATAAGCACAGCAACCTGGGATGAAATAGCGAGTAAAATTAGAGGAAATGACTATATTTATATTACCGGAGGCAACACATTTTATTTACTTCAAGAGTTAAAAAGAACTGGGGCTGACAAAATCATTGCTGAAGAAGTTAACGCAGGGAAATTGTATATAGGCGAATCTGCCGGTTCGTTGATTTTATCACCGAATATCGAATATGTTCAACTTATGGACGATGTTCAGGAGGCCCCTGCATTAGATTCCTTTGCTGCGCTAGGGGTCATTGGATTCTATCCAGTCCCCCATCATACGAACATTCCGTTTAAAAAAGCGGTGGAGAACATCATTGAGGAATATGGCAGCCAATTAAATTTATATCCAATCAGCAACGCCGAAGTTATTTTGGTTGAAGGTGACAGGATAAAAGTGGAGAACACATGACTTCATTAAAAAGGTAGCACAATATAAAGAACCTTTAACTCCACATCTATCGTGGGGTTGAAGGTTCTTTTTTTATAATCCTACCTTACCATACGATCTTTTTCCCAGTTGCAGCCGATTCCTCAATGCGGTCCAGTAGCTGGTGCAGCTTTAAGGCATGGTTGAAATCGGGAGCGAGACGGGTGTGTGTCAAAATATCCTCGGCAAAAACATAATGAGCCTTGGCTACATTCAGGGTTACCCCTTGTTTTGGGAAATCCAGGCTTGTATTAGGCTCTCTAGTTATACTTATTTGTTCAAAAGAGCCATTAGGACCATGACTCTGCGTACTGCTTGGATCGTACACAAGTTTTTCGAGCGTTAGATTCCCAAATTGAACATGCCCAAGCGAAGGATTCTGTGTCAAACGCAAAATGCCCTTTTTCCCCTGAATCTCTATCTCAAACTTAGAATTTACTCCACCTTGAATGTGAACGGATACCGGTACTCCTTTTTCCAACAGCCCGTGAATCAGAATCTGATCGGCTGTATCCTTGGAAATGACTTCACCCGTTTCCTGAATAGTGGCTTCGTTATAGCGGGATGATGTGATGGCCGATAACTCGCGGAATTCGCCAACGATGTATTGCAGTGCATCTAGGGAATGCCCGCCATTAATCGTGAGCAGATTAGCCCCATTGGCTCTATTCAGCAAATAAGCAGTGTCCTGATTTACTTGTCCTCCTTTACCGGGAGTAGCTACTTGCATATGACAGGATATAATTTCACCAATCTCTCCGCCCTCTACGAGTTTTTTCATCGTTTGCACTTCAAGATCCTGTCGTGCCTGCAAGCCGACGGTATGATGAATGCCTGCCAATTCCGCCGCCTTGGCCATTTTAGCAGCTTCCGCAGTGTTTGCCCCCAAGGGCCATTCACAAAAAATGTGCTTACTCTCTTGAATTGCCGCCATCACCGCCTCGTAATGATGGGGAACTTTTATGCTCACCACGACCATATCCACATCCTCGGAAGCTGCGAGCTTTTTGGCATCATCAAAAGCCAGTGCCGCGCCTACTTCTTCTGCGCTTTGTCGCGCACTCTCCATACGAGAGGTACCGACGGCAGTGATATCCAGGTTTAAGTGCTTGAGCAAAGCCGGAATATGCGTTTGACTGGCCCATTTATTATTCATCGAACCTCCTACGATACCTACACGAATCTTCTTTTTGATCATGTTGCCATACCTCCTGATTTTTAAAATGAGGGTGGAAAATAGCATCCAAGGCCAATATAATACATTTAACTCATAAATAATAATGCTTGTTTATGATATAGATATCATTTTATTTGATGGGAGATGAAGAGATGGATATTGAAAATATGCAAGCATTTGTTTCGGTGGCAGAGCTGAGAAGCCTGACAGAAGCAGCTCAAAAGTTGAATCACCTGCAATCGAATATGACGGCCAAAATAAAGAAGCTGGAGGCTCATTACGGCACAGCGTTATTTTACCGAAAGCCCCGTGGTATGGAGCTGACACCTGCAGGAGAAATCCTATATGCTCAGTTCAAGCAAATGTTGTTGCTATGGCAAGACACGGAGATGAAAATGAGACCGCAGGAGGAAAAGCTGCGCATCGGTACGATGCAGTCCATTGTTGCGGGGGAAACAACAAGGGCGCTTACGAAGGTATACGAGCTGTACCCGCAGGCCTCGGTTACATTAAAAACCGGAACCACCACGGAAATGGAGCGATTGATCCTCGATGGCGAGCTCGATATTGCTTTTGTCACAGGCTATCCCACCAACCCGTATATTCATTATCAAAAAATATGCCGTGAAGAGCTGGTGCTGGTGGGGAAAGGTATACATGAAGGCTCGGATCTCAAACAGGTGCTGCAAGGAGCTTCTATTATCATATTGTCGGATGGCTGCCTGTACCTAACGCATTTAAAGAAGATGTATCAGGACATGCAATTGACCCATGGCGAGGTGGTGGAGGTCGGTGTGTTTGATACGATGGTGGAATTTGCCTTGATGGGAATGGGAATCACCCTTATGTCTAAAAGGCTTGCGCGGCAATTCAAAGTAACATCCTATTTGCCCACTCCCCCAACCTTCGGCTACATGGATACATATTTAATCTCTCGTCCAAATCACGAAATGACAGCGATTGAACATAAATTTATCGAAATCAACAATACGATCTAATAGATAGGAGAGACATCGAATGACAATTAATCAAGGCAAATACCAAGGCAGCCATGCTGTATTTCTGGGCGATAGCATTACGTATGGATATGAATTGCGTGATAAAGAAAAGCCTTATCCCCATCTTGTGAGCGACGCACTGGGATTCCAAACCTTTGAGAATCACGGCATATCCGGCAGCAGTGTAGCCAGTGGCGGTTTTGAACCGATGTGTGAGCGTTATGAGAAAATGAACCCTCATGCGAACGTGATCTTTTTTATGGGGGGGAGAAACGATTTTTCGATGGGAGAAATATCGTTCGGTAGCTTGAATACGCCATCGACAGAAACGCGTACGTTTTATGGTGCGCTCAAGCATATCGCCGAAGGATTAATTAACCGTTATCCGGACAAGCTGATCGTCTTTTTGACTCCGCCTCACGGATCAAGTGATACGGTTCCTGAGCATCTGCCTAATGCCATTACTGGTCAAGTCTATAGCGCGTATGCACAGGCTGTGAGAGAAGTGGCCTCACTTTATTCTTTCCCGTGCTGCGATCTGTGGAATATCACCGGAATTCAACCACTATTGCCTGTACATAAACAAATGTACTTTACAGGGGAAAATGGTGTTCCTGACGGCCTGCACCCGAATCAGGCAGGCCACGAGCGGATGGCGGCCCGTATTATCGGATTTATGAATACACTGTAATTTGGACCATTTCATCGTTTTATTGAATGACCCTACTAACTACAAGTTCTAGAATGCTCAGGCTATCCGCTTAGCTTGAGCTTTTTTTTGTGAATGTAGGATTTGTATATACTTGTCTCAGACTTGTTTATTTCTAGTGACGGTGTATAATACCTGATACATCAATTGATGGGTCAAGCATTAGAAGGAGGGTTTGTCATCGAACATTGCTCTGAAAGAAGCCAGTTGTTTTATCGCATGCATCTTTTGTGTAAAGAAATGAATAACGCTTTTGAAGCACAATTAAAAACCAGTTTTACCAAGGTCGAAATTTTGTATCATATTGATCATCGTCAGGAACTAAGTCAGCTAGAGCTCCAACATCTGCTCGTTCTGGATGGTGCAGCAGTGACCCGACATCTGAGAAGGCTGGAAGAGGAAGGTCTGATTTTACGTAGTAAAAAAGAGCAGGATAAGCGTGTGACCTATATACGTTTGACCGAATTAGGGGTTCAAGAGCTGCAAGTTTTGTCAGAGCAAAGACAAGCCTTTCAGGAAAAGCTGCTATGTAAGTTTACAGATGAGGAAATTGTGGTTTTGACAGATGTGCTACAACGTATGTCTAGCAATGTAAAGAATATGTAAATGTGCGAGGAGGAAATGAATATGAAAGCCATCGTTATAGATCAGTATGGAAGCAAGGATGAATTGAAAGAAAGAGAAGTGCCTACTCCTACACCACAGGCTCACCAGGTTGTAGTCAAAGTGGCGGCTACCTCCATCAATCCAATTGACTGGAAGCTACGTGAAGGTTACTTAAAACAAATGATGGATTGGGAGTTCCCGATTATTTTAGGCTGGGATGTAGCCGGTACTATTTCGGAAGTAGGCAGCGAGGTCACCGATTGGAAAGTGGGAGATGAAGTGTTTGCACGCCCGGACACCACCCGATTCGGTACTTATGCCGAGTATACCTTGGTGGATGATCATCTGCTGGCACGTAAACCCGCCTCAATTTCTTGGGAGAAAGCCGCTTCTGTACCTTTGGCGGGGTTGACTGCTTGGCAGGCGCTCTTTACACATGGTCAACTGACCAAAGGGGAAAAAGTATTAATCCATGCAGGTGCAGGTGGCGTAGGTATGTTTGCTATCCAGTTTGCCAAACAGGCCGGAGCCTATGTCATTACTACAGCCAGTGAGCGTAATCATGAATTGCTTGCTTCATTGGGAGCCGACCAAATCATTGACTATCGTACAACTCGTTTTGAGGAAGTTTTATCTGATGTGGACGTGGTGTTCGATACGATGGGTGGGGATGTTCAGAAAAACAGCCTTAAGGTAGTGAAAAAGGATACCGGACGGATCATATCCATTGTCAGCAATTTTGACGAAGAGTTGGTGAAGGAGTACAACGTAACAGCCCAAAATATATGGCTGGAGCCCAACGGACAGCAACTACAGGAAATTGCCGATCTGTTGGAGCAAAAGAAAGTAAGATCGGTAGTAGGAGCTACGTTTCCTTTTTCACAAAAAGGTTTGTATGACGCACACGCTTTAAGCGAAACCCACCACGCTGTTGGTAAAATTGCAATAACCTTCTCATAAGGACGCATACACATATACAGCATGAAAGGAATTGCACGATGAAGATTTTATCTGATTCCTCTAAATGATAACCCGTCAGCTGCATAATAGCTTGCGGGTTTTCTGTTTTCCGAACAATACATATGTGTTCAATTTGTAACATTCGCTTTTTCTGTTGACAAGCAGTAGGTGAGAGCCTAAAATAACGAATGTAATAATATAGCGCATATGAATGCGAATATTACTTCAAACGAACGACAACAATACGAGTATGCTTTGCGTAGGAGGAATTACGACTCATGGAGCGTTTCTTTAAATTAAAGGAACATGGCACGAACGTCCGCACAGAGATTATTGCGGGGATTACTACTTTTATGACCATGGCTTATATTCTGGTGGTCAACAATACCTTTTTAGGTCCGACTGGAGCAGGTATGCCCAGTGAAGCTGTCTTTTTTGCGACGGCGGTAGGTGCAGGTTTGGTTACCATACTGATGGGGTTATTCGTTAATGTGCCGATCGGCATGGCGCCGGGTATGGGCTTAAATGCTTATTTTATGACTGTAGTCCTGAGTTCCAATGGCATGATTACTTGGCAAGCGGCACTTGGCGCTGTATTTATATCCGGTATCGTCTTTCTGATTTTAACCGTGACACGAGTAAGACAGATGCTGCTTGTTGCAGTTCCGGAAAATTTAAAGACAGCCATTACAGTAGGTATCGGTTTGTTTATTACGATTGTCGGCTTCAAGCTTTGTAATCTGGTTATGGTGAGCATCGTTCCAGGGACAGATGTTGGTCAACCGGTTCCGGGTCATGCTTTTAATTTGATTCTGGGAAGTCTGGTACATCAAAAGGATGCACTGCTGGCGCTAATCGGATTGCTTATTATCGCAGCACTGATGGTCGTACGGGTCAAAGGTGCATTGCTGATTGGGATCGTAGCTACTACATTAATCGGTATTCCGATGGGAGTAACAAATTTGAGTAGCTTGACAACAGGCAACTGGATTCCTGATTTCAGTAATTTGGCTGTAGGTCAGTTAGACTTGAAAGCAGCTTTGCATATCGGTCTGTTTGATATCATTTTCATTTTCACATTTGTAGAGTTGTTTGATACGTTCGGTACCTTGGTAGGTACGGCTACACGCGCGGGTATAATGAAAGATAAGAAAAAAGGCGAGAAAATTATCGGTAAAGCGATGCTGGTGGATGCAGTTGGGGTAAGTACTGGTGCAGTATTGGGTACAAGTACGATTACAGCATTCGTAGAAAGCTCCGCAGGGGTAGAAGAAGGTGGACGTACCGGATTGACTGCTGTAACGACAGGTATTCTGTTCTTGTTGGCCCTGTTTATTGCACCGTTGGCTCTGGTTGTGCCTTCTGCCGCTACTGCTCCAGCTCTGATTATCGTTGGGGTCCTAATGATGAGTCAGGTTCGCAATATCGACTGGGATAACTTTCTGTTGGCGTTTCCTGCATTTTTGACCATTGTGCTGATGCCTTTCACAGGTGGAATCGCGAATGGTATCTCTGCTGGTATTCTGTCTTACGTTGTGCTGGCTGTGTTTAGTAACCTGTTTACCAGCAATAAAGTTAAAATTCACTGGCTCATGTGGGTGCTTGCTATTATTGTAGTGATCCGCTTTGCCTTTATGGGCTCCGAATAATCAGTAGATATATAACACAGAACCTCTTTCCTGTTGCTTAAGGGAAGAGGTTCTTTTTTTGTAGTTAGATGCAGATAGATACAAAGGAGCTATTATATAGAAGGAAAACGAATAATAATAAAGCATTGTGACATCTTATCTAATAAATGCTTGCAAAAGGGATATGTATATGGTATATTCTAATTCCGGCCAAGAAATACAATATTGTGAGCGAGTGTTACAAAAAAAGATTTCAAAAAATGCTTGCAAAGTTGGTTCGGACATGATATGATATAAGAGTTGATGAGGCGACAAACTGAATCCACAAGAAAAGAAGTTTGATCTTTGAAAACTGAACAACGAGTGAGTAAAACGATTTTGTTCGCAAAATCAAACAAGAGATATTTTATCTCGTCAGTTTCAAAATGAGCTTATCGCTCTTTCTATAAACCAGCTTCGGTTGGTCTTTAATGGAGAGTTTGATCCTGGCTCAGGACGAACGCTGGCGGCGTGCCTAATACATGCAAGTCGAGCGGGGTTATGTAGAAGCTTGCTTCTACATAACCTAGCGGCGGACGGGTGAGTAACACGTAGGCAACCTGCCCACAAGACAGGGATAACTACCGGAAACGGTAGCTAATACCCGATACATCCTTTTCCTGCATGGGAGAAGGAGGAAAGACGGAGCAATCTGTCACTTGTGGATGGGCCTGCGGCGCATTAGCTAGTTGGTGGGGTAAAGGCCTACCAAGGCGACGATGCGTA